>JBJONL010000092.1:0-9060 GCA_046051865.1 Bacteroidota bacterium | reverse complement strand
AATTATGTCAAACGTTAGTATTTATGACAAAAACTGGATGGAACTGGTTTTTGAAGGCAAGAATAAAGCTTATGGAGCTTATCAATTGCGCCGAGACAATTCTCGAACTACCTTAATGGCTTTTTTACTAGGTATCTTATTATTTGCAAGCATTGCAGGTGTAATCATCTTAGTATCTTCTTTTACCACTGCTGATGTGATCAACAAACCCTTACCAGATGTGAT
Source organism: Bacteroidota bacterium (assembly GCA_046051865.1). GTDB lineage: Bacteria > Bacteroidota > Bacteroidia > Flavobacteriales > Flavobacteriaceae > Flavobacterium. The sequence continues at coordinate 8,835 of JBJONL010000092.1, read as the reverse complement.
TCGTGTAACTAAGGTGTATCTCAATCCAAAAAAAATAGAGCCCAAAAAGAAGGTAGTAGTCCTGCACCAAAACAAAGAACAAGTAAAAGAAAAAGTTATTTCTAAAGACTTGGTTAATCCTACTATTGTCAAAAAAGAGGATCATCCCGAGGACATAACTGAAAACAAAAACATTAAAGAACACCAACCAGAAACCGATATCAAAGGAACTACTGGAGTAGGTCCGGCCACCTTAATCCCCAGTGACGGAGCCGACGGCGGCAAAGGCAAAGGAGTTGTTGAACGAAAAGATGGGGACGATGTTAACAAGACTACTGAATTAGATGTTATGCCCGAATTTCCTGGAGGCATTAAAGAATTTCAGAAATACATTAGTCGGAACATCGACAAACCGGAAATTGATGAAAGCAAAGAATCTATTACCGCTATTGTTTCTTTTGTCATTGAAAAAGACGGGGGATTGTCAGACATTAAAGTATTGCGTAGTAATGATGCTGATTTAGAACGAGCAGCTGTTAAAGTGCTACGATCATTGCATACTAAATGGAAACCGGGTATTAAAGATGGGGTCTTTGTTCGTACCTTGTACATACAACCTATTAGGATTGCGCTATAAACTACTGCTTACTTACTTATTTATAAAAGGAAAACCCTGCCGATTTACAAAAGGCAGGGTTTTTTATTTCTAATGCAATTTTAATCATTGTTTTCGATACTCTTGTAGGCATCGATAACTTTCTTAACGAGTCGGTGACGCACAATATCTTTATCGTCTAGATAAATAATACCGATTCCGTCTATATCTTTCAAAACCAGTAACGCTTCTTTTAGACCCGAGATGGTTCTTCTCGGCAAATCTACTTGGCCAGGGTCTCCTGTGATGATAAACTTGGCGTTTTTACCCATACGGGTTAAGAACATTTTCATTTGGGAATGCGTCGTATTTTGCGCTTCATCTAAAATCACAAAGGCATTATCTAGTGTACGACCCCTCATGAAGGCCAAGGGCGCTATTTGGATGATTCCTTTTAATAAATAATCCTCTAAGGTTTGTGGCGGAATCATATCGCGCAATGCATCGTAAAGCGGTTGCATGTAGGGATCAAGCTTTTCCTTCATATCCCCAGGTAGAAACCCTAGGTTCTCCCCTGCTTCTACAGCGGGGCGGGTAAGGATGATTCTTTTGACTTGCTTTTCTTTGAGTGCTTTTACAGCCAAGGCTACACCCGTATAGGTTTTACCGGTACCTGCTGGACCCACGGCAAATACCATATCATTTTTCTGAACGTACTCTACCAATTTTTGTTGGTTAGGCGTCATGGCTTTAATGAGCTTCCCTCCTAGTCCGTGTACTAATATCTTGTCTTGATCGGGCATGCGTTGTTCTTCTTGCGAATTGCTTTGAATGACGCGATCGATGACGTTGTTATCTATATTGTTGTACCTAGTAAAATGAAGCATCAGGCGATTGAAGCGATTCTCAAACTCGTCTAGCTCTTCTTTTTCTCCAAAAGCCTTGAGGGTGGTACCTCTAGCTACAATTTTGAGTTTGGGATAGTACTTTTTAATCGTTTCAAGATGGATGTCTTGGGCACCCCAAAATTCTTTGGGAGCGATGTCGTGTAATTCAATGATACGTTCGTTCAAAAGCGGGAGTATTAAATTAATAGAATTCGCTATATAATTGTTAGCTTTGTACTCAAATTTAATCAAATAAAAGGATAGGTTTCACTATTTTTGAGGGCTATTTCTACCAAGTTATAAACAATTTATGTCAATAATCACTTTAACAACCGATTACGGAGTAAAAGACCACTTTGTTGGGGCTTTAAAAGGTAAAATATTATCGGAGTTTAGAGAGGCTATTATTGTTGACTTATCGCATGATATTGATCCCTTTAATGTATCGGAGGCTGCTTATATTATAGGAGCAGCTTATAGTAGTTTCCCAAAAGGGACGGTGCATCTTATTGGGGTTGACATTGAACTGAATCATGAGAACCAGCATATCGCTATGCAATGGAACGATCAGTATTTTATTTGTGCCGACAATGGTATATTGAGCATGTTAATTCAGAAGATTGTGCCGCAAAAATTGGTTGCCATCAACATTCACGACCGGTTGCCTAGTGATGCTACTGATTTGGATGTGTTTGTGAAGGTGGCTTGTCACTTGGTTAAAGGTGGGTTACCAAATGTTATTGGGAAAGAAATTACTACCATTAAAGAAGTAACCGAATTGCAGGCGGTTGTACAGAACAATCAGATCAAGGGATATGTTATTTATACGGATCATTTTGGGAATGCGGTGACTAACATTTCTAAGAAACTATTTTTAGAGACGGGAAAAGGCCGGCCCTATGAAATACAGATTAAAAACAAATCCATTAAAACCATCTTACCGAAATACTCTTCTATAGGGATCTCTGATAAATATCCCATGAAGCATTTTGAGGGAGAACGATTGGCCATCTTCAATGAAGCGGGGTTTCTAGAGATTGCTATATTTAGGAGCAATCCTAACACCGTGGGTTCGGCTTCCTCTTTATTAGGTTTGAGCTACCGGGATGTCGTGACTATTGAGTTTCAGAATTAGAAGAGAAAATATATGTTTGTTAGAATAGTAAAAATGAGTTTTCACGAGGAGCATGTGCCGAAGTTTTTGGCCAATTTTGACCAGATGAAAGAAAAGATACGAGGAGCTGAAGGCAATCGCTTGTTGGAATTATATCAAGACAAAAACAACCCTTGTATCTATTTTACTTATAGCTATTGGGAAACGGAGGCTGATTTAGAACGGTACCGCCAATCGGCTTTATTTGATGAAGTGTGGACGTTTACTAAAAAACTATTTAACGACAAGCCAGAAGCTTGGAGTGTGGATAAAGTAGTTACGCTGCTTTAAGAATTACGAATTGAGAATTACGAATTACGAATATTAAAAATATGAAATCAATCGCGTTACGGGAAATAAAATCCTTTTTTGGTTCGCCCATAGGTTATTTGGTTATTGCCATTTTCCTATTGCTTAATGGTTTATTCCTTTGGGTATTTGATGGCGAGTACAACATCTTACAAAGTGGGTTTGCCGATTTGAGTCCGTTCTTTACTTTAGCCCCATGGATTTTGTTGTTTTTGATTCCGGCGGTGACTATGCGTAGTTTTTCGGATGAGCAGAAACAGGGCACTATTGAATTACTATTGACCAAGCCTTTATCGGTATGGCAAATTGTAAACGGGAAGTTTTTAGGTTCCTTTTTATTGATTGTCTTGGCTTTATTGCCAACGTTAGTCTACGTCTATGTCGTCTATGGCTTGGGGATGCCTGAAGGGAATATCGACATGGGGAGTACGATGGGGTCTTATTTTGGTTTATTGTTCTTGATTGCTTCTTATACCGCTATCGGAATCTTTACTTCTACCCTATCGGAAAATCAGATTGTATCGTTCTTGGTATCGGTATTTTTATGTTTTGTATTTTATTATGGATTTGAAGGTGCCTCCACTTATGTAAAAGGCTTTGAGGATGTTATTGCTCGAATAGGGATGGATTATCATTTTAAAAGCATGTCGCGTGGGGTAATCGATACTAGGGATGTACTGTATTTTGTTAGTATCTCCGTTTTATTTTTATCGTTTACTGTGTATAAATTAAAATCATTGAAATCCTAATGAGCAAGCTACAAAACAACTTTAAAAAAATACTAGTTACGGTATTGTTTCTTGTGGGATTGAACCTAGTGGGTCATTTCATATACAAACGATTTGACCTTACGGCAGACAAACGCTATACGTTATCCCAAACCTCTTTGACGATTGTTAGTGAAGTAAAAGAACCTTTATATGTTGATGTCTTCTTAGAAGGAGATTTTCCGGGGGAATTTAAAAAGCTACAAACGGAGACCCAGCAGTTGTTGGAAGAATTCAAAGCGGAGAATCCGAATATCATCTTCCAGTTTGTTAACCCCTTAAAAGAGGAAGAAGAAAAAGACAAGACTATGCAGTCGTTTATCGAGCGAGGCATGACGCCGGTGAACGTAACGGTAAATGACAAGGGTCAGCAAACCCAAGAGGTTGTGTTCCCATGGGCAGTAGCGAATTGCGGTACCCGTTCCGTTAAAATTCCGCTATTAAAGAACATGATGGGCGCATCTACGGCAGAGAAGGTCGTGAGTTCGGTGCAGCACTTAGAATATGCCTTTGCTAATGCGTTTAATACGGTATCCAAAGACAAAGAGAAGAAAGTCGCGATTATTAAAGGGAATGGCGAACTCCACGATATCTTGATTGCTGATTTTGTGAAGTCGGTTCGCGACAATTACTACATCGGTACATTTACCTTAGACTCGGTGGCTAAGAACCCGAATGAGAGTTTGAAGTTTTTGAACAAATACGATTTGGCCGTCATTGCCAAACCCACCGAGGCGTTTACGGATGAGGAAAAAGAAGTATTGGACCAATACATTGTACATGGCGGTAAGACGTTGTGGCTCGTGGACCAGGTGAATATGGAGATGGACAGTTTGTACAACAATGAAGGGGCTAATTTGGCGTTTGCAAGAGACTTGAACTTGGGCGACTTATTTTTCAAGTATGGCTTTAGAATGCGTCCGGATTTAATTTATGATGTACAGAACACCCCTATAGCTTTGGCCACTGGCGAACAAGGAAGTGCTACCCAGTACACCCAGTATCCTTGGTTTTTCTCTCCAATGATTTATCCGATGCAAAAGGACAAGCATCCTATAGTGAGTAATTTAGACGGGATTAAGTTTCAATTTACGAGTCCGATAGAGCCATTAAAAAACGACATTAAAAAAACGGTCTTGTTGCAGTCTTCGCAATACTCGAAATTGGTTGGCACCCCTACCGAGATTAATTTGAAGATGGTATCCGACCGACCGGAGCAAAAGGACTTTGTGAATACCGGGAATTTCCCAGTAGCCTTGTTGTTGGAGGGCAAGTTCCATTCGGTTTATGAGAATAGGGTGTTGCCCTTTAAAGAAGCTTCTTTTGAAAGCACGGGTAAAGACAACAAAATGATTGTGGTATCGGATGGTGATGTGATTAGAAACCAATTGGATAAAAACTTCCAACCGTTGGAGTTAGGCTACGACAAATGGACTAATAATTTGTATGCCAACAAAGAGTTTATGATGAATTGTGTTAATTATCTTTTGGACGACAACGGACTTATTAACATTCGGAGTAAAGAAGTCGATTTGCCTATCTTGGATAAAGAAAAAGTGGTCGCAAATTATACCTCATCACAAGTTATAACTGTTGCGGCTCCGTTAGTTATCTTAGTGTTATTTGGCATAGGCTTTACGGTATTGCGCAAGCGTAAATACAGCAAGTAATGTTAATAAAAAACTTTTTGAAATCTCTTAGTTTAAGATATATTTGTAAAAAATAGATTCAGATGAAATTTATAGTATCGAGTTCCTACTTATTAAAACAACTACAAGTGTTGGGGAGTGTTATCAACAGCAGTAACACCTTACCAATTTTAGATAATTTCCTATTCGAATTAGACAACAAAACCTTAACGGTATCGGCTTCTGACTTAGAGACTACTATGTCGGCTACTTTAGAGATCGATTCTACTAGTCAAGGAAGTGTAGCGGTTCCTGCTAAATTGTTATTGGACATCTTAAAAACGTTTCCAGAGCAGCCTTTGACCTTTACGGTTGAAGAGAACAGTACTATTGAGATTAGTTCGAATTCTGGTAAGTATGCGATTGCTTATGCCCCAGGAGAGGAGTTTCCTAAATCTGTTAGTTTAGAAGACCCGTCCTCTACGGTGGTTCCTTCTGAAGTATTGGCTACGGCTATAAGCAAAACAATCTTTGCAGCAGGTAATGACGATTTACGTCCGGTCATGAGTGGGGTATTCTTCCAATTCTCACCGGAGGGATTAATCTTTGTGGCTACTGATGCTCATAAGCTAGTGAAATATGCTCGTGCGGATGTAAAAGCTTCACAAGTGGCTGATTTCATTATGCCAAAGAAACCTTTGAATATCTTAAAAAGCATTTTAGGAACTTCTGAATCGGATGTGACTATTGAATATAATGACTCTAATGCTACCTTCTCTTTTGACAGTTATGTATTGACTTGTCGTTTGATTGATGGTAAGTATCCCAATTACGAAGCGGTTATTCCTAAAGAGAATCCGAATAAGTTGATGATTAACCGTGTCTTGTTATTAAACTCGGTGCGTCGTGTTGCTATTTTCTCTAATAAGACTACGCACCAGATTCGTTTGAAGATTGCCGGTGCTGAGTTGAACATATCAGCAGAGGATATTGATTACTCCAACAAAGCTGAGGAGCGTTTGACTTGTGATTACCAAGGAGACGATATGCAAATAGGGTTTAACTCTCGTTTCTTATCGGAGATGTTGACTAATTTACAATCGGACGAAATCATGTTGGAGATGTCTATGCCAAACCGTGCAGGAATCTTGACTCCTATTGATGGATTGGACGAAGGCGAAACGGTAACCATGTTGGTTATGCCAGTAATGCTTAACAACTAATATAAACTAACCTTTATACCTGGAGCCGTCTCGTTGCAAACAATGAGGCGGTTTTTTAGTTACTGCAAAAAGAAGTCCCCAGCTGCTAGGGACTTTTTTATTATTCGTGGAGTGCTAGTATGGGGGTGTGCAAACTTTGCGCTAATTTTTGGGTGGTCGTTGTGGTGAAGAGTTCGACGAAAAAGTTTCGTTTGTAGGTCAGCATGGCTAGTACATCAATATCTTGGTCGACTAGGAAGTCTTCGATGGTAGCGTTTACCTCTTCGCTAGGAATCACAAAAAACTGTAAATGTTCTTCGTCGTCGAAGTGCGATTGCCAGCGTAGGATGGTATCGGTATTTACATCGGAGTGGGCGGTTTTCACGTAGAGGCATTTTACTTGCGCGTGCATTTTCTTGGCCAGTACTAATACTTTGACTAAAGCTTCGATGTCTTTTTGGCGGAAGCGGGTGGTGAAGGCTATGGTTTCGATCTTTTCGAATTTGGCTGCAAGCGGCACACTTAGTACAGGCACTGACACATCGGAAATTACGGAGGCTGTATTGGTTCCTATGAACGAATCTAACCAACCTGTAGCGCCATTGGTACCCATCACTACAAAATCGATGTTTTCTTGTTTGATGACTTTTTTGATGCTGTATACTAGTTCGCCATCCATCATGATATGCCGCATCCCAATATTCGTAGCTTTATGCGCTTCGGCTAGGGCGTGTAGTTTTGGCATTTCCTCTTTGAAGTGATCAAAATTGGACATTTCTAGAGTCTCGTATAGGGTAGCGTAGTTGATAGGCATCGCTTGGCTGTCAACTATGGGCAAATCGAACGTATGCAGGAGTAGCAACTCGGCTTTGAATATTTTGGCCATTTCGAGGGCGTACACAAATGCATTTTCCGAAGTTTCGGAGAAGTCTAGAGGAACTAATATCTTTTTCATGGTATGGGAATTAAAAGTATTCCAAATTTACGACGATTCCGTTATAAAACAGCTGATAAATATCAGTAAAGCGGCTATTTAACTTTTAATTATCTTTTTGATACTCATGGATATACCAAATAAAACAGCATTACGCTGCCCTACTAGCAAACAAAACTAGAATTAGTATCTTTGCCGTTAAATACCAACAAGATGATTTCACAAGAGACTATAGTGGCTTTGGCCTCTCCTTCAGGGGCGGGGGCGATTGCGGTTATTCGGATGTCGGGGAGCCAAGCGTTGACCATTTCGGAGCGTGTGTTTCAATCGGTTTCCGGAAAGGCCCTAAGCGACCAAAAAACCCACACCATACATTTGGGGCACATCGTAGACGGCAGCAAAGTATACGATCAAGTCTTGTTGTCTATTTTTAAGAATCCGCATTCTTACACCGGCGAGAATGTGATTGAGATTTCTTGCCATGGGTCGACCTACATACAGCAACAAATTATTCAATTGTTGTTGCGGGAAGGTTGTAGAATGGCTCAGGCGGGTGAATTTACCTTGAGAGCCTTTTTGAACGGTAAGTTGGATCTATCCCAAGCCGAAGCCGTAGCCGACTTAATCTCTTCTGACAACGAAGCCAGTCATCAGATTGCGATGCAGCAGATGCGTGGGGGCTTTAGTAATGAGATTGCGAAGTTGCGCGAAGAGTTGTTGAACTTTGCTTCTTTGATTGAGTTGGAATTAGACTTTGCTGAGGAAGACGTAGAGTTTGCCGACCGCACCCAATTTAAGGAACTGCTTACCCGGATAGAATTTGTTTTAAAGCGACTGATTGAGTCTTTTGCGGTAGGGAATGTCATTAAGAACGGTATCCCTGTGGCTATTGTGGGCGAACCTAATGTAGGCAAGTCCACCCTATTGAATGCTTTATTGAATGAGGAGCGCGCGATCGTCTCAGAGATTGCGGGTACTACTAGGGATACGATTGAAGATGAGTTGGTCATCAACGGCATTGGTTTTCGCTTCATCGACACGGCAGGTATTCGCGAAACGGAAGATGTAGTGGAGAGCATTGGGATTAAAAAGACCTTTGAGAAAATTGAGCAGGCACAAGTAGTCATGTATTTGTTTGAAGGTTCGAAGTTTCAGGTTTCAGGTTCGACCTACATCACCGAAATCGAAAAGGTAAAGAACAAATATCCACTAAAACCCTTAATGGTGGTCATCAATAAAATTGACTTACTTACCGAGGCTGAAATCGCGGGTATTCGCTCGCAATTGGAAACGTTAGGCGTTACCCTTGAAACCATCTCGGCTAAGGCTAACCTTGGCATTGATTCCCTTAAAAACCAACTAATGTCCTTTGTCAACACAG
>JBJONL010000091.1:0-8336 GCA_046051865.1 Bacteroidota bacterium | reverse complement strand
AATCTTAACGACTTGAAAATTAAACTATAAGCAACTTTGCTAAATTGCAATACAATAATATGAGATTTGTAAATAAACTATGTTTAATGATTTTTGCTGTATTGATACTATGGTCAGCCTATGTTTTTTTTTCTTTTCCCAATAAAGAAAAAATAGAGGATAGTCTAAAAAATAGATATTCACACTCTTTAACTCCGAATAAAAGCAATTACGATAGTTTAGTAAAAATTGATAAAAAAGTTAAAAGAACCATCTTGTTAGGTCAAGCAAAAAGTGCGGTATTGTATAACAGGTCTTTCCCATTTTCAAATCATAAATTTGATCAGATTGAGACCGAGAGAATATTGAAGATCATCAATGATTCGGCAAGTTTTGATTGGGGTGAAATAGGAACTCCGTACTATGATAAAATCATTGTTTTTTTTGATGATGCTAAAAAAGAATGTGGCTATCTGGATGTAAGTCTGGATGGACAAATTATTTTTTTTCCAAATATCGCGGTAACAAAATGGGGATTTTTAAGTGATAGCGGTTTCAAAAACTTAGTAATAGCTACTAGAACAGAATAAAACTTATGGCTAGTAGTTGCACGAAGTTACTGCTCTGGAATTTAGATTGCGAGCACGGACTGTAAGTCCGCGCTAACGGGTCTCGCCTGCGCGGGAATGACAATTGATGGAATATGTTTAGAACTCCTCGCTTTCATGGTCAAAATAGCCTTTGTTTTTGATTTTGGTAGAAAAGAAATTAAGGAAGAGTACCACGAAAGACAAGAAGAATAGGGCTTGAATGCTTACTAGTACTTTGGCGTACAGGGTCACGGGGACGTAGTCTCCAAAACCGATGGAGGAGGAGGTAATCATACTGAAATAAATCGGGTCGTACCAGGTTTCGAAGGGTCGGTTCATGTTGGCTCCGCAGTCGTAAAGGACGCCAAAAGCGAATGCGATTTCGAGGTAATTGAAGAATAATAAGAGCATCGAACGCTTGTAAGACCGCGGTCTTGAGAGCATGTCTGACGCAAAGATGAGCGTAGGGATGTAGAGCACGGTTTCGAGTAAAAGATAGGTCATGAGCACCACTATGGCCAAGTTGCCTTGCCAGTCGTTAAACAGGATAAGGAATGGAAACGCTACTTTTAGCAGCACATAGACATCCATCATGAGGTCTTGGTATTCGAATCCGATTTTGTAAGCGTAGTGTTTGATATAGAGTCCGGGAAACAACAACTGGGAAATTGAGAGGAAGAGGCGCACGATTTTCTCAATCCCGTTATCGTCTTGGTGGTCATTGTTCCAGATGGCTCGAATGTTGAGTATTCTTTTTTGAAGCGGTGTTAAGTTGAAGCGGTTGCGGTCGCGATTCGTTATTTTACCAAGCAATAGTTTTTTCAGAAAGTGTTTCATTAGGCCAGTTTTTTGATCGTGAATAGTTCGTTATGCTTCTCCACTTTGGGGTACATGCGTAAAGAATAGTTGCCACCAAACTTCGCCTTATAGGCTGCGTTCCGTTCCTCTTGGGCTAGGGTAATCACCATTGTGTTGAACAAGATAAACCCATTTACGTTGAGAATATCATTAACCCTTTTGATGAAGAAGTCTTCAAAGAGGAAGTTGGGCATCTTCGTGTCCTGAAAGATATCAATGATAATGAGGTCGTAGGTTTGTTTGGTCTTCAATACAAATTCGAAGGCATCATCAATCACGAGTTCGAGGTTTGGTACTGCATCCAGTTTGAAGTATTCTTTGGCTATAGCGATTACTTGTTCGTCTAGTTCGACTCCAGTGATGTTCCCTGTAAACTTTATGTCGTCTACTAGCGTCTTGATAACACTGCCAGCGGCCACGCCAAGCACAAGTACGCTGTTAAATTGCTGTATACGTTCGAAGCCAATATACCTTAGGCCCTTGCGCAAGATGCGTTGCAGACTGCCATAGGAGTAATTGGTGTTCTGACTATCTAGTACCAATTGCCCATTGTTCCAAGTCACTTCTAGCGTCTTGCTAATGGCTGAATTTTTCTTGAGGATGTTAACCGGTACGAAGTAGCTAAAGAGTTTTTGAAGCATTGGAAATAATTTATTCAAAAATAATAGATTTAATACTAAATTTACGAAAAATATCACTTGTGAGACGGTACTTATACCAATTTATTTTTTTTCGTTTGTGTGGCTGGAAGATTGTCGGCACGGTATCCCACGATGTCAAGAAATGCATCTTAATGGTGGTGCCGCACACCTCTAATTTGGATTTCTTTTTAGGCTTGTTTTCCCGAGGGATTTTACAGCGGGAAATGAACTTTGTAGGGAAGAAGGAATTGTTTATGTTTCCGTTTGGCTACTACTTTAGAAGGATAGGCGGAGCACCCTTGGACCGCAGCGGCGGCAAGAACTTGGTGGACGCTATCGTGGAGGTATTCGACTCCCGAGAAATCTTTCGGATGGCCATTGCTCCCGAGGGCACGCGGAAAAAAGTAACGGAGTTGCGCACGGGGTTTTATTTTATTGCTTTAAAGGCGGGCGTTCCAATAGTGCCGGTGGCGTTTGATTATGGGAAGAGGGAAGTGCGCCTTGGTGCTCCTGTTGCCGTAACAGGCGATTACGAAGCCGATATGAAGCGTATTGCACCTCATTTTGCTGGTGTAAAAGGAAAGCATCCAGCCCATCAATATCAATTTGAAACGAATAGAAATGAATTATAAAGCATTGCACGAAGCTAGTAAAGCGGTTTCTTTATATGGCCGGTATATTACTTTGGAAGATATCCAACCCTTGTTGGCTCCTTACAATCCCAAAGTGGTGGGCACTTCGGTACTTGGGAAGCCTATTTATCGTTTGGACTTAGGGGTCGGCCCAGTAAAAGTATTGCTGTGGTCGCAAATGCATGGGAATGAGAGCACGACTACTAAGGCCTTGTTTGATTTCTTGCATTTGCTTGCGAGTGACAAGGAGGTTGGAACCTCATTACTTTCTCACTGTACCTTTTGTATGTTGCCGCTATTGAATCCTGACGGCGCTGCGGCGTATACACGGGTGAATGCTAATGAAGTCGATTTGAATCGGGATGCCCAAGACTTGTCGCAACCCGAGAGTAGGGTTCTGCGGGCCGTCTTCGAGGATTTTGGGCCGGATTACTGTTATAATTTACATGATCAGCGTACGATTTTTGGGGCAGGTAGTACCGGTATGCCCGCTACAGTTTCCTTTTTGGCTCCTGCTTACAATGAGGCGCGGGAAGTGAATGCGGTGCGCACAAGAGCTATGGAAGTTATCGTGGCAATGAACGAGACGTTGCAAGCGTATATTCCGAACCAAGTAGGGCGTTTTGACGATTCCTTTAATCTGAATTGCGTGGGCGATACGTTTCAGTATCTGGGAGTTCCCACGGTCTTATTCGAGGCAGGTCATTTTGCAGGGGATTACGAACGAGAAGAAACCCGGCAATATATTTTTATCGCATTACTCTCTGGTTTAGTGTATTTGAGCGAAAACGTTATAGTTAGCAAGAAAATCGATGATTATTTAAAAATTCCGCAAAATAAAGTCGTTTTTTATGATTTTGTTTATAAAAATGTTAAAATAAATTATGATGGTAACGAAATAATTAGCAATTTTGCAGCACAGTTTAAAGAAGTTCTTACCGAGGGAAAAGTCGTCTTTGAAGCTAGCATAGCGCAAGTGGACCACTTAGATTCGTATTTTGGACATGTCACCATCGATGCGCAAGAATCGCTGTATCAGGATGGCCAAAATGACCAGCCGGAAGTTGGCTTGGTAGCGAAATTTGAGTTGGGCGACCGCATCAAAATAGTCAACGGAGGATTGCGATCCTAAGCGACTGTTTTTGCGAAACTCCAGGTGAGGGTAACTTCTTGAATTGCCAAAACTAATTAAGTAAGTAAAACCTTTTTTTATGAGTAAGTTTCGTTTAGATGAAGTAGACCACCAAATCTTGGATATGTTGATTGACAACACTAGAATCCCGTTTACCGATATTGCTAAAAAATTATTGATTTCTGCAGGAACGGTTCACGTTCGTGTCAAAAAAATGGAAGATTCAGGGATTATCATGGGTTCGTCTTTGTCTTTGGATTATGAAAAACTAGGGTATTCGTTTATCGCCTATGTAGGTGTGTTTTTGAATAACACTTCCCAAACTAAATTTGTATTGGAGCGTATCAATGAGATTCCTTACGTAACGGTAGCACATGTGACTACAGGAAAATTCAATATCTTCTGTAAAATTAGAGCAAAAGATACAAAGCATGCTAAAGATGTTATCTTTATGATTGATGACATTGAAGGCGTTTATCGAACAGAGACCATGATTTCATTGGAAGAGAGTATCAACGACAAGAAACGTTTGATGCACACCATCTTTCAAGAATTAGACTAGTATAGCGCTAAAAATAGTATGAAAACCTCAAGCCTTGCTTGAGGTTTTTTTTGTAACTTACTACCTAAAATTTGCCGTCATGTATACCTTACCCAAAATAGAGCGGTTTAACCAAACCGTCTTGTCAAAGTACCATGTGTATAACAGTGTGTTCATCACCTTGCCTTTTGATGCGATTGACAATACGGGGGTGCTACTTCCATTATTTACTGAGGTCTGTGAGGCCGGGTTTAAGAGCAGCAAATCGCCCAAGGAGATCGTAGATTCCTTTGCGGCTAAGTATATGGATCAACCTACTGAACAGCAAAAAGTGGATTTATTATTTCGCTTCCTGCAGTATGTAGAGCGTCAGATTGTCTTATTTGATGCCATCGAAGACGCGGCGTTTCCCGTAGTGCATAATATGGAAGGCCGTGGGTCGCTGCGCGATATTAAAGAAAAGACGGAAGCAAAAGACAAACGCGAGGAATTAATTACCTTCTTAGAAGACTTTACCATACGTACCGTATTAACAGCACATCCGACGCAGTTTTATCCTGGAGCGGTCTTAGGAATCATAACCGATTTAACCGAGGCCGTGCGCACAAACGATTTGAATTCGATTAAGCAATTACTGTCGCAGTTAGGCAAAACCCCGTTTATTAAAAAAGAAAAGCCCACGCCCTTTGACGAAGCGGTGAGTTTGATCTGGTATTTAGAAAATGTCTTTTACCAGACGATCGGGGAGATGATGCAGTACTTGCAAAAGAATATCTTTGATGGGGCTTTAATCCAGAACCCTCTTATTAATTTAGGCTTTTGGCCCGGCGGTGACCGCGACGGGAATCCATTCGTTACTCCAGAGATTACGGAGCAGGTGGCTAATCGGTTGCGAACCTCCATCTTGAAATGTTATTACTTTGATATTCGGGCTTTGAAGCGCAAGCTGACCTTTACAGAGGTGGATGCAATTATAGCGGGCTTGGAGCATAAAATATACCGTTCGGTTTTTTATTCCCAAGGGGCAGTGTTTATTAGTTTGGAGGAATTGGTTGCCGAGTTGACCAAAGTGAAGCAAATCATCATCGAACAGCATCAGTCCTTGTATTTGGACGAAGTTACAATGTTGTTGCAAAAGATCGTACAGTTTGGTTTTCATTTTGCTTCCCTCGACATCCGCCAAAACAGTCATGTCCACAACCAAGTGTTTGCCGATATCATAGCCGTATTGCGCAAAGAGAAGGCAGTCTATTTCCCCGAGAATTTTGATGACCTTAGTGAACGCCAACAGATGGACGTGCTAGGGAGCTTAACGTATGATTTGAGTGCGCATTTCTTTGAGAATACCATGACCCGATCCACTTTGGATACCATCAAACTCATGCGCCGTATTCAAGAAACCAATGGGGAGATGGCTTGTAACCGCTACATCATCAGCAATAACGAGAGTGCCTTGAATGTGATGGAGACCTATGCTATGTTTGCTTTAGTGGGGTGGGCCCAACCCACAGTCGATATTGTTCCCTTATTTGAGTCGGTTGATGATTTACAGCAAGCGCATACGATTATGGAGCAGTTGTACCAAAACGAGGCGTATCGAACCCATTTGAAACACCGTAAGAACAAACAAACCGTGATGTTAGGTTTTTCTGATGGTACGAAAGATGCGGGCTATTTGATGGCCAATTGGAGTATCTTCAAGGCAAAAGAAACCATTACGGCTGTTTCTCGTCAGTATGGTGTCAAAGTCATTTTCTTTGACGGTAGAGGCGGGCCACCAGCACGAGGCGGCGGAAAGACGCATAAGTTTTATGCTTCTTTGGGTTCAACCATTGAGCATCAAGAGATTCAGTTGACGGTGCAGGGGCAAACGATTAGTTCGAATTTTGGTACCCCCGATTCTTGTCGGTACAACTTGGAAAACCTCTTGAGTGCGGGTGTGACGAATCAGGTCTTTGCGGAAGAGGAAAACACCTTGACGGCGGCCGAGATGCGAGTCTTGGATACGTTGGCCGATTTAGGCTATGCGAAGTATTTGAGCTTTAAGAACCATCCCAAGTTTTTGCCCTATTTGGAACAAATTAGTACCTTAAATTATTACGCTAAGACGAATATTGGGAGTCGGCCCTCCAAACGCAGCACGGAAGCCAAATTAGACTTCGCCGACTTAAGAGCGATCCCCTTCGTGGGTTCGTGGAGCCAATTGAAGCAAAACGTCCCTGGTTTTTTTGGCGTGGGTACGGCTTTGAAACATTTTGAAACTACGGGGCAGTGGGAGCAGGTGCAAGCCTTGTATGACCACTCTTTGTTTTTTCGTACCTTATTAGAAAACAGCATGATGTCGCTAGCCAAATGCTTTTTCCCTTTAACCGCTTATATGCAGCACGACCCTGAGTTTGGCGCCTTCTGGCAAATCATTTATGAGGAGTATCTGGAGTCCAAACGCCTCTTGCTAAAAATCGCAGGACACCAAGAATTGATGGAAAATTACCCCGATGGGAAAGCCTCGATTGCGATGCGGGAACACATTGTTATGCCTTTATTGGCTATCCAACAATATGCTTCATCCCAAATCATTGCGATGAAGAAACAGGAGGGGTATGATGAGGCGTTAGTAAAGGTCTATGAAAAGTTGGTTACCCGCTCCTTGTTTGGCAATACCAATGCTAGTAGGAATTCGGCTTAAGGAGATAGACACCTGCCTTGGGGCAGGTATAGATGATAGACGGATGGATGATAGACTTTGGAAATTCCAATAAAAGAAATCCCAAATTCCAAATTCCAATAGAGTAGAAGTTGTGATGCGATTTCTAATTGGGGTTCCAATTTAGAGCTTCTCGATACATTTTGAGCGCTGCTCAAAACACTCGAAGTGACGGTGGTACTTAGGATAAATTTCAATAGTAAAATTCCAATAGTTTAGATCCCAAATTCAAATCTTCAAATCTTCAAATCTTCACATTCTCAAATCACACTACTTAAATTAAAAAAAAGCTACATCTTTGTAGTACTAATAGAAAATTATATGAGAGTTTCAGAAGTGCAGCCAGGTGAATATGCGGGTTTTTATGAAGGCTATATTAAGCAGGTGTCGGAGGAGTATACTTTGATGGAGGAGTTGGAGATCTCGGTGCATCGTTTTATTAAGTTTGTACAAAACCTTCCTATGGATAAGTTTGATTACCGTTATGCGGAGGGAAAGTGGACGATTAAGGATATTATACAGCACTTGATTGATGCGGAGCGTATCTTTGCCTACCGAGCGTTGCGTTTTGCCCGCAGGGATCAGACTCCGTTGCCGGGTTTTGAGGAAGACGATTACGTGTTGGCTTCCCAAGGCCATAAACGAGGACTGCAGGACTTATTGTCGGAGTTCTTGATTGTGAGACAGAGTACGATGGCGTTGTTCAAGACTTTTGACCAAGAGACGTTACAGCAAGTTGGCACGGCATCGGGACATCCTATGTCGGTACGCGCTTTAGGCTTTGTGATTATTGGGCATCAGAATCATCATATGAGGGTTTTTGAGGAAAGGTATTTGTGATTGGAGATGATAGACTAAGAGATGATAGATGATAGACGGATGGATGATAGACGGATAGATGATAGACAGATAGATGATAGACGGATGGATGATAGATGATAGACTTTGTAAATTCGTTCTGATACCATTTCGATTTAGCTTCCTATGAAGAGCTTCTCGATACATTTTGAGCGATGCTCAAAACACTCGAAGTGACGGTATTACTAATTATAAATTCCAAATTTATTTGGAGTCGTTCTTGTTAAACTAAAAACCCCCAATCTCGCTAGAAATTGGGGGTTTGTCTTTATGTATAGCGTCTTAATACTTAATTCTTAATACTTACTTATTCCTCATCGTCTTCATCGTCGAAGTTGTCTGAGTCGGCTTCTTCGTCTTCGTCTGGGTCGTCTTCTCCGTCGTCGTCAGAGCCGCCTTTG
>JBJONL010000090.1:0-10516 GCA_046051865.1 Bacteroidota bacterium | reverse complement strand
TTGGCGCTCCTGCTGCTTATGATGTAGATTGGAGTATCAACTATACTGATGCTGCTGGTACTGGTACAATTGTGAATGTTGATGCGGGTGCATTACCATATGTACAAGCTACAGTTTCAGGTTTACCTGATGCTTCAAACTTCAGATATTATGTAAGAGCAAACTGTGGAACCACTCAAAGTGCATGGGTTGGACCGCGTTATGGTTACTTAGCGGTGCCACTTCCTTATGCTAATGATTTTGAACTAGCTGAAAACAACTATACAGATGGTTTTGTTGGAGATTTTTCTGTAGCTAATTCAGATGCAACAGCAACACCACCAATTAATGGAGATGGAGATACTGGACGTTTCTTATTTTCATTCAACAATACAACAGCAACGGATTCTGATGATTGGGGCTTTTCTAGAGCACTTAATTTAACAGCAGGTGAAGAGGTAACATTTAGTTTCAAAACTAGAGCTTATGCTTTTGACCCAGATCTACCAACTGAAATGACTTTTGATGTAACGGTTGGAACTGACCAAGTAGCTGCAAATCACACTGTACTTAATTCATTCTCTGAAGTTGATGATTCTATGTACACAGATAGAAATACAACGTTCACAGTTCCTGCTGACGGAATTTATTACTTCGGTATCCACAATAACACTCCAGGTGGTGCTGCAACTTCAACTGCTTTGTTTGTTGATACATTAAACATTACTTCAGTATTGTCTAACAATAGTTTCATTTCTTCTAAATTAAGTGTTTATCCTAACCCTGCTACAAATGTTGTTAACATTTCAAGTACAGTAAATGCTACAATCAATGCAGTTGAAATGACTGATTTAAATGGTAGAGTTGTTATGACTAAAGCGGTAAATGCTACTAACGGTCAAATCGCTATCGGTGATTTAGCTACTGGTGTTTACATGATGAAAATCACAACAAACCAAGGTACTGCAATCAAGAAAATTGTAAAACAATAATTTACAGTTTTTATCTAAATAGAAAAACGACTAAGGAAACTTAGTCGTTTTTTTTTTGTTACCATTCATCATGAGAATGATTGTTTCTACTAAAGCAATGATTTCCAATGCAAAAATACCGATAGTTATATAGACTCCATTGTCCTATGAAAACATGGGGTAGCGATTTGGAAACCAAAAGTTATACTATTAATGTTACTCAAAGGTGATTTGTTAATTCTCAAATCAACTATGATGTTTATCATGACAAAAACTTACTTGCCAATTCGGGCGCAGGTAGCATGCAAGTTTCTCGTTTGCCGTAACATTGATAACGGTTCTTTGCTATAAAGTCATAAATGCGATTGTTAAATCCTTTTGGGAATAGCAAAAAGAGACGGGTTAAGGTATAAAGACCACCTAATCCTATCAAGATGCGGAGTGCTGCAGAACTCTTTGTATAAAATGTTTGCTGAGGTTCATATAATACGATACTATCAATAGAAGGCATGCTAAGGTTGAGATTCTTTACGATTTCTTTCCCTAAGTCTGATTGAAGCGGTACAAAGCGATAAAGATCGTTTTTATCTCTTTTAATAATGAATTGGACAACGCTATTACATAAATTACAAATTCCATCAAATAAGATAATCTTTTTATTGATAGGTAATTGTTCTATAGACATTAGCGGTTTACTTTGCCTGTACATACTCCAAGGCTTCTAAACTCACATTTGATGTAAATACACCATAGTTAACCACAGCCTTGTTTTTCTCTATTTTGTCGATAGTGCCAACCGATTTCCCGTCAATCATGCGAACGCGATCGCCAACTTTTAAGATCACGACCGGCTTTTCAGAAGCAGCTTTTAGCGCCTTTACCTTTTTCTCTTTCTTGACTAGTCTAATTTCCTCTACTTTTACTTTGACTTCTTCAATGACAATTTTCTGAATAACCGCCTGTTCCTTTTTCTCTTTTACACTCGTTTTCTTGCGTTTAGAGTTTTCAATCTCTACTATCTTTAAAAACTCACCAATTAAGATTTTCTTATCCTTATTATTAAAATACTTTTCCGAAATATCATCCAGTTTTTGCCCCATATAGATCAGGCGCTGGTTGGCATCATATAATTCTTGATAGCGTTCGAGCTTTTCCTGAATTTTATGATTAATCGTTTCCATTTTTTTACTCTCCTCACGTGCTTTACTTTCCTCTTCCTTCAAATTTAAAGAGGTTTTCTCGAGTTTAGAGCGCTCTTTCTGTAAGGTAGCTATGGTTTTGTCAAATCGTACCTTACCGCCCTCTATTTTCTTCTTAGCCCTATTAATCAATCCGTAAGGGATACCATTTTTCTGCGCCACTTCAAAGGTGAAAGAACTTCCGGCTTGTCCTAAAAGTAATTTATACATGGGCTCTAATGATTTTTCATCAAAGAGCATGTTGGCATTCGAAGCAAAAGGCAATTCATTGGCCAAAATCTTTAAATTAGAATAATGGGTCGTGATAATCCCAAACGCCTCTCGATGGTAAAACTCCTCTAAAAATGTTTCTGCTAAGGCGCCGCCCAATTCAGGGTCGGAACCAGTACCAAATTCATCGATTAAGAACAAAGTCTTCGAATTGCACTTCTTTAAAAAGTAATTCATGTTCTTTAAACGATAACTATAGGTGCTTAAATGATTCTCGATTGATTGGTTGTCGCCTATGTCGGTCAGGATTCGATCAAACAGGAATGTTTCACTGCGCTCGTGCACCGGAATTAAGATGCCACATTGCAGCATGAGTTGCAACAATCCAACTGTTTTTAAGGAAATGGTTTTACCCCCAGCATTAGGACCCGAAATCACGATAATGCGGTTTTCATTTTGCAATTCGATTGTTTGAGGAAACGTTTTCTCTTTCTTTTCTAAGTTGCTTAAGTACAAGATGGGATGGAAGGCTTCTCTAAAGTATAAATGTTTTTCTTCTGTTATTTTGGGTAAAAGGGCGTTGATTTTATAAGCGTATTTAGCTTTGGCTGCCGTCATATCCATAATACTCAGAAAGTCTTGGTATTGGTATAACAACTCAATAAAAGGCCGAATATCATTGGAAAGCTTCTTCAATATTCGTGTGACTTCTTCCCGTTCTTCGTATTCTAAATTATGCAATTCTCTAGAGTAACGTAAGGTTGCTTCGGGTTCGATATAAGCGATACTGCCCGTTTTAGAACTCCCTAAAATAGAACCTTTAACTTTACGACGGTACATGGCCATTACGGCTAAGACGCGACGGTTTTCTACAATACTTTCCCTAATTTCATCCAAATATCCTAAACCGTTATACTGACTCAAGGCTTGACCAAAACTCTGATTAACTTTCCCGCGAACCACACTCATATCCCTGCGAATGTTGATTAAATCAGGAGAGGCATTGTCTTTAATCTCGCCATACTTGTCCACTACTTCATCAATCTTTTGAACGATGTATTTAGTATATTCGACTTGGGTAGATTGCTCATGTAATTTTGGATAGTACTCCTGAAATTTTTTCAAAAACAAGAGCATTGCATTTACGGTCTCAGACAGTGTTGCGATTTTTCTAAAACTTCCCACTTCTAAAAAGCTATCCTCAATACTAAGAAACTTTATGTCGTTCGTGAGGTTGTCAAAACCATGATTCGGAAGTGCATTATTGTTGCTAAAGGAAGAAAGATATTCCGAGGTTTGTTGCAAAGCAATCAGCAACAGTTCCTTGTCTTTGTACGGGATAATCGCAAGCGCTTTTTCTTTACCGATTTCGGTAGTACATCGGTCCGAAATCGTTTGTAAAACGGTTTTAAATTCTAAATCCTGTAATGTTTTATCGGTAATCGAAATCATTCCTTAACTTGTCTTTGGTTCAAAGTTACAAAGGATAAAATCCATATTGCAATAGAAAATAGTATTTTTGATAAAATTTTAAGAGATGTTGACTGAAATACATTCTTCATGGCAAGTGCAGCTCTCAGAGGAGTTCGAAAAAGCCTATTTTAAGAAACTCAATGATTTTGTTAAAGTGGCCTATGAGACCACTATTTGTTATCCAAAATGGGAAGAGATAGGGGCTGCTTTTGCCCATTGTCCCTTTCCCAACGTAAAAGTGGTTATCATTGGTCAAGATCCCTACCACGGCCCGGGACAAGCGAATGGTTTGTGTTTCTCGGTCAACGATGGGATGGCGTTTCCCCCTTCGCTAAGTAATATCTTTAAAGAAATTCAAACCGATCTTCAACAACCCATACCCTTATCTGGAAATCTAGAACGATGGGCTAAACAAGGAGTATTATTACTTAATGCGACCTTAACGGTTAGGCAAAGCGAAGCAGGAAGTCATCAAAATCAAGGATGGGAAACCTTTACCGATGCCGTAATTCAAAAGATATCGGAGCGTAAAGAGCAAGTAGTCTTTCTGTTATGGGGCGGCTTTGCTAAAAAGAAAGGAGCTAAAATCAATAAGGCAAAACATTTAGTATTAGAAACCGGCCATCCGTCGCCGTTGAGTGCCAACAGGGGTTTGTGGTTTGCCAATCATCATTTTAGCCAAGCGAATCGATACTTAGAGCACATCGGAAAAGAACCAATAGTATGGTAAAAAAAATCCACTGCGCTACGCAGTGGATTTTTTTTATTAGTGAAATGAATTATTCTACCGTAAAATTATAATAGCCATTACCGTCCAAACCCGTAATAGTAGAATTAAGGTTTAAGATAACGTGGGCTACCGTGCTTTGCGAACGTAGCTCAACACTACCAGTGGCATCACTATTGTACCCAAAACTTAACCGATAGTTTCCTGTTCCACTATTCAATAAGGGAAAACCAACTTCATATTCATAAGTTTGGCTAGTGCTGTCGTAATTACAGCCACCATAGACAAAGGCTCCATTGATGGCAGCACCTTTAACAATGTCTAACGAACTGTCTTCGACCGCTACAACGTCCCAGTTAGTGCCATTTTGTTTTTCAATAACATACGAAAAAGTGAATTGATCTGCTCCTGTAGTCGTAACAATATCCAATAAATTGCTTTGACCTGGCTCTGGAAGCAAACGTGGGATATTCACTTTTATATATAGTTTTTCATTTATAGCATAGGTCGAAGCATGCGGCGCAATGGTAACTAAACCATTAGCGTCCATGAATTTATTCAGGTAAAAACCATCATCATTTGTATCACAGTTAGAAACTAATAAAGCCAATAATAGTAGTGCTAAGTAGTGTGTTTTTTTCATAATCTATTAAATTAAAATCGGTAACCTAAATTAATACCCACTCTTGAAATGACGTCGGGACTTTTAGCCTTGTTGGTAAGATTAGACCCAAAGCCTACCAATAATTCCAATGCGATACAATCCTTAAAATACATTTTGTAGCCCAGCGCTCCACCTAAAGCAAAATCGGTGTATTTTGATTTTAAAGACGTGTAATAGCCATTGTTATTAGCGTCCACTAAGCGAACTATTTCTTTATAATCTCCTCCATTATAAGAGGCGAATAGTTCAGCAAAATAATATCGTGAGGTGCTTTTAGATAAAGCATAACGAACGTAAGGGTTGATTTCGAATTTAGGGACGTTATTTCGATACCCTTTATCAAAGTCATCATTTAGTTTGTGGCTGTTCGAAAAATTTACGTTTGCCCCAACCGAGAGGTTGTGCTCTAAAAAGCGTTCATAACTCAAACTAGCTTTAGTAGAAACAATTGCCGATAATAAATCGATACGAAACTCATTCTTTCTAGCGGCAAGGACCGTGTTTTCCTGTGCTTGCGAGGCCAAGGAAAGGAGCAACATAAGACTCAGTATTTTTTTCATTAATAGATTGTTTTAATTTGGAACGAATATAGTAAATAATAATTTTACAAAAATTAATAATAGGCGGAATTAATCTAAGGTCAAAGCTCCTAATATTTCTTCATGCATGAATGGACCGCCGGGATAACTTGCGGTATAATCTAAATTGAGCCATATCTTCCCCCGTTCATCGATGTGATAATGAATGCTTTTGTTTTTACTTTCATTTGGGAAAAGCACTTTTTTAATTACATAATTTATGCGCTCTAAGTCTTTTCGTGTCCCAATAAATAATTCAGGATAGATATGCCCTTTCGTATGAATGAGTCGGGTAGTGCCTCCAATGGATTTGATGCAAGATACCATAAACACAGAATGGTCATCACAATCCCCCGAAAGATAGGGCAGCGACTCAGTCGCTTTTGCAATGTAATCGTGTCCTTTTGGATCGCTGACATAATTCCATCGATTGTTAATTTCTTTAAAGATGGCAAAGGACTGAATCAAGGTCCAATCATTATGATAGCCTTTGATGTGTTTGAAATGCTTATTAATAGCCATGATGGCAAAATCTCTCACTTTCGGGTTTTGAAATTCTACGGCATCGACGATTTTTGATTTGTTTGGAAAGGGCAACAGCTTTGTTATAATGATGTCTTGTGGGAAGGGATCGTCATTCATGGTGTAGATCATCGAGCGGTAGTCTTCAAAAACACTTTCAAAACTATAATCGCTAAACAAAGTCCCATAAAGCAACATAAATCCGTATAGAATAACAGATATTAAGGTCACTCTTCTCATGGCACGTAAAATCAGCTGAATGGATAAAAGGATTACCAAGAAAAGCATAATCCTATCGGCATGAAAAGGCCAATCGAAAAGGATAAAATTATGATGAGCAATAATGAAAACAGGAATGGTAATAAGCAGGTTTAAGATAAAAATGATGATTAAATCCCACGGACTTTTAATCCTGAATTTCTCTTTCAGTTGTTCGTAAGTTAGCTGTCTTATTTTTATCATACTACCGATAATAAAAGCTAAACGACTTTTACTATTTCAGCAAAAGTAGCTTTTTTATCAATAATTTTAAGGTCAAATAGCTGATTTTGAATTTTGTTTAACAGAGTGGCTTCTAATGGTTTTTGTGACCATTCCGTCTTTGATAGCCATGATTGAATGTCAACTGTTTTTTGATGATAGGTTGACGCTAAAACCTGTTCGATACCCGCTATGTTTTTAAAGGTGCTGGTAGCCGAATTGATAATAGAAAGTAGGTCCTTTACCGATTGTAGATTTTTTTGTAAAAAATCATTGTTAACTGCGATGACAAAACAAGGCCAAGGCGTCGGACAGTCGGCTACGCGTCTAAAGATTCCCTTATCTACTACGGGTTTAGTCATAAAATGTTCCCACATAAAGTAGTCAGCCCTGCCCTCTGTTAAAGCTTCTACCGCCCCATCTATCGTATTAACGACTTCAAATTGTAAGGTTTCAGGGTTCCAATTTTCGTTTTGGGCATTGATATAAGCCATTAAATGTGATCCTGAGCCATATCTTGATATCGCTACTTTACGATGTTCTAAATCGGATAGGCTTTGGTAATTTGAGTGGGCAGCAACATGGATTCCCCATACCAGTGGACTCTCCACGTAGACTTGTACTATGGAACTTGGGTTGCCGTTTGTAATATCTTTTACGATTCCTTCTGTTAAAATTACGGCCATATCGGCCTCGTCGTCTCGTAGCATTTGGCACATTTTACCGGTTCCTTCTGGAACATCAGTCCATAGTAGGTCGATCCCTGCTTTTTTAAAGGCACCCTGCGCTATCGCTAATTGCCATGGGAGGTTGAAATGTTCCGGGACACCAATTATTTTGAAGGATTTCATTCGTATTATAAATTAGGGTTGTTCATTTGCCACCAATTCCAAGTAACCTGTTCTTTGTCAGGATAGCTTTCGACTAAGGTCATTCCAATTTTTTTTAAAATTCGATTAGAAGCACCATTTTCATGATGGGTATAAGCATTCATTTTGTCAATGTTCATCTGGGTAAAACCATAATCTAACCAAGCTACAGAAGCCTCTGTTGCAAATCCGCTGTTCCAATAATTCTCGTTTAAGCGATACCCATAATCAAAGAAGTTCGTATTACCATTCTCAATGTGGTCGTCAATGTATTTGATGCCGGTCCAGCCGATGAATTCTCCTGTTTCTTTTAGAATCGTGGCAAAGCGTCCGATATTGTTTTTTACATATTGCCCGCGTACATTTTCAATGATTTTAAGGGTTTCATCAATAGTTTGTGTAGGTTTTTGCCATAAATATTTATGTACATTGGGGTTGCTATCCATGGCAAACATAGCTTCAGCATCTGCAACTTCGAGGGGACGAAGGAGTAATCGTTTAGTTTCTAAAGTTAATATCATCAAGCAGTAATTCTTTTACTTCGCAATTAGGGTAAGGGAGCGTTATTATTTTGCTAGTTTATCTAAAGTATACGCGATCAACGCATCTACCGCTTTATAGGGGTCTTCACTAAACGTTCCTAATGCTCTATTGGCAATGATGGCATTTAACGATAAGCACTCGTGGCCCAATAGTTTTCCCAAACCATAAATGGCTGCAGTTTCCATTTCTAAGTTGGTCATCTTAATTCCTTTAAATGCAAAACGATCCATTTTGCTGTTGAGTTCAGGGTCCTGAATTTCCAAACGCAATACACGTCCTTGTGGGCCGTAGAAGCCTCCTGCGGTACCCGTAAAACCTTTGTGGATGGTAGCGCTTTCAATTCTTTTTTCCAAAGTCTCACTTGCTCTAATGACATAGGGACGTCCTTTTTTTACATCCCATTGCGTTTGTTCAATAAAGGCATCCTCGATTTCCGTTTCACTGATAGCGTCGACTAAGTAGGACCGAAGCATGTTGTCTAGTCCAAGTCCGTATTGACTCATTACGATACTATCGCAGGGGATATCAGCTTGCAAGGAACCTGAAGTCCCGATGCGAATAATGTTTAGTGCGGTTAACTGCTCTTTCGGTTTTCTGGTTTCTAAGTCAATGTTTACGAGAGCATCTAATTCGTTCATGACAATATCTATATTGTCAGGACCGATACCCGTTGACATCACTGTTATTCTTTTTCCTTTGAAAAGGCCTGTTTGTGTTTTGAATTCCCTTTTTTGAGTAGAGAATTCTATACGATCAAAGAACTGGGTAATTTTTTCAACTCGGTTCTGGTCGCCAACAAAGATAATGTCAGTAGCAATATGTTCTGGTTTCAGGTTTAAGTGGTAAACACTGCCGTCTGGATTCAATATTAATTCAGATGATTGTATCATTAGTGGTATTTCATTTAATTTTTTAGGGTTGCAGCTAATAGATCAGCCTCCAACGCGTTTGGTTTTAAATCCTTTATCTTGTAGCATCGCCATTATTTTATCGCGATAATCCCCTTGAATTAGTATAGCACCATCTTTAAAAGTGCCGCCAACGCTTAATTTTGTTTTTATTTCTTTAGCTAATAATTTGAAATCTTCCTCAGTGCCTTCGTACCCTTCAATTAGGGTGGTGGCTTTTCCTTTGCGCTTTTCATATTTACAAATCATGGGTTCCTTCTGAATGTATAGTTCATGATTTTCAACACTAGCTTCCTCAGGTTCATGGGAAGGCTCGTGATCGGGGAATAGTTTTTTTAATTGCTCTTGTAAATCCATTGTTTTTTGTCCTAAACCAAAAAAGACATTAAGTGTTAAACTCAATGTCTTTAATGCAATTATTGAATTAACCTTTACTTCTTTTTTAATCCCAGTTCTACTAAGCGCTCGTCAAGATAGTCGCCAGCCGTTATGTCTTCAAATCCTTTGGGATGTGCTGCATCAATACACTTTTCTAAACAATTCAAAGGCATGTCACTTACGGGGTGCATAAAGAATGGAATAGAAAATCTCGAGGTCCCCCATAATTCACGAGGAGGATTAACCACTTGATGTATGGTCGACTTTAATTTGTTGTTCGTATGACGAGAAAGCATATCTCCTACATTAATCATCAATTCATCGGGTTGTGCCATGGCGTCAATCCAAACGCCATCGTGATTTTGTACTTGTAATCCTTTACCTTGCGCTCCCATTAAAAGTGTGATCAGGTTGATGTCACCATGGGCTGCAGCGCGAACCGCTCCGTCTTTTGGTTCGTCAGTAATGGGTGGATAATGGATAGGGCGTAGGATGCTGTTTCCGTCTTTGATGTACTTGTCAAAATAAAATTCGTCTAAGCCAATGTATAAAGCTAATGCTCGTAAAACATATACCCCTGTTTTTTCTAACATTTTATAAGCTTCTTGCCCTACTTCGTTAAAGTTAGGTAACTCAGAAACGGTTACGTTATCGGGATATTCATTAGCATATTTTGAATCGTTACTTACGTATTGCCCAAAGTGCCAAAATTCTTTTAGGTCGCCCGCTGAACGTCCTTTGGCATGCTCCTTTCCAAAAGAAACATATCCACGTTGCCCCCCAATACCTGGGATTTCATATTTTGATTTGGTTTCCAGAGGAAGGGTAAAGAAGTTGCGTACTTCTCCGTATAAATCTTCCACCAATTTGTCATCTAGAAAATGACCTTTTAATGCTACGAAGCCAATATCTTCATAAGCTCTTCCGATTTCATTTACAAATTTTTGTTTACGTGCCGGATCATCCGACAGGAAATCACGTAAGTCAACACTTGGAATTTGTTGCATACTAAAAC
>JBJONL010000089.1:0-37634 GCA_046051865.1 Bacteroidota bacterium | reverse complement strand
CTGAGTCGGCCTGTAAAAGAATCAGGACCAAAGGTGCGCATGGAGTCAATCATAAACCCACGCGAACCGCCCGAACTAAAAGGACGCAACATGGCCACCGGTAAAGAATCAGTAATAGGCTTGCTTACACCCAAATTGGAAAAGACAAAGGAAAGTCCGTTACTAATAATTTCAAACAACCCACTGTTTCTGAAGAACGAAATGGCGACTAACATCCCTAATACATAAGGAAATATCTTTACTCCCGTTTGTAAACCATTATTGGCACCACTTACAAAGGAATCAAAAATGGTCGTGCTTTGCGCCGTAAACTTTTTCTCGTGCACAAAAGAAAAGACTAAAGTAAACCCAATGATGGCCACTAACATTAGTCCCGAAAGGTTGCCTGTAAAGTAATTTTTACCGATTAAATCTAGTCGGTTAATATAAAATAAAAGCCCAACTATTGCGGCAATAATGGTCATTAAGGCTACGACTAAAGAAGCACTTTTGAAGTTTATTTTTTGACGAATCCCTACGATTAAAAAAGCGGCTATGGTTCCGATGAAGGACGTTATGATACAGGGCAACATGACATCAGCAGGATTACTAGCATTCTCAGCGGCTCGATAGCCAATAATTGAAGTTGGGATTAAGGTAAGTCCGGCTGCATGCAAGCACATAAACATGATTTGTGCATCACTAGCCTTATCTTTTTCGGGATTTAATTCCTGCAAACTTTGCATTGCTTTCAGTCCAAATGGGGTTGCGGCCGAATCCAATCCGAGGAAATTAGCAGCAAAATTCAAAGTCATATAGGAGATTGATTCGTGGTTTTTAGGAATTGATGGAAATACTTTTGCAAAGACCGGACTAAGTTTTCTAGCCAGTTTTTCGGAAGCCCCCGAGATGATTAACAATTCCATTAAACCACAGAAAAAAGCAAGATAGGCTATCAGTGGCAAAATCAAATCCAACAAGGTGTTTTTACAAGTTGGCAACAACCCATCCGATTTTTGCAAACCACTGTAAATTTTTACCGTTTTGCTTTTGTAGACGTAGGTAGTATCGGCATTTAACGTATCACGATTGATGACCATGGTTTGCTCTGGAGCTTTAGCAATGCTATCCATCACAAACTTGGGCACTTGATTGAGGTATTTTTCGGAGATTAGGATGGGGTCATCTTTCTTACCGTTCAATATAAAATCGATAGAATAGCTGTTTGCGGCAAACAAACTAAACACTACAAAAGCAATCGAACCAATAAAAATAGTGAGCCAAAATCTACTTAATACCATAATTGTTTTTTTGGTAAATGTAGCATTTCTCTATTTTGAAATGAAATCTTTTTCGGAAAACACAATGCAACATTTAACATAAATTGCATAGGGTATTTTCTTTTACTCTTGTTTTTATAGTAATTGTAATCAAAAAGTAAACCATTCGTTCAATAATTGTTAATTTATCATCGTTGTGCAACAATGATTTATATATTTGCCAACATTAAAAATCAAACCAACCACACTATTACCCTATAAATGAAAAAAAATTACTTCCTTATAGTAGTCCTTTTTGTTTTGCCCTTGTTCTTATGGTCACAAAACAAAGCTGAATCAGAAAAAATTGTTTCTACCTATAATTTAAAATTAATCAAAGAAAGACGTGATTTTTTCAAAAAGAAAGAAGACATTGAAAAACAAAAGGCCGTTGCTTATGCCTTGCAGCATAACCTACCGATTCGAAAAGTAAGTCCTGACGGAACGATACAAGAAATCATGCGATTATCTTCCACTGGGTTTCCCATTTATTATGCAACGTCTAATTATAATGCGGCAAGATCTACTCGAACAAACCACTTAAACACAGGAGGTTCCTTAGGTCTAAATTTAAATGGTCAGGGAATGATTGCTAGAGTTTGGGACGGCGGTACCGTTAGAAAAACACATAATTTATTTTCAAACCGCGTTACCGTAGTTGATGAGCCTACTAGCACCACTTATGTTTTACATTCGACGCATGTTACGGGAACTATAATGGCTTCTAATGCTCAAACAGCGACAAGAGGGATGGCTTATCAAGCGAACGCTAGGACCTTTGAGTGGACAAATGATTTGTCTGAAGCCTTGGATGAAGTACAACAAGGGATGTTGATTTCAAATCATTCTTATGGTGTGCCCTTAAGTTCGAATGGCGTTACCCTACCTTCTTGGTATGTGGGTTCTTATTCCTCTGATTCGAGAGATTGGGATGAAGCTGCTTATCTTTCTCCTTACTATTTGATGGTTGCTGCAGCCGGAAATGACGGAGCCAATGATGGTAATTTGAATCCGATTGCTTTTGGTTTTGATAAATTAACTTCGGACAAAACTTGTAAAAACAATTTGGTTGTAGCCAATGCTGAAGACGCTGTGGTAGCCTCTAATGGGACGTTGACCAGTGTTGCCATAAATTATTCAAGCAGTCAAGGTCCTACCGATGATTTAAGAATAAAACCCGATATAACTGGAAATGGAACGGATTTAACATCGGCAGGAAGTAACAATAATAATTCCACTGCCACCCTTACAGGAACTTCTATGGCTTCACCAAACGTTGCCGGAACCTTATTATTATTGCAACAATATTATAAAAATTTAACCAATAATTTTATGAGAGCTGCTACCTTAAAAGGGTTAGCTTGTCATACCGCTGATGATGCAGGAAACGTAGGTCCCGATGCTATTTTTGGTTGGGGATTATTAAATGCTAAAAAAGCCGCTGAAACCTTAACCGGTAACGGATTAACCTCATGGGTTTCGGAAGAAAATTTGGCTGACCATCAAAATTATACGATGACGGTTCATTCGGATGGTTTAGTTCCTTTATTGGCTTCTATTACGTGGACTGATTTGCCAGGTGTTGCCAATTTAGGAGATTTACCCGAAAATGATCCAACCCCTTCTTTAGTAAATGATTTAGACATTAGAATTACAAGAAACGGAACATCTTATTATCCTTGGAGATTAGCAAGTGATCCAAATAATCCCGCAATCAGAACGGGAGATAATAATGTCGATAACGTTGAATTAATAAAAATAGATGCACCAGCAGCAGGGGATTATGTCATTACGGTGACGCATAAAGGAGTTTTACAAAATGGAAGTCAAAATTATTCCTTGGTCGTAACCGGTATCTCTTCTTCTTTCGCCTTAACCTCAACGACATCCGATTTAGTAGTTTGCTCGAATCAAAATGCCGCTTTTGATTTTAATTACAAGCAAGTTGGAGGAGGCTCCACTACGTTTAGTGCCGTTGGATTGCCAACAGGTGCTACTGCAAGTTTTAACAACAATACGTTAAGTGCCAATGGAACCGTAACGATGACTATTGGAGGCTTGTCAAATGTTGCGCCTGGAGAATACATCATTGGTATAAAAGGAACCAGTGCCACCGAAACAGAAACAAGGTATAAAACGATTAGAGTTTACAGTTCAACTTTTGAAAATGTGGTTTTAAGCGCGCCAACTAACGGTCAAATTGGTTTATCAACTTCGGCTATCTTAAAATGGGAATCTCAAAGTAATGCTGAAAATTATACCGTTCAAATTTCAACCTCTCCCACATTTGCTACAACAATTATAAACACGCAAGTGGCAACAAATGAATATGTAGCGACCAACTTAAGTCAAGAAACCAGATACTATTGGAGAATACTCGCAAGCAATCGTTGTGGCATTGCTCCAGCAACAAATGCTGTCGTTAATTATTTTGACACTGGAATTCTAGTGTGCGGTAGTACGTCTTTCACCGCAACTGATTTTTCAGATGGTTCGATTGCCGATGTTACTAATTCTTCTGCTAGTGTTCCTGTAACGGTGACCGGCGGGTATACTATAGGAGACTTAAATGTGTATCTTAAACTTAAGCACACTTATGTTCAGGACATGACCATAACACTAGTAGGACCACCTGCCATAGGAAGTCCGGTGGTAACTTTATTAAAAGAGCCTTGTGGCGATAATGATGATATTGATTGTACGTTGGATGATTCAGGGATTGCTCCTGCTTGTTCAGGTATTCCTGCCATTTCCGGGGTTATTGCTCCTTTTAGTGCGTTAAGTGCTTTAAATAGTCTTCCTGCGGATGGGGTTTGGACCCTACACGTTAATGACCCTTACAATGGTGATGGTGGTACAATTGACGTGTTTAGATTAGACCTTTGTTATGTTGTTCCCGCGGCTTTATCAACACCCAATAATCTATTCGCGAATGTGACGGTTTATCCAAATCCGTCAAAAGGAATCATCAACATTACACTGCCGGAAACGACCGAAAAAAGCATAGTATCCTTGAACGATATACAAGGTAGAGCAATAGTGAGCAAAGAAACCAGCGGTACAACTGAAGTCTTGAATATTGAAAACCTTCAAGATGGTGTTTACCTACTTACGATTGAAAATGGATTAAATAAAGTCGTTAAGAAAATTGTTTTAAATAAATAAGCATACCTGCTGATTCAAAAAAGGCTTCCCCTTGGGAAGCCTTTTTTTATACATGTATAATTTCATCTTCAATTAATAAATCTTCTCTTCTTAGTCTTAAAAAGATTTGAGCTACTGCAATAACGTCCTTTTCACAATACACTACGATTCGGTCAATATCTTTTTCAACATAATACACATGAGCGACTTGGCTCCCGTCTATATCGCCTTTGGGTGAGGGTATCCCTAAAATCTTGGTTAATAATTTTAAAGAGGTGAAATGCTTGTAATCGCCAAATTTCCACAACTCCAAGGTGTCAAGATGCGGAATTTCCCAAGGCTTCTTTCCAAATAAATTGAGTTTATGTGGAATGGCAATTTGATTAATGATCATTCTTCTTGCCATGAAGGGAATGTCAAACTCCTTAGCATTATGACCGCACAAAACATGCTGTGGTTGATTAAAATGAGTATCCAATAAATTTGAAAAATCTTTTAGAATCTTTTTCTCTTCTCCGAAGAAAGACGTTACTCGAAAGTTCCTACTGTCGCCTCTATTGGCAAAATAGCCCACGGAGATGCATACAATTTTTCCGAACTCGGCCCAAATCCCTGCTCGGTCATAAAAATCTTCGGGGGTGAATTCTTCTCTTCTTTGATACTGCGTTTTTTGTTCCCATAATAGTTTCATTTCAGGATCAAGACCGGTAAAATTTTCTTCTTCTGGGACGGTTTCTATGTCTAGAAAAAGGATGTTATTGAGGTTTATTTTGTCAATCATTATACTTTATATATTGCTTTTTGAGCCCCTTTACTTTCATTTAAGTAGGTTTCTGAAACCAGCCGTTAACCAACTGACCTATTTTTAATTCCTATAAAAGTAAGTAATGTATTTCAAACACAAAAGCGGTTGTCTAAAAAAGTGATTGCTGCCAGGAAGGACTTTCGTGTTCTAAAAGCCATTTTTTTCGCCACAGCCCTCCTGCATATCCTGTTAAAGAACCGTTAGTTCCAATAACCCGATGACATGGAATTACAATCCATAGCGGGTTTTTACCATTGGCTGAAGCTACGGCTCTTATCGCCTTGACGTCCCCGATTTTTTTGGATAACTCTAAGTATGAGACCGTTTTCCCAAAAGGGATGTTTAACAATTCTGCCCATACTTTTAGTTGGAAATCCGTTCCTTTTGGGTTCAGTTTAAATGAAAAATGATTTCGCTTTTCCACGAAATATTCCTGTAATTGCTGGACTGCCTCAAGTAAAACAGGGGGAACAACCGTTGATGGTTGGGCCGTTTCTACAATGGAAATAAGTGCAACGCCCTCCTCATCCCCCTCTATTTTGGCCATACCTATTGGGGTTGCGATAAAACAACATTCCATTTTACCTTTTATTTAGAAAAACTGTAGATATACTGTTCTAACGCTGTTAGTTCTTCGTCTGAAAATGTTTTAGTTAACGCCAAATTGGTTTTCATTATTTCAAACTGTTGTGGATCCACTACAGGGTCTTGCTCGCCTTTTAAGAAATCTACGATACTTAGTTTTTTTTCTTTGTACGTTCTGCCGATCTCTTGTAAACTAGGCCCTATAATTTTAGCATCGGTTTTATGACAAGCAACGCAGGTTCCTTTGCCTTCAAAAATTTCTTTTCCTAAATCGGATCCCTTCATTGAGGGTTTGCTAAAATTTTCTTGGCGTTCATTTTTACAAGAAAGCAATAGTAAAGTACTACTAGTAACTGACAAGTAGAAGAATAAGGTTGTTCTTTTCATCGTGCACAAAAATTATAAGGTAAAAATGCTCTTTAGGTTATAGGGTAAACGACTCCAAAGCTACTAAAGCACCTACTAATGGTTTATTTGTTTAATAAAATGGCTGCTTCTTTGGCAAAATAAGTAGAGATCAAACTCGCTCCAGCACGTTTAATGCACATTAATTGCTCCATCATAATTTTGTCATGATCGAGCCATCCTCTTTCAGAAGCCGCTTTAATCATGGCATATTCTCCTGATACATGAAATACGGTCACGGGGACATTAACGGCATTTTTCACTTCTCTCACAATATCTAGATACGCTATTCCTGGTTTTACCATAATCATATCGGCTCCTTCTTCAACATCCATCAAAGCTTCTTTAATGGCTTCTATTCGGTTAGCATAATCCATTTGATAGGTTTTTTTATCTTTCGGAACCACGACGTCTGCTTCTCTAGGCGCGCTGTCCAGAGCATCACGAAATGGTCCATAGAAGGCTGATGCGTATTTTGCTGCATAGCTCATAATCCCAACATTAGCATATCCCGCTGCGTCTAATCCTTGGCGTAACCGCAAGACACGGCCATCCATCATATCGCTTGGCGCTACAAAGTCGGCTCCCGCATGCGCATGAGAAACCGCCATCTTCACTAAGGCATCGTTAGTCGCATCGTTAGCAACATCCCCATTTTCGATAATCCCATCGTGACCATAAATAGAATAGGGGTCTAACGCTACATCGGGCATGACAATCATTTCAGGACAGGCGGCTTTAATGGCTTTAATAGCTCTTTGCATTAGTCCATTTGGATTCCATGCTTCTTGACCGGTATTGTCTTTTAGCGACTCATCGACTTTAACATAAATGTTTACCGCTCTAATGCCTAAGGCATACAACTCCTTTACTTCATTTACTGTTAAATCAATTGAACGACGGAAAATACCTGGCATTGAAGGAATTTCAAAGGCATAATTTTCCCCTTCTGCGATGAACATGGGAAACATAAAATCAGCCGGACTCAAGCTGGTTTCACGTACTAATGAGCGAATACTTTCAGTTACACGTAATCTTCTACCTCTTTGTAATGGGAACATAATTTTTATTTTTAAATTAAACCCAATCCTTTGGGTTTTCTAATATTTTGATTAATTGTTCTTCTTCACTGCCCACCACGGGATGATGGTCATAGTGCCATTGCACTTGCGGGGGAAGCGACATTAAAATACTTTCTATTCGACCGTTTGTTTTTAGCCCAAATAAGGTACCCTTGTCGTGCACCAGATTGAATTCAACATAGCGACCGCGGCGGATTTCTTGCCAAGTTCGTTGTTCTTGAGTATAGGGTACTCCTTTTCTTTTTTCGACGATGGGAATATAAGCGGCACAAAAACTATTACCAACCTCGGTAACGAAGTTGAACCAATCTTCCATCGATTGAGTTTCTGTGGCTTTGCAGTAATCAAAGAACAAGCCTCCTATGCCCCTTGCTTCATGTCGGTGTGTATTCCAAAAATAAGCATCACATTGTTTTTTGAATTTCGGATAAAACTCGGTATCATGTTGATCACAAGCTGCTTTACAGATTTTATGAAAATGTTTAGCATCTTCTTCAAACAAATAATAAGGGGTTAAATCCTGACCCCCACCAAACCACGAATTGATTACCGTTCCGTTATCATCATACATTTCGAAATATCGCCAGTTGGCATGTACTGTGGGTACCATTGGGTTTTTTGGATGAATTACTAAGCTAAGTCCGCAGGCAAAGAAATCAGCTTCACCCACGCCAAACATTTTCTGCATGGAATCGGGCAATTTACCGTGAACTGCTGAAATGTTGACCCCTCCTTTTTCAATAACAGCGCCATTTTCAATAACACGCGTTCTTCCACCTCCTCCTTCTGGACGATCCCAAAGGTCTTCACGGAATGTACCAACACCATCAACTTCTTCGAGTTTGGAGGTTATTTGGTTTTGGAGTTGAAGTATGTATTGGTAGAATTTATCTTTCATTAGGAAGCGCTATGCGGGAGAAACTATTGTTTATATTCCTTTACGGCCTCAATAAAAGCCTTGGCATGATCTACCGGAATATTAGGTAAGATGCCGTGTCCAAGATTCACAATATAATTGTCTTTCCCAAATTCATTTATCATTTCATGCACCATTTTTTTGATAGTCGGGATTGGAGAAAGCAAACGACTTGGATCAAAATTACCCTGCAACGTAATATTTCCTCCCGATAAATAACGCGCATTTCTTGCAGAACAAGTCCAATCTACTCCCAAGGCAGAAGCCTTCGACTTTGCCATATCATTTAGGGCGAACCAACATCCTTTACCAAATACAATAACTTTAGTTTCTTCGGCTAATGCTTCTACGATTTGGTTAATGTATTTCCAGGAGAATTCTTTGTAATCTTCGGGAGACAACATCCCTCCCCAAGAATCAAAAATCTGAATGGCATTACAGCCTGCTTTTACTTTCTCTTTTAAATATAAAATAGTAGTATCGGTAATTTTTTGTAACAAACTATGCGCCGCTATCGGATTTGAAAAGCAAAACCCTTTAGCGGTATCGAAGCTTTTGGACCCTTTTCCTTCCACAGCATAACAAAAAATAGTCCACGGCGACCCTGCGAATCCAATCAACGGCACCTCATCATTTAACATTTCTTTGGTCAACTTAACCGCATCCATAACGTAGCCCAATGTTTCTTGTATATTAGGAACAAACACTTGATTGACTTGCTCCGTTGTTCGGATAGGATTAGGTATAATCGGCCCTAAATTGTCTTTTAATTCGACATGGATCCCCATCGCTCTAGGCACTACTAGAATGTCTGAAAATAGAATAGCGGCATCTGGTTTAACAATTCGAATCGGTTGCACTGTGATTTCTGCAGCTAACTCTGGCGTTTCGCAACGGGTAAAGAAATCGTATTTATCTCGTAAAGCTCTAAATTCAGGCAAATATCTTCCTGCTTGTCGCATCATCCAAACAGGTGGACGTTCAACAGTTTCATTGTTTAATGCTCGTAAAAAAAGGTCGTTTTTAATCATTGTTAATTTTTATAATATTCGATACATTTCATAACAGTACTTTCAACTGTAGGTCTATTGGCAATAATGATGTTTGGAGTGGCATATTTTAACGCTTCTGCTGTAGTGTTGCCAATACAAAAACATAGTTCCTGTTCAATCTGGTTTTCTTTCCTATAACTTTCAACACCTGACGGACTAAAAAACAATACCCCATCCGGACTAAAATCAAGTTTGTGTGGTGTTAAAATGGTCTCATATACGACAACTTCCTTTAACACTATATTAGCCAAAAGAAGCGCTTCGGGTAAAATCTCTTTTCTAAGATTTCCACAGAAAAAAGTAAACGAACTTTTAGAATATTGGTTGCAAATTATAGAAGCCAACTCAGCGGCATACTCCGCTTGTTTTTCTATTTCAAATCCATTATTCAACAATAAATGCTCTGTTTTTTCCCCTACACAAAAACATTTTTTGGTTTTAATTTGTGCCATGGCTTTATTTGAAAGAACGCTTTCAACAGCATTCTTACTGGTGAAAATTATGTATTCATTTAAATGTTCAATGGTAAATTCATTCTTTTGAACGGCAATATAATCTTCCTCAAAAATTGAAAAATCCGCACGAATCACTTGTTGCTTTACGGATAAGGAAAGCTTTTGAGTAGAAACGATGCGAATTGGCTCTTTCATAATTTATGCTTTAGGCTTAAGTTGTTTCTTAAGGGTTTCCATGATCTCGCTTCCACCATTTTGAAGTAGTTCTTGTGCCGAATAATACCCTATTTTTTTCCATTCTTCGATGGGTACTCTTTTATCAATTTCTAATTTCTGCTTTCCATCCAAGGACAATAAAACTCCTTTAAATTCTATCAGATCTTCTTCTTCATTGTATTTTGCGAGGGCTCCTATTGGGGCCGTGCATCCACCCTCCAAAGTTCTTAAAAATTGTCGTTCAATATAAGTGCAAATCTCTGTTTCAATGTCGTTCAATTGCGAAACGGCCTCTTGGGTATATTGGTCCTTTGCCATCGCCACTATTACCATAGCTCCTTGTGCCGGAGCCGGTATCATCCACTCTAAATTGAGATAGGATTCTGGTTTTAAATTAATACGTTCTAAACCGGCTGCTGCAAAAACCGCCCCATCCCAATCATTAGTTTGTAACTTTTGCATTCGGGTATTTACATTTCCTCTTAAATCAACTACAGTATGATTCGGATACTTACAAAGCCATTGGGCTTGACGACGAAGGCTACCGGTAGCGATTGTTGCTTGCTGCTCTAAAAACGCCGTATTGTTTTTGTGAACTAAAATATCCAACACATTTGCTCGTTCCAAAACCGCCGCTTGGACTATTCCATTTGGCAAAGCCGTTGGGACATCTTTCATGGAATGTACGGCAATATCTACCTGACCATTGATCATGGCGACATCTAAAGTTTTAGTGAAAATACCCGTAATTCCTAATTCATAAAGGGGTTTGTCGAGGATTAAATCGCCCTGTGATTTTACCGCAATGATTTCGGTTTTATACCCTAAATCATTTAATTTGTTTTGGACCGTATGAGCTTGCCATAGTGCTAATTCACTATCACGCGTTCCGATGCGTATTGTTTTTTCCATGATTAATTTTCTCGCAGAATCGCGAGGAAGTGCAATTTAAATAAAGATTTTTTCTTGTTCTAATTGAAAAACTTTTTCAATCCATTCGATCCCTTCTTCCATTGAATCGCCATCTTTTAGGTGATTCACAAAATGATTTGTAATCTTCTGGATGATACGGTTGCTAATAAGCTCCGCTTGTTCTTCATCAAAATTGGGTAATTTTTTACGCTGTACGTTAATTTCACCCTCTTTAATTGCATTTAATTTTTCTTTCAAGGCCTGGATGGTTGGTGCGAATTTTCTATTTTTAGCCCAAGCCATAAACTCTTCCTGAATCTCTTCTATTATCGCCTCTGCCGCAGGAATGTGCTGTTTGCGATTTTCGATAGTCTCATCGGTAATTTGTGACAAATGATCCAAATGAACTAAAGTAACTCCTTCAATCTCTTTAACATTTTCATGTACATTTTTAGGAATGGACAAATCTAAAATAAGTAATGGCTTTTTTAAATTTAAAATCGTTTTATCAATGGTAGGATTCTGAGCACCGGTAGCGACCACCACCACATCAGCCTTTTGCAATTCAAGTTGCA
This sequence comes from Bacteroidota bacterium, assembly GCA_046051865.1. Lineage (GTDB taxonomy): Bacteria > Bacteroidota > Bacteroidia > Flavobacteriales > Flavobacteriaceae > Flavobacterium. The sequence goes on along the minus strand of JBJONL010000089.1, from coordinate 26,189 downwards.
AATCAGCATAATCTTTTACGATTAAATTTAGTTTATTGGCTAATTTTTCTGCTTTGTCCTTCGTTCGATTGATCAGCGTGATTTGCTCGTGCTTCGAATGTTTTACCAAGTTTTCACACGTATTTCTGCCTATTTTACCCGTCCCAAAAAGTAGGATGTTCTTAGTAGCTATATCTTCTACATTCTTGAATATATACTGCACCGATGCAAAAGAAACTGAAGTAGCTCCTGATGATATTTCAGTATCTGTTTTTATCTTTTTACTGGCTTGTATTACTGAGTTGACTAGTCGTTCCATAAAAGCGTTCACCAAGCCATTTGCCTTGCTTTCTGAAAAAGCTACTTTTAATTGACTAATAATCTCAAAATCTCCTAAAATCTGACTGTCAAGCCCCGTTCCTACTCGGAACATATGATTAACTGCTTCTTGGTTTTTATAAATGTAGGCCACTTCTTGAAACTCTTTTACAGAGCCTTGGCTGTTCTCACAAAGTAGTTTAATTAATTGATAAGGGTGTTTTGCAAATCCATATATTTCCGTTCTATTGCATGTAGAAGTCACTACTAAAGCTTCAATTCCTTCCGCTTCTGCTTGCATCAAAACAGTTGATTTTGCTAAAGCATCTAAACTAAATTTACCTCTAATTTCTGCATCTGCTTTTTTGTAACTTAGTCCAACAGCATAAAAAGAACTTGCTTTTGATACATTAAAATTTTCCATATTGCTTTCCCTAAAAAGTTAATCAAATTTAATACTATCCTATTTATAAAAGTAACGCTGGAAGGACAATTTGTGTCGCTCTGAGATATTTCGCCGTTCAAATGCCTTTTTAGCATTATTTATTATAAATTTGTAGTATAATCAAGCCCTAATAAACTATCTATATAGATTTATTCTAAATAAGGTTGTTGCTTGGTTCCGAAATAGTAAATAAAAAAATGTCGCTATGGGTTCTCAGGAAATAATAAAAATTGAAACCGACTTTACTTTAATCCGCTTTCAAAACGATGAAAATGAAAACTTTCATGTGAAAAAGCACATCCAACAAGGACTTATTCAATTCCATTTTGGCATTAAAGGCAAAGCAAAATTTATTTTCAATCAAGGAAATTATGCCTTAGATTTAAAAGAAGAAAAATCATTGTTGTTTTACAATCCTCAAAAAGAATTGCCCCTAGATTTAGAGCTAGAACCGAATTCTTGGGTCATTTCCGTTATTGTTTCGATTCAAAAGTTTCATTCCTTGTTTTCTTCAGAGGCAAATCATATTCCGTTTTTAAGCCCCGAAAACAATGATAAAAAATACTATAAAGAAGAAAATATAAGCCCCTCGATGGCTATTGTTTTAAGTCAAATGTTTCATTACACCCTAAATCCTTCCATCAAAAATTTATATTACAAAGGGAAAGGATATGAATTATTGAGTTTGTATTTCAACCGAAACGAAGACCCAAATGCCGAGCAATGTCCTTTCTTAATTGATGAGGACAACGTATTGAAAATTAAAAAAGCCAAAGAGATAATGATTGCAAATATGGCTGAACCTCCTCGACTAGAAGACCTTTCTGAGCAAATTGGGTTAAGTTTGAAAAAATTAAAAATGGGCTTCAAACAAATATATGGTGACACCGTTTATGGCTTTCTATTTGATTATAAAATGGACTACGCTCGACGATTATTAGATACTGGGTCCTATAATGTCAACGAAGTTGGATTGAAAATAGGGTATAGTACCGGAAGTCACTTTATAGCTGCCTTCAAAAAGAAATTTGCCACCACCCCAAAAAAATACCTAATGTCAATTAATCAAAACATAGGATAATGTTAATTTAGCCCTGTTTGCAACAAGAAAACTTTTTGTATACAACCGGTCTAAAAAGAAGTTTCATTACTTTTAACCAAAAAATTATTTCACCCCATGAAAGGAGTATTATTAGTCAATCTAGGCTCACCTGAAAGTCCAACCGCCAAGGATGTAAAACCGTATTTAGACGAGTTTCTAATGGACAAATACGTTATTGATGTACCATTTCTATTGCGTGCTCTGTTAGTTCGTGGTATCATTTTACAAACAAGACCGAAGAAATCAGCACATGCCTACAGTCAAATATGGACCGATGAAGGCTCACCGCTTATTGTTATTTCAAAAAAAATGCATCAAAAAGTGGAAAAACTTGTGGATGTTCCTGTTGCTTTGTCCATGCGTTATGGCACTATGACTATTCATAAAGGATTGCAAGAACTAAAAGACAAAGGGGTAACTGAAGTAATGCTTTTAGCGCTTTATCCTCAGTATGCCATGGCCTCAACAACTACGATTTGGGCCTTAGCCGATGAATTGCAAAAAGCACATTTTCCTGAGATGACTATTACCAAAGTTCCCGCTTTTTACAACAAACCTGACTTCATTAAAACATTAGCACATTCCATTAAAAAACATCTACAAGGATTTGACTACGATCACCTATTGTTTTCTTATCATGGGATTCCAAAACGACATATTCGAAAAACGGATGTGACAAAATCGCATTGCACTATTGACAACAAATGTTGTGTGATGGAATCGCCTGCACATGAATTTTGTTATCGCCATCAATGCTATGAAACCACACGACAAGTTGTTGAATTATTAGGCATCCCCGAAGGAAAATACAGCCAAACATTCCAGTCTCGTTTAGCAGGAGACAAGTGGTTAACCCCCTATACTGATGTGGAAATTAATAAAATGCCTGGCCAAGGGATTAAAAAATTAGCTGTTGTAACTCCGGCTTTTGTTTCTGATTGCCTAGAAACTCTGGAAGAAATAGCCATGCGCGCCAACGAAGAGTTTATTGAAAATGGCGGAAAAGAATTCTTTGCTGTCCCGTGTCTAAATGATGATGAAGAATGGTGTCAAGTAGTAGCCAATTGGATTACTGATTGGTGTAAATCATAAAACCCTGATGCACCATGTACGATTATATTAAATCATTACATCTAATCTTTGTCATCACATGGTTTGCTGGCTTATTTTATATTGTTCGCTTATTTGTTTACCAAATCGAAGCGAATGATAAACCATCACCAGAAAAAGAAATTCTGCTGAAACAGTACAAAATTATGACCTATCGGCTATGGTACATTATTACGTGGCCCAGTGCTGTTTTAGCTAGTTTGTTTGCTTTCTGGATGTTGTTTTTTACCGATTTAGGACATGCTTGGTTGCAAATGCCATGGATGCACGTTAAACTTGGCTTTGTTTTTGTTTTGTATCTCTATCACATAAAATGCCATCAAATGTACAAGCAATTGCAAAACGACGAATTTAAATACAGTTCCAGTTTTATGCGCTTGTGGAATGAAGGCGCCACCATTATTCTATTTGCAGTAGTTTTTTTAGTAATTTTAAAAAACGCGTTCAATTGGGTGTATGGCGTCGTGGGTATCATTTTATTTTCAGTACTAATTATGCTTGGATTCAAATTTTACAAACAGTTCCGAGAAAAAAGAAAGCAGTAGTCACCCATTTCAAATAAACAAAAAATGATACGCGGCTTCAAAATGTCAATGTTGTCACTTAGAGTCAGGATATTCCTGTCAATGATTATATTGATTGTAATCGCTTCTGTATTGATGGCTTCCATTTCAATTATTCAGTTCAAAAACGAAGCTAAAGAATACCATCAAGAACGACTAGACCGTAAAGAAAATGCCATAAAAGAACATATTAACTATGTCCTTTCAACAACTACCTATCCGCTAACGCAAGCCAATTTACCCTTAATTTTTAAAGATAAAATACATGAACTAGCAGACATTCACAATGTAGACATCAATATCTATTCACTCAAAGGAAAACTGCTTAAATCTTCCAAAGCAACATTCTCTGTAGACAAAGTAGCTCCTCCCGTCCCAAAATACATCATTAACTTGGTGGAATCCTCAGTAGAAAAGAGATATGTCGATATCAAAAATGTAAACGGCATAAAAAACCGTTCTTCGTATAGCCAAATAAAAGACGATAAATTCAAGCCCTTAGGAATTTTAAATATTCCTTATGTAGAGGACGATGGCTTTTACGAAAATGAATTACAACAATTTTTATTGCGGCTAAGCCAAGTATACTCCTTCATGCTCCTTGTTGCTTTTGCTTTGGCATACTTCCTTTCAACCTACATCACCAAATCGTTAAAAACCATTTCCGACAAAATCAACGAAACAAGTCTTAACCAAAAAAATGAAAAAATTGTCATTGAGGCCAACAGTAAAGAAATTAATTTACTTATCAATGCCTATAATGGGATGGTTGATAAATTAGAAGAAAGCGCAACGAAATTAGCCCAAAGCGAACGTGAACAAGCTTGGAGAGAAATGGCCAAACAAGTAGCACACGAAATCAAAAACCCCCTTACGCCCATGCGCTTAACCGTCCAAAGTTTTCAAAGGAAATTTGACCCTAATGACCCCGAATTAAAACAAAAACTAAACGATTATTCCAAAACACTAATTCAGCAAATAGACACCATGAGCGCAGTCGCCTCAGCATTTTCTAATTTTGCTTCCATGCCTGCACAACAAAATGAAACACTCAATGTAGTTCAAGTAGTTGAATTGGCGTTAGATATTTTCAACGAAGACTTTATCCTTTTTGAAAGCAATAACAAATACATCGTTACCAAACTTGACCGTACCCAGCTGATTCGAATCATTACTAACTTAGTAAAAAACGCGATACAATCTATACCCGAAGAACAAGAGGAAAAACAAGTCATCGTCTCCGTTAATGAAGTGGCAGACTCTGTCATCATCTCGGTAAAAGACAATGGAATTGGTATCGAACCCCTACATACAGAACACGTTTTTGAACCAAAATTTACCACGAAAACTAGTGGTATGGGATTAGGATTAGGAATTATCAAAAACATCATTGAAAATTATAAAGGAACTATTACTTTTGAAACTGAACAGGGAAAAGGCTCTACTTTTATAGTATCGCTTCCTATACTTAAATAAACAATATTTTATGAACTTTGAAAACATACTAGTCGGAATTGAAAACGGAATTGGCTTAATTACCATAAATCGACCGGCTAAATTAAATGCCTTAAATGTGGCTACTATTCAGGAACTCCATAAAGCTCTAGAAAGCCTAGATACTGATGAATCTGTAAAAACAATTATCCTAACAGGAGAAGGTGAAAAAGCTTTCGTAGCGGGAGCCGATATTGCTGAATTTGCCCATTTTTCTATTGAAGAAGGAGCGCAATTAGCGGCACAAGGTCAAGAACTATTGTTCGATTTTGTCGAAAATTTAAAAACCCCAACGATAGCGGCCGTTAATGGATTTGCTTTGGGAGGCGGACTTGAATTGGCCATGGCTTGCAATTTTAGAGTTGCCGCTGATAATGCCAAAATGGGCTTGCCAGAAGTTTCGCTTGGAGTAATCCCCGGCTATGGAGGCACACAACGCCTTCCACAATTAATAGGTAAGGGTCGTGCTATGGAAATGATCATGACCGCCTCTATGGTTTCTGCCGAAGAAGCTTACCGGACTGGGTTAGTTAATCATGTAGTGCCACAAGCGGAGCTTATCGATTTTACAAAAGGCATTGCACAACGGATCATGAAAAATTCACCAATGGCCATCGGAAAAGCGATAAAAGCGATCAATGCCAATTTCAAGGACGGCATCAATGGCTATGAAACTGAAATCAGGAACTTTGGAAAATGCTTTGGCACCGAAGACTTTAAGGAAGGAACTATGGCGTTCTTAGAAAAAAGGAAAGCTACCTTCAAGGGTAAATAAAAAAAGAGTCTCGTTCCAAAAAACGAGACTCTTTTTATTTCTCTCCATCCCATTCCGCATAAAACTGGGAAAGGAATTGTTCCATAAACCGGTGACGTGATTCCGCTAATTTACGACCTGTATTGGTGCTCATTTTGTCTTTCAACAACAATAACTTTTCATAAAAATGATTCAAGGTAGGCGAATCAGACTTTTTGTATTCCTCTTTGCTCATATGAAGATTTGGCGTAATCGCCGGATTATACAACGGCCTGTTTTTATATCCTCCATAGTTGAATGTACGTGCTATACCAATCGCTCCAATCGCATCTAATCGATCTGCATCTTGAACAATCGCCAATTCTTTGGATTGAAACAGGGTTTCAAAATTACCTCCTTTAAAAGAAATATTTTCTATAATGGCTATAACATGTGAAATGACCGATTCCTCTATTTGTTCTTTTTCTAAAAAAGCCCGAGCAACCTTAGGCCCAACCGTTTCATCTCCGTCGTGAAATTTACTGTCAGCTATATCATGAAGTAGCGCGGCCAATTTTACAACCATCAAATCACAATCTTCACCCTCGGCAATCAAAATCGCATTTTTATAAACACGCTCAATATGAAACCAATCATGACCCCCTTCCGCCCTTTCTAATTGTTGCTTGACAAAAAGTATAGCGCTATCGATTATTGACATTTGTTATTATTTAAAAAATCCTCTCTATTTAAGAAAGGATTAAGTGTATATTCTTCGAACAATTAACGCAATAAAGCCGGTTGTACCCATGAGAACAATTTCTCTTCAGCTGGAACAACCATTCGCTCAGCCACCCTAGTCATCCTTGCTGGCAATTTTAAAAGATAATCTCTCGCTTTTTCGGCTTCATCGGTTAGGTTCACTAATTTGTCAATCTCCCACTTCACATTTAATTTATCTAAAATATCCACATAATCAAGAGCTGTGTATACCCCAATACGCTGAGCCGATTCTGAAAACTTCTCAAATGCCATTCCTATACTTTCCCCCGATTCCCTGATCAAATTAGCTGGCATTGTTATTTTTTTCTTCATCATATACTCAAACGCCAAAAGCATTTCGCTTGCGTCTATTTTGAAAATACGATTTACAAATTCGCTATAGGCTAAATGATGACGCATCTCATCTCCTGCTATAATTTTACAAATTTTAGATAGCTTATTGTCGCCATATTTCTTAGCCAACTGTGATACTCTGTTATGCGATACATAGGTAGCTAATTCTTGAAAACTTGTAAACACAAAGTTCTTATACGGATCTCTACCAGTACCTGGATCAAAACCATCATTGATTAAATGATGAGTTGTGATCTCTACTTCACGCATGTTTACTCTTCCGGACAAATACAAATATTTATTAAGCAAATCTCCATGACGATTCTCTTCACCAGTCCACTGACGTAGCCATTTAGCCCATCCATTATCGCCACTTTCACCCTTTTGATCAACTCCCTCTACATCCATCAACCAAGTCTCATAGGTAGGCAGTGCTTCTTCTGTTATGGTATCACCAACCAAGGTCACCCAAAAATCATAGGGCAAGTCTTTGGCTATTTCCCTTAACTCTCTTACTTCTTCAAAAAAATTTTCTCCTTCTGAATTAGGTAATAAGTCACTAGGTTGCCATATTTTTTCCACTGGAATTAAAAATTCGTCAACAAAAGTATTGACGTCCTTTTCCAGAAATTGCATGACTTCAAGGCGTATGTTTTTTTGAGGCATTTTTTTAGTTTTTAATAGATTGCTTAACCGCTTGCTCTGTTTTTTCCATCAATTCTTCAAATGAATAGGCTGATACGGCTAAAGGTTCGTGTATAATAAATTGCAAACGATTCCCTAGGCCCATTGGAAAGGGACCAAATTTAACCATTTTCCATGAATTATTAATGCTAATTGGCACAACATAAGCAGAAGGCGCATATTTACATAAGATTTTTAGTCCGCTTTGTGCAAATTCTTTTGGTTCTCCATTTTTACTTCGTGTCCCCTCTGGAAAAATTACAGCAGAACGAGTGTGCTTTTCAATGTATTCCCCTAATCCTTTGATTAACGGAATAGCTTGTTTAGGATCTTTTCTATCAATTAGCACTGACCCTCCATGTCGTAAATTATATGAAACACTGGGAATTCCTTTACCTAGTTCTTTTTTACTCACAAACTTGGCATGAAACCGACGTAAATACCAAATAATCCCAACAATATCATATAAGCTTTGGTGATTTGCCACAAAGATAATTGGCACACCTGTTGGAATAATTTTACGGTTTTCAAAGGTATATGTTGTTCCTAATATAGTCGTGCATTTGGTCAAAAAAAAGTTTAGATAATCCACACTCTTCTTGTGCGCTTGGTAGCCAAAAACGTTTAAACAAACCCATTGAATAGGGTGAAAAATAACTAATGTTAGTCCGAAACACAGATAATACAACACCGAAATAGGATACGATATAAGTTTTTCCATAACGTTACGTTAGAGGACAAAAATAGCAAATATATTTGTCTTATAGATTGTTTATAATTCTTATAAAGTGTAGACCCTTCACATGAAAAAAAGGTTTATTTTTATGCCACTAAATTTTTTTAAAAATGAGTTCAGAAAAAGAAGCAAAATTAAAAGCATTACAATTAACACTTGATAAGTTAGACAAGGCTTACGGTAAAGGAACCGTAATGAAAATGGGAGATAAAGCGGTTGAAGAAGTTGAAGTTATTGCTTCAGGTTCACTTGGCCTCGATTTAGCTTTAGGAGTAAATGGTTATCCCAAAGGGAGAATTATAGAAATATATGGTCCAGAGTCTTCTGGAAAAACAACGCTTACATTGCATGCCATAGCCGAAGCTCAAAAAGCAGGGGGGATTGCCGCCTTTATTGATGCCGAGCACGCATTTGACCGCAATTATGCTGAAAAATTAGGCGTTGATATTGAAAACTTAATTATTTCACAACCCGATAATGGTGAGCAAGCGCTTGAGATCGCAGAGAACCTAATCCGTTCTGGTGCCATTGACATTGTAGTAATTGACTCCGTTGCTGCTTTAACGCCCAAAAGTGAAATTGAGGGCGAAATGGGAGATTCTAAAATGGGATTACACGCCCGATTGATGTCTCAAGCCCTTAGAAAATTGACAGGAACCATCAGTAAAACCCATTGTACGGTTTTCTTCATCAACCAGTTGAGAGAGAAAATCGGAGTAATGTTTGGAAACCCTGAAACTACAACAGGAGGAAATGCCTTGAAATTTTATGCCTCTGTTCGTTTAGACATTCGTCGCTCGTCGCAAATTAAAGATGGTGAAAATGTAATTGGTAACCGTACGAAAGTAAAAGTGGTTAAAAATAAAGTAGCACCACCTTTCAAAACTGCCGAGTTTGATATCATGTACGGTGAAGGAGTATCAAAAACTGGTGAAATCCTTGATCTTGCCGTAGAGTTTGAAATCATTAAAAAAGCTGGGTCTTGGTTCAGTTATGGAGATACTAAATTAGGTCAGGGTCGTGATGCTGTGAAAGTCTTAATTAAAGACAATCCAGAACTAGCCGATGAACTAGAACAAAAAATAAAAGACCTCATAAAAGAGAACAACGCTTAAACTTAAAACCCGGACTAACTTTCCGGGTTTTTTATTACCTTAACGCAACCTTTTTAAATAAGCCGCATCTAAAGTTTAACTATTACAATTACTATGAAAAAAATTATTTCCCTCATCGTACTATTTTTTTTATTCAATTCTTGTACTTCCGATAGTAGCCCTTCGTATTCTCTTTCGTTTTTACCTATTGGAAGTGTCGATATTCCCACCGAATTTACGTTGGGAGAAACGTATCCCATTACGGTATATTATAATAGACCTACCACTTGCCACTATTTCAATGGTTTATATTACGATAAAAATTTAAATACTAGAACCATAGCGGTAGAAAGTGTAGTAGAATATCGAGATAATTGCCAAGATTTAAGCACAACAGATGCTATGGATAGTTATACTTTTAATTTTTATGTTACCAGTAATGGTTCCTATATATTTAAATTTTACCAAGGGAAAGACGACTCTGGCAATGATGTCTTTTTAGAATATGAAGTGCCTGTGAACTAAGCAACAATCAATTTTTGAAAATTGGATTTAAAACAACTCATAAATGATTGCAAAAGTAATAACCGGAAAGCGCAAGAACAGTTGTATCAATTATACTCCAAAAAACTGTTCGGTGTTTGCCTCAAATATTCGCGCAATTATAGTGAGGCACAAGACCATTTGCAAGATGGCTTTATAATCGTTTTTGATAAAATTGAACAGTTTTCATTTAAAGGTTCTTTTGAAGGTTGGCTAAAACGCATTATGATAAATAATGTGCTACAACAATATCGAAATCAACCTTTTTTAAGTTTGGTAGATGAAAATATTGAAGACGATAGCGAATTAAAACTCGATGAGGAAAGTATATCAATGGAATTTCTGTTAAGGATCATTCAAGAATTACCCGATCGATACCGATTAGTATTTAATCTGTATGCTTTAGACGGGTATTCTCATCAAGAAATAGCCGAAATGCTGTCAATAAACATTGGGACCTCAAAGTCAAATTTGGCGCGGGCCAGATCAATATTAAAAAACAAAATCGAACAGGAAAAAACCGAAGTAATTAAAATTTTCCCTTCTGCAAAATGACTAAAAAAAAGAATATAGATCACTATTTTCAAGAACGATTCCAGAATTTTGAAGCTGCTCCAGCGGAAGAAACTTGGATGAATATTGAAGCACAACTTGATAAAAAGAAGAAAAGAAGAATAATTCCATTTTGGTGGAAATTTTCTGGTGTTGCAGCTGTTCTTTTGTTAGGTTTATTTATCGCAAAATCATCCTTTACCGCAGTAGAAGGCTCGAAAAATCCTATTGTAACTGATTCGAATCCTACAAAGACTACTAACAACGGAAGCGCCCTAAAAACAGACAAGGCAGCTTCCCCCATTGGTGTTGCTGTTTTACCTAGTAAAGAAAAGAGCAAGACGCTCATAAATAGCAATACAACAACTAAAGATAAAGACAACTTGCTTGTAAATGCCACTACAACTAGTATCGGTAAAGACAACTTGCTTGTAAATAACAACGCAGTACCTAAAGCGAAAAACTCCCAAACCCCCTTGAATCGGGTAAAAAAGGATTGGCTTACTAATAAAACAGAAAGGATAGGCTATAGGCAATCAAAAACATCTAAAGTAAAGAAAGGAAAACATATTCCTGCAAGTCTAATGGTAAAAACAACGCCGCAAATTGCGCAGAATCCCGCTACGATTTCTACCAATCACAACGACCTCAACGTTCCATCCAAAAACGAAGATTACATGTCGGCAATTAACGAGCCCAATAAATCAATCCGAATCAATACCGATGTTAACACCGATTTGAATACACCCCAAAAAATTATAGCACAAGAAACAACCCTAAACGACACCACTAAAATCAAAGGTGTTGCTACCAATCCGTTGGAAGAATTGCTTAGTGAAAAAGAAAGCAAAACAAAACAGCAATCCAAAGAAAACAGTTGGCAAATCTCTTCAAATGTTGCCCCTGTTTTCTTAGGTTCTGTGACTAACGGTTCGCCTATTGACCCCATGTTTAAAAACAACTCCAAAACGTTCAATACCAGCATGAGTATGGGAATAGGGGTTAGTTATGCCTTGAATGATAAATTCACAGTGCGAACTGGAATCAACAAGATGTCCTTTAATTATGATACGAAAGGGATAGCGTTCTATGTGGATTTACAAGAAAACGGAATGACCAACCTAAGCCCCTCCGCAAGTGGAAAAGAAATAACCGTTGTAAATGCAACAAGTGAAGCCGATAATTTATTGCCTTTTGAAAACTCTTTCGTTCATAAAAACGAAGGCTACATCAATCAAAAATTAGGCTATTATGAAGTCCCTGTTGAAATCACCTATGCGATCATCAATAAGCGCTTTGGTCTTAAGGTAATCGGAGGAGTAAGTACTTTTTTTCTTAATGAAAACAGTATCGCTGTAGTCTCTGAAAGTTTTAGTACCACCTTAGGGAAGGCCAACAATTTAAACGATATGCACTTCAGCACTAATCTCGGACTGGGATTAAAATACGGATTTATGAAATCGTTCGAGTTTAACGTCGAACCTACCATTAAATACCAATTAAATACATTTCAATCCAATGCAGGCAATTTCAAACCTTATGTAATTGGTATCTACAGTGGAATAAGCTATAAATTTTAAAATTAGTTAAGTTGGGGTTATTACTTTTCCGTAATAACAAAAAAGAGCTCCAAATTTTGGAGCTTTTTTTATGAATTATAGACGTTTAATTGCTTTAAGATAACTTGGCGAACCGATTCCTTAATCGTTTTCTTGTAATCAGGATGCTCATTTGTAGTGTCAAAAAATGAATGTATTTTAACCCTCATTACGCCCGGACTCCCGCTAAAAAAAGTATAGGAAAAGCGCTTTTTGTTATCGGCAAAAGTCAAAGGAACTAGCGGAATTTGATGCTCTAACGCTAATCGAAAAGCCCCGTCCTTAAATTCGTCCAACACAACCGTTTCATCATCCGGAACCCCTCCTTCTGGAAAGATACATATACTTAACCCTTGACTTAATCTTTTTTGAGCCCGCTCAAAAACCGCCATTCTGCTTTTTGAACTACTTCTGTCTACTAAAATGCACGTCCTTTTATAGAAAAACCCAAAGAGGGGTATCTTAGCCAACTCTTTCTTCCCTACAAAAACAAACGGATTCTTAACCACCGAAAGCATTAACATTATATCCGTCATCGAAGTGTGATTGGCTACAAACATATAACTTTTCCCTTCTTGAATCGCCTCTTCCGACTCCAGTTTTACTCGAAATCCCATGCCAAATAAAATAACTTTAGCCCATATCCTTGCCATAACAAAAAAATAAGGATACCAGCGCTCCGAAAGTATAGAAACAAATAAAAAAGGAAACATTACTAAGATGGGAAGGGCCATCAAAATATAAAACCAAATGCGATAAAGGGTCCAAAAAACAATTTTCAATGCTCTCATAGCGTCAAATGTAATGAAAGGTATGTAATTTTTAATACAAACGTTTAACTTTGCCTTTAGAAAAAACACCGTCATGTCAAAAATATTAACCGGAATTCAAAGCACAGGAACACCGCACTTAGGGAATCTATTGGGCGCCATACTACCTGCTATTGAACTGTCAAAAAATCCTGCAAACGAATCGTTTCTTTTTATAGCCGATTTACATTCGGTTACGCAAATTAAAAACGGAGCAGAACTTCGTCAAAACACGTATAGCACTGCCGCCGTTTGGTTAGCCTGCGGCCTAGACATCAACAAAGTGATTTTTTACCGTCAAAGTGATGTGCCTCAAACCGCAGAATTGTCTTGGTACCTGAGCTGCTTCTTTCCTTTTCAACGTCTTACGTTAGCACACTCTTTTAAAGACAAAGCCGATCGACTAGAAGACGTTAATGCCGGTTTGTTTTCATACCCCATGCTAATGGCCGCCGATATTCTTCTGTATGATGCCGAGTTTGTCCCGGTAGGTAAAGACCAATTGCAACATATCGAAATCACTCGAGATGTGGCCTCAAGATTCAACCATCAAATGGGAGATACTTTTGTATTGCCCGAATCGAAAGTCGAAAAAGAAACCATGTACGTGCCCGGCACTGACGGACATAAAATGAGCAAGTCAAGAGGTAACATCATCAATATTTTTCTTGATGACAAAGCGTTGCGAAAACAGATCATGAGCATAGAAACCGACAGCACGCCGCTAGAAGAACCAAAAGACACCGAAACCTGTAAAATTTACGGCATCTATAAATTATTGGCCTCCGAGGAACAACTTGCCGAAATGAAAGTAAAATACTCCAATGCCAATCGCGATTTTGGTTACGGTCATGCTAAACAAATTCTTTTCGAACTCGTAGTAGACAAATTCAAAACCGAAAGAGAAAAATACAACTACTACATGAGCCACCAAGAAGAAGTAGATGCCCTACTCAAACTAGGAGCTGCTAAAGCGGGAACTATTGCAAACGGTGTCCTAAAAAAAGTGCGCGAAAAATTGGGTTTTGAATAAAATTTATACATTTGATAAAAATCATTCTCTCATGAAAAATATAGTTCTTGTCCTTCTACTATCATTTTGCTCTTATGGCGCTTTTGCGCAAGACGAAATTAAAGACCTAAAGTACACCGAAGAAAAAGCTGCGGAACTTAGCAAAGTACTGGCAAAAGTGCATGCCATTAATGCCTTTGGTTTTAAGAACCATCTAATAAAGACTTTTGTTCTCAATTACGATTTAGGATATACCAAAGATCAAACGCCTACCGGATCAAAACAATATGTGCTGCTTTCTGTAACTGATCTTGATAAAGAAATGAAGACCAAGCTCTACAAAGTAGAGAACTTAATCAATGCTGAAGTGATCGAAATAAATGAATATTCAGAAGGTTACGAAGTAAAACTAGCACATGGAATAGCAGAAGACCGTATCGAGCAGACCTTTGACTTACTACTTCCAAAAAAATAAGCGCTACAACGCTTCAAATAACTTTCCTGGCAAGGGTCTGATAACCCCTTTTAGCTCCATATTCAAAAGCAAAGACGAAATTTTAAATATAGGAAAACCACAATCGAGAGCAATTACATCTAGTAGTTGCTTTCCGTTTTTAAGGAGGTAGTCATATACGCGCTGTTCCTCCCCATCCAAAGAAACAAAAAGCTGCCTTTGTATCGGCTTTGTCGCAACCGCTTCCAATTCCCAATTCAAAGCATATACTAAATCTGCCGCCGAAGTCAGTAAATGGGCCCGCTGAGTTTTGATTAAATCATTACACCCTTGACTATACTTGTCAGTCGTCCTACCTGGGACCGCAAAAACATCCCTATTATAGTCGTTAGCAATATTGGCTGTGATAATCGAACCTCCCTTTTCGGCACTCTCAATCACAATAGTAGCCTCACTCATACCCGCTACGATTCGGTTTCTTCTAACAAAGTTCTCTTTGTCGGGATTCGAGCTACTCCAAAACTCCGTCATAAACCCGCCGTTTTGCTCCATCTTTGCCACATATTTTTTATGCGTCTTTGGATATATTTGATTCAAGCCGTGAGCTAAGACCCCAATCGTTTGCAACTCATGATCCATAGCGGCCTGGTGCGCCACAATATCGACCCCATAAGCAAATCCACTAACGATGACAGGATTAAAGATGGCTAATTCTTCCACCAATTTTTTAGTGAAGGCCGCTCCGTAAGAAGTGACTTGCCTAGTGCCCACGATACTGATTAATCTGCGCTGCTGAAACTCAAATTTTCCTGTTGCAAATACTAAAACCGGTCCGTCTATACAATGCTTTAGCCGATCCGGATACGCTTCACTTTGATAATACAATACGGTAAACTGCTGCTCCTCAAGGTAGCGCAGTTCTTGTTCGGCTTTCTTAAATGCTGTTTTGTCCTTCAGCTTCTTTTGCAATACTTCTCCAATGCCATCAATTGCCTTGAATTGTGAAGGCTTTGCCTTAAACACATCTTCAGCCGAACCGCAGTGATTAATTAATTTTTTGGCCACAATATCGCCTACGCCTTCCACGCGTAACAAAGCCAAAACATGAAAAAGTTCTGTAGTATTCATATCACTAAATTACTACAAAAATAAATATTTTTCTTTTGGATTGTTAATAAAATTTGTGGATAATTTTTTGATACTACTATTGTTTCTCTAAATTTGTCCACATGAAGATTGAACACTATATTTCCCAATTATTATACCGATACCAATGCGTCACCGTACCAGGTTTTGGAGCATTCTTGACGGAATACCAGTCGGCTCAATTAGATGAAAATGCCCATTCGTTCTTCCCACCAAAGAAACTAATTTCGTTCAATCCCTTCATTAAAAACAATGATGGATTGTTGGCCAATCATTTAGCACAATCTGAAAAAGTTCCCTACGAAATCGCGGTTAATGTAATCCAAAACGAAGTGTCACTCTGGAAAACTAAAATTCAAGAGGCAGGACAGTATAGCATTAAAAATATCGGCGCTTTTTCATTAAATGCCGAAAAAAATATTGTCTTCGTTCCCGCGGATCATATCAATTATTTAAAGGAGTCATTCGGATTAAGTTCCTTTGCAACCCCTGCTATTAAAAGAGAAACCTATAAACAAACCGTAGAAGCACTCGAAGATAAAGCCCCAATAGCCTTCACTCCTGAAAAAAGAAGCGGCACTAAAATCCTTAAGTATGCGGCCATTATTACGCTTTCCCTAAGCATTACAAGCGCCCTAGGATATACGTTATACAGCAACTATTTAGAACAAGTACAACAAGAAACCTTGCTCGTACAATCAAACGTTCAAAAAAAGATAAACCAAAAAATTCAAGAAGCGACCTTCTTTATAGAAAACCCACTTCCCGCAGTGACACTTACCGTTCCTGCCGATAAAGTGAACACCCCATACCACGTGGTAGCCGGAGCCTTCCGTTTAGAAGCAAACGCTGAAAACGCCTACCAAGCTTTACTAAAATTAGGCTTTAGAGCAAAAAGACTTCCGGCCAATAACCACGGATTATATCCTGTTCTTTACGGTAGCTATCCTTCTTACAACGAAGCGCACGAAGCCGTGAAAAGCATCAAAAAACTTGACAATAAAGACGCTTGGTTGCTGATTCAAGAATAATAAAATTATCCCGATTTCTCCGGATTTTTTATTGGTAGTACTTACCTTTGCCAAAAATTTGTTATGACGCCTAAACATCCTTCTGAATCCCTAACGATTTTGACCGATTTGGTCTTACCTAGCGAAACCAATCCACTAAACAACTTGTTTGGCGGTGAATTATTAGCCCGAATGGATCGAGCCGCAAGCATTGCCGCACGACGACACTCACGTAGAATTACCGTTACTGCATCGGTAAACCACGTAGCCTTTAACCGCTCCATTCCACTAGGCAGCGTAGTAACCATCGAGGCCAAAGTTTCCCGAGCTTTCAATTCTTCCATGGAAATTTTTCTAGACGTATGGATCGAAGATCGAGAGTCCGGTATCCGTACCAAAGCCAATGAAGCCATCTACACCTTTGTTGCCGTAAATGAAACTGGAAACCCCGTAGCCGTGCCTCAAATCGAACCGGAAACCGAACTAGAAAAGTCGCGCTTCGATGCCGCATTGCGAAGAAAACAACTAAGCCTAGTATTGGCTGGGAAAATGAATCCTAATGACGCTACCGAACTAAAAGCACTCTTTGTGTAGTTTCCTCTTTTTATTTTTAAAAAATTAGTATATTTCTAAAAAAATCAGCGGCAATGAAAACCACTTTAAAATGGATGGGCTTGTTGTGTTTTTATGTGACAACTTCATTGGCGCAAAAAAACATTGATCCAACACCCGATGACATCTCTCAAGCTAAAAAATTAAGAGAGAAATATACCAAAGACGATATCGCCATCCTCGAAAGCGAAGAAACCATCAACTTCGACCTTAATAAAAAAGCAGGCAAAGTAACGGTCAATCACGATACCAAAGAACACTTGATGAACATTAACTTTAGAACCGATATTCACAAATATGAGTTCTATGACAGCGAATCGAGCATCGCCACCTTTGCGATCAAATACCGAAACGACAAAACCGCTTCATTCTTTGTCAACGACGAATTTTACAAAGACAACGATTTGTTCTACAACGATGCCAAAGTGAAATACATGACTGTGGATTTTCCGGTCCAAGGGTATACCTACCATTACGAAGTAGAAAAAAATTACGAAGACGTGAAATACTTCACCGTGCTTTATTTCAACGACGAATACCCCATCCTTAAAAAAACCATGACGTTTGGCATTCCTGATTGGCTTGAAATAGAATTAAAAGAATTCAATTTTGACGGCCATAAAATCAATAAGTCCTCCCGAAAAGAAGGTGACATGACCTACATTACTTATACCATGGACGATGTGCCAGCCGTATTTAAAGAAGAAGATGCACCCGGAAGAAGCTATACCTACCCACACATTATGGTCTTGGCCAAGTCGTTTACAAAAGACGGAAAACAAACTGCTCTATTCAAAACCAGCGACGATTTATACAAATGGTACAAATCCCTAATAAGCGCGATGGCCGACAATACTAGTGTCATGAAAGCCAAAGTGGACGAACTCACCGCCAAAGCCAAAACCGACGACGAGAAAATTAAAAACATCTATTACTGGGTACAGGACAACATCCGCTACATCGCTTTTGAAGATGGGATTGCCGGATTCAAACCCGATGAATCCAACCACGTTTTTGAAAAACGCTATGGCGACTGTAAAGGAATGGCCAACCTAATCAAGCAGATGCTAAAACTGGCCGGTTTTGACGCCCGCTTGTGCTGGATTGGAACCAAGCACCTGGCCTACGATTACAAAACACCTTCCCTAGCCGTAGACAACCACATGATCTGCGCGCTGCTCTACAAAGGCAAAAAATACTTCCTAGACGGCACCGAAAAATTCAATTCGTTCGGGGAATATGCAGAACGCATCCAAAACAAAGAAGTCATGATTGAAGACGGGGACAAGTACCTCATCGAAAAAATTCCGACCGCTACTTGTGATGCCAATAAAGAACTATTTAAAGCAAACCTTTCTATTGAAAACGAACACCTGGTAGGGAACTGCAATCACAACTACATCGGCGAGAGTAGAGCGCAGTTTCTCAATATTTATAACAGCTTTGAAACCAATAAAAAGAAAGAACGCCTAGACGGTTACCTATCGCAGCAAGATAAAAACATCATCGTGACCGATATCAAATCCACCGACTTCCAAAACCGAGACACTAAACTCAACATCGACTACAAAGTTGATATTGCTAATAAAGTTTCTTCTTTTGACAACGAAATGTATATCGATCTGGAATTCATGAACGAGTACAAAAACTTTGCCCTAAAAGATCGTAAAGTGGATTATGAAATGGACTATAAAACAGTCTACAATTCTGAAATTACCCTTAAAATTCCGGAGGGCTACAAAGTTACGCGCCTGCCTTCAAACCTAACGATTAAAGAACCCAACTTTGACATCAACATTACGTTTGAAAAAACAGATAAAGAAATCAACTATAAAAAATCATTTACCTTTAAAAACGGCTGCATCAAAGCAACCGAAATGGACAAGTGGAATGATTTTAATAAAAAACTAGTTGAAAATTACAGCCAACAAATTACGATCTCTAAATAACACGACCTTAATGAAAAACAAATTATTCCTAGTCTTGCTTTTTGTAGTACACCTTGCAGGAGCCCAAAACAAAACCGAAATAAAAGAGTTCTTTTGGGGCAAAAACGACGAGTTCAAAAAAGCCAATACCGTTCCCGATAAATGGAAAGACGAATCGGCGGTAATCCTTCACAAAAAAGAATACTACAACTACCATAAGTTTGGAATCAACGTCACCTATACTTCAGGGATCCGAAAAAGAATCAAACTACAAGACCAAGCCTCAGTTACCGAGTTCTCGCAGTTTTCCTATAAAAGCAAATTCTACTCTAACAAAGCCATGGGTAATTTTTGGCGGAGAGGCACTACATTCATAGGAATCAAAGTAATCAAACCCGACGGTAAAGAAGTGGAAATCGATGCCGAGAAAGAAGCCAAAGAAGTGAATGGCGAACAAAAAGTAGCCATCCCCAATCTCGAAATAGGAGACATCATTGATTACTACTTTTACAGTATCGAACCGTTTAAATCAGTCATGGATTATAGCTTCGACCCGGTAGAGACGCCTATGGGAGACGTGTATCCAACCATGGATTTACGCATTGATCTGGAAACGGAAAATGATT
The DNA here is from genome assembly GCA_046051865.1 of Bacteroidota bacterium. Taxonomy (GTDB): domain Bacteria; phylum Bacteroidota; class Bacteroidia; order Flavobacteriales; family Flavobacteriaceae; genus Flavobacterium. Next base: position 6,525 of record JBJONL010000089.1, on the reverse strand, counting down.
TCTTTGTCAACTTCAACACCTATAACAAAGCTCCAGGATTAAAGGAAATTCCAACCAATAAAGGCGGAGAAAGACATTACCAATTGAACGATAAAGACATTCCAAAAAATGAATTCCCACGCTGGTTCTACCCCCTTGCCGAACTGCCTTGCTATAAATTCCAAGTGATTTTTGCCCGTTCTGGTAAATTTGAAAAATTGGCCGATGGTTTCTTGTCTAAATCGGAAAAGGAGCTAAAAAAGACCGTTTCCAAAGACGATATCTTTGATTATTATAACGCCAAATTTGTGCCAAACGGCGACCTAGACCCGGTAAAAGACTTTATTAAAGGAAAAACGTTTGCTAGCGATGAAGAAAAAATCAGAGAGGTTTACTATTTCTGCCGACACGATTTTTTAACCCGCTACTACGAAGCGATTGTGGTGAATAAAGCCAACATCTTTTACCCTTTTGATTACTATCAAAAAGCCATTTTCTTGCAAGACGAAGTATCCTTCATCAACTACTTCATGTACTTCCTTAAAAAGAACAGCATCGATTATGACATCATCGTTTCTACCGCCAGAAATAATGGTTCGATAGACGATTTATTATTGCAGTCCAACGTGAAAAAATTACTAAGGGTAAATACGCCAAATCCTATTTACTTAGAATACTTTTCTCCGTTTTCAAGTGCCGATCAATTTGATTATAACGTGGAAAACTCTAAAGCATACGTGCTAGAAGTATCCAAAGGAAAAAGAGTAACCGACGCCTCTGTAGTAAACTTGCCTTCAAGTTCGTACCAAGACAATTCCATCAAAACCAAAACCACACTTAGCTTAGATGATTTCAACGGCTACAAAGTGAAAAAAGAATCTTCTTACTTAGGGCACTTAAAAGAAAGTGAGCAAGACGACAAACTTAATTTTTACGACTACGTTTATGAAGACTACACTAAGTACGGTACGACGCCACTAATGGATTTTGTGAAGAATAAAAAGAAAAAGGAACAGTATACCAATGAGCTTAATGCCATCATCAACAAACAAAAGGAAGAGCAAAAAGAAAGCTACGAAAAAACCTTAGAAGAAGAATACGAAGTAAGCGTTGATGATTATAAATGCACCATTAAAAACAACGGTCGCTACGGCAAAAAATCGGCCTTTGAATACGATGAAGAATTCACCGTTAAAAACAACTGGATTAAAAAAGCAGGGGATAAATATTTGATGGAACTAGGGAAGTTCTTAACCTCACAAATCGAAATTACCCAAAAAGAAAAAGATAGAAAAAACAACGTTTATATGATCTATCCAAGATCATTCGATAACGAAATTGTATTCGAAATCCCTGCGGGCTACAGCGTTTCAGGATTAGAGAAGTTCAATAAAAAAGTAGAAAATGAAACCGGTGGTTTTACTTCAACAGCCGAAGTAAAAGGAAACCAACTCATCATTAAAACGTTCAAGTTTTACAAAAACTACTTCGAACCGAATGCTAATTGGAACAAAATGATCCAGTATCTAGACGCTGCCTATCAATTTACCCAAGAAAAGATCTTATTGAAGAAGAATTAATTCGTTCCATACATAAAAAAAGCTCCGGAAATCCGGAGCTTTTTTTTACATATTATACAGCCAACTGGCAGGATTATTATAATTTGTATTCTGTAAGATCAAGAACTTCAAGACCGTCTTACCCGTATCCCCATTTGTTCTGATTTTACCTAAGGATTGCTTAATACCTACCTTGTCCCCCACACTTACATTCACACTACTTAAGTTTTGATAAACCGTAAAGAAATCTCCGTGCTGAATAAATACAGCAATATTTACTGGAGATATCTTGTAAATCTTTGTGACTTCTCCGCCAAATACCGATCGAGCGGAAGCACCCGACTCTGTCGTAATTTCAACGCCACTGTTGTGCACCGTCAAATTTTTATAAATAGGATGGGGTTGGTCTCCAAAAGGCAACGAAACAACTCCCTTTTCAACAGGCCAAGGCAACTTACCGCGGTTTGCTCTAAAATTATTAGCAATCAATTGCCCCTCTGAGGTCAATACAATTTTAGTCGAAGACTCTACGGCCTTAGTAGACTCGGCGGTGGTTGTTTTTGGATTCGCTTTGGCTTTCGCTGCGGCCGTTTTCTTATTCGCCGCCGCAATGCTTTCTCGAATCAACTTCTGAATCTGGGCATCAATCTTTTTAGTCTCTTGTTGCTTTTTCTTAATTTCAGCCGCAATTTTGCCTTTCTCTTTCTTGATTTGATTGGCTAACTTCTCTTGCTCCTGCTTTTCTTTCTCAAGCCCCTGCTTTTCCTTTTCATTCTCAACAATTAGCTTCTCTTTTACCGTTTTCTGTGCGCCAATTTTACTGTTGTATTCTTCCAACTGATTGGTTTTCCCCTTGATCTCTTCGCCTTGCATTTTACGGTAACTCGCATACTGTTTCATATACTGAGCCCTTTTGTAGGCCTGAAGGAAGTTTTGTGAGGAAAGCAAGAACATGGCCCGACTTTGTTCTGAACGGCTCTTATAGGACTTTATAATCATCTCGGCGTAGTCCTTTTTCAATTGGTCCAATTCTCTATTGAGCTGATTAATCTTCAGCTGATTTATATAAATGTCATTGCTCAATAACTTCGTTTGCTTTTCGGTGGTTTTGATCAACTTCTCCTTTAGACCAATCTTTTCCTTTTGCAACAACAATTGGGACACAACCGATTTCTCTTTGCTCTTAACCGATTGCAATTGCTGCTCTTTCTCCATGATCTCTTGCTGAATCTTAGCCTTACGCTCCTCTAACTGCTCCTGCGTAGGAACCTGACTCCACGCTTGCACTCCGAAACAAAAAAATAAAAAGCTTAAAAATAATCTTGGCATAGGTCTATGTTTTTTTAAATCTAATTTATTTGTATTCGATCGTATCCCTCTGGTACACTATACGGAAACGCAAGTTCTTCGTTAAACGTAACCGACGTGTACGTTATGGCTATCTCTGTTTTTCCTTTTTCCTGCATCGCATTGATCAACAGATTTGTAGGCAATACCGCCGTGTCATACTCCTGAAAATTAGGATACTGTACTTCAAAACTTCGTTCCTTCGCCGCTTGTACCACTGCTTGCTGCTGCAACAAATAATGGGTGTCGTCAAACAAAAAGCTTTTGTCTGTATCTCCATCTTTTTTGCGCAATTGATAGGCCTTATCCATAAGTAGCAACACAAAGCGATCCTTAGTCAGATCATCAATGGGTTGGCCCAACAACAAATTCTGTATTTTAGTGTAATCTAAATCGGTTCCCAGCCAATTGCTCAGCGCTAGGTAGTCTCCCTCAAAATAAGTCCCGTTGATTTTCTCATAATACTGTACTTGGTTTGGGGTAATCAAGGCCTTAGCCATTGTAATGCCTAAAAACCGTATGCTTACCAGTATTTTCTCGCCCTTCTTGATCTTGATGTCGGCCGAGACGCTCTGACTCTGCTTCTCATCTTTATACCTTGCACTAGCTCTTATGTATAACGTTGAAAAATCTTTTTTATTGCTATAATGTTGCTGGATGACTTGCTCTGCCGTGGTTTGAGGACCTCCTTTGGGCGCTGCAACTTCCACCGGCTTATACGCTGCTAGAGCTGCCTTTGACTTGCACGAGGTTACTACTAACACACCCGCAAGACAAACCAAACTCATCACCCTAGTACTGTTCCAATTTCTCATTACTTCTTCTGACTTTTAATCAAGGCATCCGCCTTAGTAAAATAGGCTTCTTTCTTTTTTACATCTCCTAACCCGCTGTAGGCCTCTCCCAATTGGATATTAAAATTTATTTCTAAGGCCACATCATCCAACACAAAATCCAATCCTGTTTCTAGTAAGCTTGCCGCTTTCTTAAAGTTGGTCAACTGATTTTGACCCAACCCTGCATAGTAATAAAACTGTGGCTGTGTCGGATATAATTCGGTCAAATCAGTGGCTCGTTTAACCAAATCCGCAAACGCTTGCTTTTCGGTATATGCCTGCAACACCAAATTTAAGGACTCCATATCTTCTGGAGTAGTCTTCAAATACATTTCCAAATATTTTACAGCCTTTACCCAATCCGATTTGCTATAATAAAACTTCCCGATCTCTTTGGCAACCTGCACTTCCTTGTCGTTGTCAAAATAGGAAATGGCTCGGTCTAAATCGGGTTCATATTTTGGATTGTTCTTAGCAAACAATAAAAACTCATTTAGAATTCGGTGCTTGATTTTTCGGTCTATTTTTTGACTAGGCAATACAATATTCATCGCCTTTACGGCACTGTCGCCATCATTGTTATTCAAATGAAATTTAAACAAACTCACCTGTGCCCAATCGGAAGTAGGGATTGCTTTCTCTAACTTTTGTGCAATTTCTAACGCTTTCTCTTCTTGATTGCTTTGCGAATACAAATAAATCAACGCGATATAATTCGATTCATCCTTCGGATTCTTTTTAATTTGGTCCAACAGGTTGTTCTTTTCGGCCGACTGGTAGCGGGCGTCTTTCATGATATCGGCCTTGTACAATTCGCGCTTGTCCGTCTTCCCATAAGTCGCATTCAATTCGTTAATCAAATCCAATGCTTTGTCAAACTGCTGCGTATTCATGTACAACGAAGTCAAATCTTCTTTGTAATCGTCTTTGAATTCCACCAACTTCTCTACGATGGGTATTGCTCTATTGTAATCGCGTTGTGCATAGCATACATCATACATCCCTACCCATGCCCAACGGTTTTTGGGATCCATCTTTGTGGTCTTTTGAAAATTGTCAAAGGCCTCTGTATACTTCCTTTGGGCCAAATAATTCTTGCCCAATTCAAAATAAACAATCGGATTCTCAGGCTCTATGGCTTTCCCTTTCTCTAATGCTTCAATCGCTTTGTCATAGTTCTCAATGCCTTTCTGCATGATGGCTTCAAAAAAATAATCCTGAAATCCATCGTCAATAACCACTACATCATTAGCACTATCTTGTGCTATGACCAGCGTAGGGAAGCATAACATCCCCAGCAATATCCCATAAATTCCAAGTTTTTTCATTGTGTCGAACTCTATTTTGAGTTTTTTTTTATTCTAAAACCGAATAATCTCCCAAACTAACGCTGGTAAAATTCCCGTCAAAACTTGCGTGATTTCCAATCATCGCATTGTCCAATTTGGCATTTTTAATATGTACATGGGTTTGGATCAAACTGTTTGCAATCTGGCTATCCGAAACCCTGCTGTGATCCCCCAGGGAAACGTTAGGCCCCACAGTGGTATTCACTAAAATGACATCCTTCCCAATATAACAAGGTGGAATGATCGTGGAATTATCCAACACCACATCGTAAGCAACCAAATGCTCGCCGTCGTTGTGTAAAAAATTCAACATCCGACCGTTGGTTTCCACGGTTACGTCCTTGTTCCCACAATCCATCCAAGCATCTACTTCACCTGGCACAAATTTCATGCCCTTTGCCATCATTTGCTTAATTCCGTCATTAATTTGGTATTCACCCCCATGGATGATGTTGTTGTCTAAGACATATTGCAACTCATTTTTAAGCACCGCAACGTCTTTAAAATAATAAATACCGATTACCGCCAAGTCCGATACAAACTCTTTAGGCTTCTCAACCAATTCCACAATCTCATTAGCCTCATTCAAATTGATAACCCCAAAAGCTTCCGGTTGGTCTACTTGCTTCACCCAAATCACACTATCGGCCGTTTGGTCCAAATCAAAATCGGCTCTAATCAACGTATCTGCATAGGCAATTACCGCCGGACCGCTCAAGGAATCTTTGGCACACATAATAGCATGTCCGGTTCCCAACGCTTCATTTTGGTAATAAATCGTCCCTCTGGAACCCAATTTTTCAGCAATGGCAATCAAATCTTCCTCCACCTTCTGCCCAAAACTTTCGTGAATAATAAAGGCAATTTCTTCAATCTCTTGCCCAAGCACCCCTGCTATATCTTCCACCAAGCGGTGTACTATCGGTTTTCCCGCAATCGGAATTAAGGGTTTAGGAATGGTTAACGTATGAGGGCGAAGACGAGACCCGCGTCCTGCCATTGGAACTATTATTTTCATATATATTGTATTAAACTAAAGTATTTTATTACCTGTACCTGTAAACTACTTCACTCCCGTGCTGCCGAATCCACCTTCACCTCGAGAGGTTTCTGTTAGCTCTTCCACAGCAATCCATTCAGCGCGTTCATGCTTAGCAATGATTAACTGTGCTATTCGCTCTCCGTTTTCGATTACGAAATCTTCCTGGGATAAATTTACTAAAATAACGCCGATTTCCCCGCGGTAATCCGCATCAACCGTTCCAGGAGAATTCAATACAGTAACGCCTTTTTTGGCCGCCAGTCCACTTCTAGGACGCACCTGCGCTTCGTAACCTATGGGCAATTCGATAAACAAGCCCGTTGGTACAATGGCACGGTCCAATGGTTTCAATGTAATGGGTGTTGTTATATTGGCACGCAAATCCATCCCTGCCGAAGCAAGGGTTTCATAAT
>JBJONL010000088.1:0-6146 GCA_046051865.1 Bacteroidota bacterium | reverse complement strand
ATTTTACCAGGACCTTGAAAAGAAGTTGGCTTCGTGTTTTCGTCATAACGACCTAAAACTACTTTACCTGTAACTGTTTCCCCTTGGAAGTAAGCACTTTTATCAAGCACCACTAAAGCGGTATAATTTTTCATTGAAGATGCGTCCACTGCAGCTTTACCTAATAAGAAGTTATAACTATCTCCTTCTGCTTTTTCAACATCATTTTGCCAAGCTGTTAACTTAGCCAAAGACGCGATAGCCGGGAAATGTTCAAAATGATAATTTAAATATCTTTTGGTAACCCCTTCGCGGTCTTTAATATCAGCAGTATTAAATTTCGACTCAATTTCTTTAATTACAGGAATCAGTTTAGGATTGTTTCCTGCCGCTGCTTTCATATCCGCAACATATTTAGCCATAGCCCCAACGATTTCTTTTCCTTTAGCGGAATAGTTATCACCAGCAAACCAAGTTTCGTCAATATGTGGCCCTTTATCCATAGCTTCGTATGGTAGCTTTCCATCTTTGTCAAGTTCTACACCGTTTGTTGCATCTTTCTTCAAACCTTCTACAAACGTGTAAAATGTTTTAGAAATAGCAGCAATTTTCTCCGACGTATTTTTAGCTTCACCAAACATACCAGGATTATCAGTTCCTTTTTGTTCAATAGTTGCTAGCAATAATTTATTATTATCTATAGAAGCTTTATTTGCTGATTCAAATTTTTCATTCATCAATCCAAATGCCGAAAGCACTTCTTTTGACATGTTCAATGCCAACATTGCGATGAAAACCAAGTACATCAGGTTAATCATCTTCTGTCTAGGGGTTAGTTTTCCTCCTGCCATTTTTTCTAATTAGTTTATATTATTATTTTGTTTGAAAAATATAGTTAAAAAACTAATTATCTGTTACCCATTGCAGAAAGCATACCTCCGTAAACATTGTTCAATGAAGACAAGTTAGAAGTTAAAGACTGCATTTGATCTTTTAATTTAAGGTTATTTTCAGCAACTTCATTGTTGATTTGAGCATTTCTTTCAGCGCTTTGTAATTGCACTTGGTACAAACCATTTAAAGTTTCTAATTGTGTAGCCGCTTTAGTCATTTCTTCAGCGTATTTCTTTTGTCCTGCTATAGAATCTACTGTTGGAGATATTGCTTTAGCAGCACCTTCAAAGTTTTTAATACTGTTCCCTAAGCTTTCCATCAATTGACCATCGATTTTAGCTTCTTTCAACATATTGTCTAATTTTTGAGACAATAAACCTTGAGCATCTTTAGGATCTTCTTTCTTAGCTCTCTCTTTTGGATTTCCTCCAGCTAATTCTGGGTAAACTAATGACCAGTCTAATTCAACGTCAACTGGGTCAAAAGCAGACAAACCAAAGATTAACGCCTCAGTTACAAGACCTATAATCAATAATGGACCCGCTCCAGGATAATGCTGAATTTTAAAAAGCGCGCCGATGATTACAACTGCCGCTCCCATACCGTAAGCGAAATTCATTGTTTTTTTGCTTAATAATGCCATAATAATAAAAAATTTAGTTAGTTAAGTTAATATAATAAGTGGTTTTGAAATTACTTTTTAGGTGCTCCGTTTTTGGTTACTTTCGTACCCATATAATCTTGAACAGTTCTGAAACCAATATAGCTTCTTGCTGTATCAGCATATTCGAAATCTCTTGTCCCTACTTGTAAGAAGTAAGCAACATCTTTCCAAGAACCTCCACGAACTACCTTTCTCATGTTTTTTAAGTCGGGCACATTAGGATTCATTGATGACACGTACTCATAAGCTGCAGGATCATAAGATGAATCTGTCCATTCTGCAACGTTACCCGCCATGTTGTATAGATTATAACCATTTGGCTCATAAGACTTCGCCTCTACCGTATATAATGCCTGATCTGCAGCATAATCTCCACGGTTTGGTTTGAAGTTTGCTAAGAAACAACCTCTATCATTTTTAGCATAAGGACCACCCCATGGGAAAGTACCTGATTCTAAACCACCTCTTGCTGCATACTCCCATTCTGCCTCTGTAGGCAACCTGAAAGAGTTAATTAGGTCGTGGTGTTTTTTCTTTGATTTTACGTAAGTATTTTTATTCAAAGTTCTCCAAGCACAAAATGCTTTAGCTTGTTTCCAGTTCACCCCTACCACTGGATAATCTCCATAAGCTTGGTGCCAGAAATAATCATTGTGCATAGGCTCGTTGTACGAGTAAGCAAAATCTTTGATCCAAACTGTAGTATCTGGGTAAACTTCTTGTTGTTCTGTTCTGATGAAAGAACTTCTTTTACCCACTTTCGCTTTCGCAGCTGCTTGAATGTCCATCCAAGAGTATCTGAACTTTAATTTTTTAACATCGATTGTTCTTAAACCATTGAAAGATTCTGCTACTGGCAAATACATGGTATCCATAACCTCCGTATAATATTCATCTGGATATTTACTAGTTTCTTTAATAAGTTTAACTTTTTTATTCAATCTTCTACCCGCATACGGATCATCTTCAGTCCCTACACTGTAATAGTTCTCATACATGTATTTGTCGTATGGCGTCATTTTTGCAGGATCAGTATCATTGAAAGCAAAGTCACCTATGCTTCCACCTTTACCGCCACCGCCGCCTTTTCCGCCTTTACCACCTTTACCACCGGCCGTTTGACCTACTTCGTCAGCAAGAATAGCCAAACGAACTCTAATAGTAGAATCTTTTACCCATTCTACAAATTGACGGTACTCACTATTGGTGATTTCAGTTTCATCCATATAGAACGATCTAACCGTAACCGTTTTGGTCGGAGCGTCTTGTATATTGGCAGGGTCATCATCTGATTTACCCATGATGTAAGCACCACCAGGAATCAACGTCATACCAAAAGGCTTTTCAGGATGCCATTTTTTACCTTTAACTCCTACTAACTCACCTTTGTCGCTTGAACCTCCACAGCTCGTTAATAAAGCTAAAAATGATGCGAATGCAATGAACTTCTTCATATAAATTGGGGTTATTTGAATATTCTATTTTTTAAGGGCGTAAACCTATTTATTATTTTTGAAAAAAACAATTATAAAATCAAAAATTAATTAACAAGCCAAAGCTAAAATTAATTATCGAGATAAAAAAATAATTTACCGATAAAATACATATAAACATCGATAAAGTGCAATATTAACTTATTATTGTAGGTTATATACTCTACTAATTGTTGTGTAATGATTATTTTTTTACTCTTTTACACTTGTTAGAGACTATTTTTTCGTTGTGCTTTCCACCACCGTTCGGGTATTTCTTGATTGCAAGCGATTAAATATTCTTCGTGAGAACAAGGTAATAACGTATTTTTTTTCAGTTTATTGTGCTGACCGGTGAAATAATTAATTTCAATCCACCAACGATCGGTTTTATTGCTTTTATAGAACACTAACTCTTCGCTTTCTAGGGGTACTATGTACTTCAAGTAGTTCTCTCTAGTACCAAATGGGTACTCATTCGAGCGGTAGTTGATTCCCTCTATAAAATACCAGATGATTTGTGCAATTAAAACCGATTCCTCTTTTTTATTGTCATGATTAAAAATACCTAAAGAGCTTACTTTATCACTGATACCAGCGTAACGGGACAAACTGCAAATTTCCTTACCATCGAAACCATTAGGCGTAAAAGTAATAAAATTTCCTGAATATGAAGACTTTACAGCATTTAAATCGATGCTTACAATATCTGCATCTCGGAAAACTGGTTCGGCTAATTCTATGTTATTGGCAATTTCACCCAATCGATAGGCGTCAAAGTATAATTTCTCAATCAAATCAATTTCTTCTTGAGAGTTATAATACGTTTGATACCCCACATTACTATAGTTGAAAAGATTATTGGGTTCGTCTAAAACTATTTTAGATAAATAAGAATTTGCTGTAATTCCGTCTTCTTGTTTGCCGAAATCGAACTTACTATCGATTGACACCAAGTTGACCATTTGTTCAAGTGCATCGTAAGCACGGTATAACGGATAAGTTAGATCCTGTGTCCCTCCGATTACGATAGGAATAATTCCATTCTTAATTAACTTGGACACTACTTTTTGTAAGGCGAAGAATGTATCTTCTAATGAATTTCCGGGCAAGATGTCACCTAAATCGGCTATCGAAGTTTGCCAGTTCCCTGGGTAGAGCGAATACAATTCTTTACGGATTTCGGTTAGATCTACCTCTTCAAAAGCTTTAGCATCGCCTCTATTTTCAAGCACTCCAAGCACTGCAATTTTTATTTGATCGGTGTCGGGGAATTCTTTCTCGGTATGAAAGGCTACTTTACTGCCTAGGTGTTGGGAAGACAGTCCGTTTACAAACTGTACAATACTATCATCTACGGGGGATAGAAAATCAAATTCCATGGGTTATTTCTTTTTGGCAGGAGCCTTTTTGGCTGCTGGTTTCTTGGCGGCTGTTTTCTTTTCTGGGGTTTTCTTGGCAATCATTTCCTTAACCTGATCTAGGGTTAATTTAGTAGCATCGACGTCTTTATTTAGTTCGATTTTGATTTTGCCTTTGGTGATTACTGATTTTCCCCAGCGGGCTTTTTCTACTACTATTCCTTCTTCGGCCCAGTTGTGGATGACTTTATCGATGTCTTTTTGCAGTTTCTCTTCAATTAATTCGGTTATATCGGATTGTGATAAATTATCGAAGTTGTATTTTTTGCTGACATTGATGAAGATGCTATTCCATTTTAGGAACGGACCGAAACGCCCCACTCCTTTTTGCACGTCCATATTCTTATAGACGGCTATAGGTGCATCGGCTTTTACTTTTTGATTGATTAATTCTTGGGCGCGCTCCATGGTTACATCTAAAGGATCTTCTCCTTTTGGTAATGAGATGAATTGTTTACCGAAACGCACGTAGGGTCCGAAGCGGCCGTTGCTTACCTCAACCTCTTCACCGTTGTATTGCCCAAGGTTTTTAGGCAGCAAGAACAAGTTTAAGGCTTCTTCTAGGGTAATGTTACTGATGTTTTGTTCTTGTCGTAAGCTTGCGAACTGTTTTTCTTCGTCATCGGGTTCGCCGATTTGCGCCATAGGTCCGAATTTACCGAGACGCACGGACACAGGCTTCCCTGTTTTGGGATCAGTTCCCAAGATGCGTTCCCCACTTTCCCTATCGGCATTTTTTTCTACCTCTTGGACGTTAGGATGAAACTTGCTGTAGAAGTCCTGCATCATGTTGGCCCAATCAATATTTCCTTCTGCTATTTCGTCAAAATCTTGTTCGACTTTAGCCGTGAAGTTATAATCTAGTATGGCTGCGAAGTTTTTCACTAGGAAATCGTTTACTATGGTACCGATATCTGTGGGTACTAGTTTTCCTTTATCCGAGCCTGTATTTTCTTTTAGTATTTTTTCGTCTACTTTATTTCCGGCTAGCGTTAGCTGAACGTATTTACGCTCTACCCCGTCAAGGTTTCCTTTTTCCACATAATTTCTATTGATGATGGTAGAAATGGTTGGAGCGTAAGTTGAGGGACGGCCTATTCCTAGTTCTTCTAGTTTCTTAACAAGAGATGCTTCGGTGTATCTTGAGGCTGGGCGGGTGTATCTTTCGGTTGCGGTGATTGAAGTATTGGCTAGTTTCTCGTTTACTTTTAGAGCCGGTAACATTCCTTCTTGTTCTTCATCGTCTTCGTCATTACCTTCAAGGTATACTTTTAAGAACCCTTCGAATTTGATTACTTCACCGGTTGCTTGGAATACTTCGCTGTGGTTGTTGGCTTCAATTTTGACATTGGTACGTTCTAATTCGGCGTCGCTCATTTGGGAGGCCAATGTTCGTTTCCATATTAACTCATATAACCTTGCTTGATCCCGTTCTACATTAACGGTATGGCGTGACATATCCGTAGGACGGATTGCTTCGTGTGCTTCTTGGGCTCCTTTTGATTTGGTATTAAAGCTTCTAGGCTTACTGAATTCTTTACCGTAGTAGCTGGTGATTTCTGCTTGGGCAGCCGCCATGGCTTCTTGGGATAAGTTTACGCTATCTGTTCTCATGTAGGTAATGAGTCCGGCCTCATACAACCGTTGTGCGATTTGCATGGTGATCCCTACTGGCAGGTACAATTTACGGGCGGCTTCCTGTTGGAGCGTCGACGT
>JBJONL010000087.1:0-7867 GCA_046051865.1 Bacteroidota bacterium | reverse complement strand
CTACGAAGCCAATATCTTCATAAGCTCTTCCGATTTCATTTACAAATTTTTGTTTACGTGCCGGATCATCCGACAGGAAATCACGTAAGTCAACACTTGGAATTTGTTGCATACTAAAACTATTTTGTTAATAACTAAAATTGGAGAAATTCCAACCATAACTACAAATGTAACGAATTATTAGATAAGAAAAATCAAAGTTATAAACAATTCTAATGCTTAGACATGGTGTATTTATGTAAATCTATTGCGGTCGTTTTTCTCTACTCTATTTATTTAGATAACTAAACACTTTTTACTACTTTTGGGCCACTTTATAATACCAAACAAACATGAATTTCGATAGAAGAGAATTGTCTAATATTCAGTTATTAGATTTATATAAGAGGTTGTTGAAACCTAGGTTGATAGAAGAAAAGATGTTGATCCTTTTGCGTCAAGGCAAAGTATCAAAATGGTTTTCGGGTATTGGTCAGGAAGCGATTTCCGTTGGGATTACAGCTGCTTTAGATCAAGACGAGTATATCTTACCCATGCACAGGAATTTAGGGGTCTTTACGGGTAGGGATATTCCGTTGCACCGATTGTTTTCGCAATGGCAAGGCAAGAAAAGTGGGTTTACTAAAGGAAGGGATAGAAGTTTTCACTTTGGTACCCAAGAGTATAAAATAATAGGGATGATTTCGCATTTGGGGCCTCAAATGGGCATTGCAGACGGCATCGCTTTAGCTAATAAATTGCAAAATAATGGTAAGGTAACAGCCGTATTTACTGGTGAAGGAGCCACTTCGGAAGGCGATTTTCATGAGGCCTTAAACATCGCAGCGGTATGGGATCTACCCGTTTTGTTTGTGATTGAAAATAACGGTTATGGTTTGTCGACGCCAACTAATGAGCAATACCGTTGCGAAAACTTAGCCGATAAAGGTAAAGGGTATGGCATGGAAAGCCATATCGTTGATGGAAATAACATACTAGAAGTATATGCACTGATTGCTGAATTGAAAGCTTCCATGATCGCTAATCCTCGCCCTGTATTATTAGAATTCAAGACCTTCCGAATGCGAGGGCATGAAGAGGCTAGTGGGACTAAATATGTGCCCCAAGAATTAATGGATATGTGGGCTATTAAAGACCCTATAGCTAATTATAGATCCTATCTGCAATCCATAAGTGTGTTGTCAGAAGAGGAGGATGAGAAGATTAAGACCCGTCTTAAAAAGGAAATCGATGAGCATTGGGCCATTACCCAAGCAGAGCCTGATTTTGCAGCTGATTTGGAAGAGGAACTTAATGATGTGTACAAACCCTTTCACTATCAAGGGGTTGAGCCAACCGATGCGGTTGAGAATATCCGAGTCGTAGACGCGATTTCTAAAGCCTTACGTCAGTCCATGGAGCGTCATGATAATTTGGTCATCATGGGTCAAGACATTGCAGAATATGGAGGGGCCTTTAAAATAACCGATGGGTTTGTCGAGCAGTTTGGTAAAGAACGCGTGCGAAACACACCTATTTGTGAAAGTGCTGTCGTGTCAGCAGGTATGGGCTTATCCATCAATGGGTATAAAGCAATCGTCGAAATGCAGTTCGCCGATTTTGTGTCGACTGGATTTAATCCGATTGTGAACTTATTAGCAAAATCCCATTACCGCTGGTTAGAAAATGCCGATGTTGTAGTCCGCATGCCTTGTGGAGGAGGTACGCAAGCGGGGCCGTTCCATTCCCAAACGAATGAAGCTTGGTTTACGAAAACTCCCGGACTTAAAGTAGTGTATCCAGCTTTTCCTTATGATGCTAAGGGGCTTTTGAATACGGCGATTAACGATCCTAATCCGGTCATGTTCTTTGAGCACAAGCAGTTGTACCGCTCCGTTTATCAGGAGGTGCCGGTTGATTATTATACCATTCCTTTTGGAAAAGCTTCCCTTATTAAAGAAGGTAATGAGGTGACTATTATTTCCTTTGGAGCCGGGGTGCACTGGGCTTTAGAGACCTTAGCTAAGCATAACACTATTAGCGCTGATTTAATTGATTTAAGAAGTTTACAGCCTCTAGATACCGAAACTATTTTTGCCTCGGTGAAGAAAACTAATAAGGTAATCTTGCTTCAAGAGGATACGTTGTTTGGAGGGGTGAGTAGTGACATAGCTGCGATGATTATGGAAACGTGTTTTGAATATCTAGATGCTCCGGTAAAAAGAGTGGGTAGCCTTGAAACAGCGATTCCATTTGTAAAGGCATTGGAAGATCAATATTTGCCAAAAGATCGTTTTGAACAAGCTTTGTTAGCGTTATTAGCTTATTAAACAATATGTGTTTATAAAAAAAAAAGGCCTTAAAGGCCTTTTTTTATTCTCGGTTCACAACCGCTTTGTTGAGATTCGGTTTAGATTTAGGGAGCTTGTTTACTTTTATTCCATTACACCAATATTCTTTACCTAATAGCGAACCATCTTTCTTTTTCAAGACAAAGGTTCCATTCTTTTTATCTTTCTTGAATTCTCCCTGCTGGTATACTTTAGCATCATCATAATATTCTATAAAGGGACCGTCTTTCAAGTTGTTTTTATAATGAATGACATAATTTACATTGCCATTCTCAAAATAATAGGTTCGTTTTCCGTCCAATTTGGAATCGTCTAAATCTAAACTGTACGAGATTAAATAGCTCTTGTTGGTCGACTTATAGTAGTAAACATGGATGTATTTGTTTTGAATAATGTATGGACGAACCTTATAAATCTCTGCTTTGGCTTTGGTTGTTATTTTATAATCACAATCATACCAAATCGTGTCAACCGATTTGACAAAAATAGCTTTAGCCTCACTAGTACTAGAAAGGAATAAAATTGAAAGTAACGCTAAGTATTTCATTAAGCAGGATTTATTTCGATTTAAAGCTGTTACGAAACTATTAATTTTTATTAACAATCAATAAAAAAATGTTAATAAACTATAGGAGTATGGTGTTTGAGTGTTAATATGCTAGTAATATCTTACTAAAAGAAAGTGTATTCCTATGGTTTTGATGGTCTAAAATATAAAAAGGCCCTCAGATTATGGAATCATGAGGGCCTTGGGGAATGCTAAATGGTACATGCAATTAGAAGCAATAACTGTTTTCGGCTACTAATTTGGTGGTAATCGTTTCTCTTAAACCAACGATGTTAGGCATGTTGGTGTATTTAGTAAAGCGGCGTAATCCCATGAGCATCATGCGTTGTTCATCTCCTTCTGCAAAGGATATAATACTTTCTTTACCTTTTAAATTAACGACATCTACCGCTTTATATAAGTATAATTTTGCCATGGCTATTTGTTCTCCGACCGCAGATTCGCCTTGTTTTTTAGCCAGTTTCTCGGTTCGGAGGAGGGTGCTTTCGGCTATGTAAATCTCGATTAGCATATCGGCGGCTGCCATTAATAATTGTTGGTGATGGTCTAAATCCATACCGTATTTTTGCACGGCCGCACCGGCTACCATCAAGAAGGCTTTCTTCAATTTGGCAATCATTTCTTTTTCTTCAGAGAACAATTCGGAATAGTCAGGGGTGTCAAACGACGGGATGCCCATCAATTCTTCCTGTACTTTCATAGCAGGGCCTAGTAAATCAACATGGCCTTTCATAGCTTTCTTGATTAACATCCCTACGGATAGCATACGGTTGATTTCGTTAGTGCCTTCATAGATACGTGCAATACGGGCATCACGCCAAGCGCTTTCCATTGGAGTGTCTTCTGAGAATCCCATACCGCCATATATTTGGATACCTTCATCGGCACAATTTTGTACGTCTTCTGATACGGCTACTTTTAAGATGGAGCATTCTATAGCAAATTCTTCCACTCCTTTCAATTCGGCTTCTTGATGCGAGGCACCTTCGGCTTCTCTTAATTTGATTCGGGTTTCTATGTCTTTTGCGGCACGATAAGTAGCACTTTCTCCTGCATAAGCGGAAGTTGCCATTTCGGCCAATTTGTAGCGGATGGCTCCAAAGCTTGATATAGGAGTGTTGAATTGAATTCTTTCGTTGGCATAATGTACGGCATTAGTCGTAACTCTTCTTTGGGCATCCAAACAAGCGGCGGCTAATTTTATACGTCCTACATTCAAGGCATTCATCGCTATTTTAAATCCTTCGCCACGACCGGCTAACATATTGCTAACGGGTACTTTGGTTTCATTAAAAAATACTTGACGGGTAGAGGAAGCTCGGATTCCGAGTTTGTGTTCTTCTTCATTCATCGTGATCCCGTTACTAGGGTCGTTTTCAATGATGAAACCTGTGATGTTTTTGTCGTCTTCTATACGGGCAAAAACGATAAAAAGAGAGCAAAAGCCTGCATTGGAGATCCACATTTTTCCTCCTGTGATTTTGTAATGGGTACCATCTTCTGCAAGTACGGCTTTTGTTTTACCTGAATTGGCATCAGAGCCAGCACCTGGTTCGGTTAAGCAATAGGCTCCAAACCATTCTCCTGAAGCTAATTTCGGTACGTATTTTTGTTTTTGTTCTTCAGTGCCGTATAAAGTGATGGGCATCGTTCCAATCCCCGTATGGGCTCCAAATGCGGTAGAGAACGAACCTGTAGCACCCGATATATAGTCACAAACTAAGCAAGTGTCTACAAATCCCATACCCATTCCGCCATAAGCTTCAGGTACTGCTACACTTAAGAAGCCCATGTCTCCTGCTTTCTTCATGCATTCCTCTGTGAAGGCAAAGTCCTTGCTTTCAAAACGGATTTTATTGGGCCAGATTTCTTTATCCACAAACTCTTTAACGCTTTCACGCATCATGATTTGTTCTTCGCTGAAGTCTTCTGGGGTGAAGATGTCTTCGCATTTGGTCTCTTTAACTAGGAATTGTCCTCCTCTTGTGATTTCCATTTTAGTATTTTTTTAGTTCGTTGTTATAATAGCTCATAGATTCCAGCTGCGCCTTGGCCGGTACCTACACACATGGAGACGATGCCGTATTTGCTGCCTCTACGTTTCATTTCGTCAAAGAGTTGGACCGATAGTTTGGCACCTGTACATCCTAGTGGATGTCCCAATGCAATGGCGCCACCATTTACATTTACAATCTCTGGGTTGATTCCTAATTCTCTTACCACCGCTAGGGATTGAGAGGCAAAAGCTTCGTTTAATTCAATTAAATCAATGTCATTTAAATTTAAACCCACTTGGCTTAACGCTTTAGGTATAGCTTTTACGGGTCCGATGCCCATGATTCTTGGTTCGACTCCGGCAGCAGCATAGCTTACCATGCGGGCGATAGGGGTAAGGTTTAATTCTTTCACCATGGCTTCGCTCATGATTAGGACAAAGGCAGCGCCATCACTCATTTGGGAAGAGTTTCCAGCGGTTACACTACCATCGGCGGCGAATACGGGCCTTAGTTTGCCTAAGGCTGCCGCATTGGTATCGGCTCTTGGTCCTTCGTCTTTAGCTACGGTGTAGCTTTTGGTTTCTTTTTTACCGTTTTCATTGATGAAGGTTTGTTCGACCGTAATAGGCACAATTTGCTTGTCAAACTTACCTTCTGCTTGTGCTTTTATGGCTTTGAGATGGGAGTTTAAGGCGAAGGCATCTTGGTCTTCACGAGAAACATTGAATTGCTTAGCAACGGCTTCGGCAGTGAGTCCCATGCCCCAGTAGTAGTCCTCGTTTCCTTCTTTGGCCACGGCGTAATCCGGAGTCGGTTTGTAGCCTCCCATAGGGATGAAGCTCATGCTTTCGGCACCTCCTGCAATGATACAGTCGGCCATGCCGCTTTGAATTTTGGCGGTGGCCATGGCAATGGTTTCTAGTCCGGAGGCGCAGTATCTATTTACCGTTACTCCAGGAACGTCGGTAACTTTTAGTCCCATTAGGGATATTAAGCGGGCTACGTTTAAACCTTGTTCGGCTTCGGGCATGGCGTTGCCTACCATGACGTCGTCGATGCGCGTTTTGTCAAACTCAGGGAGCTCGTTCATCATGAATTGTATGGTTTCTGCGGCTAGTTCGTCAGGTCTTTTAAAACGGAACACTCCTTTGGGGGCTTTCCCTACGGCGGTTCGGTATGCTTTTACTATATAGGCTGTTCTCATGGTATATGTTTTGAGATGATAGACGGTGAGATGATAGATGATTGACATTGTGTCAATAGTCTCTTCGTCCATTATCTATTATCTAATTTCTTAATGGTTTTCCTTTGGTTAGCATGAACTGGATTCTTTCGAGCGTTTTTCTTTCGGTGCATAGACTTAAGAAGGCTTCTCGTTCTATGTCGAGCAGGTATTGTTCGGATACTAGTGTTGGTTCAGATAGGTCGCCACCGGCCATTACGTAGGCTAGTTTGTTGGCGATCTTTAAATCATGTTCTGAGATGTATTTACCTGCCACCATTTGGTTGGTTCCCACAAGGAACATCCCCAGCGCTTGCTTGCCGAGTACTTTGACATCGGTGCGGCGTATGGGTTGGGTGTAGCCTGCTTCAGCCATTAGTAGTGCGTGTTTCTTGGCTTCGGCTATTTGGCGATCCTTGTTCACTACCACGATGTCTTTGCCTTTTTGGAGTACTCCAGTATCAAAGGCTTCGTAGGCAGAAGTAGATACTTTGGCCATCGCTACGGTTAGAAAATATTCTTGTAAGACGTTTAATTCGACATCGTTTTTATGAAAGAGGTCAGAGGCTCGTAGTGCCATTTCTTTGGAACCACCACCACCGGGGATAACCCCTACACCGAACTCAACTAGTCCGATATAACTCTCGGCAGCGGCTACTACTTTGTCGGCATGCATGGTCATTTCGCAGCCACCTCCTAGGGTCATGCCGTGCGGGGCAACGATTACTGGGATGGCGGAGTAGCGTACGCGCATCATGGTGTCTTGGAACATCTTGATGGCCATATTGAGTTCGTCGTATTCTTGTTCGACCGCCATCATGAAGATCATGCCGATATTGGCTCCTACCGAGAAGTTGGCTCCTTGATTTCCTATGACTAAGCCGCTGTATTCTTTTTCGGCTAGGTCGATGGCTTTGTTGATGCCTGTTAGCACATCGCCGCCTATGGTATTCATTTTGGATTGGAATTCGAGGTTCAAGATACCGTCGCCGAGGTCGTGGATTACGGCACCGCTGTTGCTCCATACCTTTTTGCTTTCGCGGATGTTGTTTAGGATGATGAAGCTGTCTTGACCTGGCACTTTGGTTTGACTTTTAGTCGTGATGTTGTAATAGTAAGTTGCTCCTTCTTTGACGCTGTAGAAGCTAGTATTACCCACAGCAAGCATATCGGTGACCCAAGTTGCAGGCTGGTATCCTTCGGCTTGCATTAGTTCGATTCCTTTAGCTACACCAATGGCATCCCATATTTCGAAGGGACCGTTTTCCCAACCGAAGCCTGCTTTCATGGCGTCGTCTATTTTGTAGAAGTCGTCGGTGATTTCTGGAACTCTGTTGGAACAATAGGCAAACATCGCGCTAAAGTTCTTGCGGTAGAAGTCACCCGCTTTGTCTTTTCCTTTTACAAGTACTTTGAACCGGTCAATGGGTTTGTCTATCGTTTTGGTTAACTCTAAGGTCGCAAAGGAAGCTTTCTTAGCGGGGCGGTATTCGAGAGTATCTAGGTCTAGTGATAAGATGTCTTTGTCTACTTTTTTGTAGAAGCCTTGGCCAGTTTTACTACCCAGCCATTTGTTATCCATCATTTTGGTAATGAAGTCGGGCAATCTAAACAACTCGTGCGCTTCGTCGTTAGGGCAGCCTTCGTATAGACCATTGGCCACATGCACAAGGGTGTCTAAGCCTACCACATCCACGGTGCGGAAGGTGGCTGATTTAGGTCGTCCAATTACGGGGCCGGTTAATTTATC
>JBJONL010000086.1:0-23938 GCA_046051865.1 Bacteroidota bacterium | reverse complement strand
CCTATGGGCAATTCGATAAACAAGCCCGTTGGTACAATGGCACGGTCCAATGGTTTCAATGTAATGGGTGTTGTTATATTGGCACGCAAATCCATCCCTGCCGAAGCAAGGGTTTCATAATTCGGCAAAGCGTGCGCTGATTTGTTAATGATTTTGATCTGCATAAACTTATTTTCGTTTGGCTATTCGTAGTAAGGTTTCTTTTTCGTTGTAGTATATAAAATATAAGAACGCTAGCAATAAGGCAATTTTGACCCAATAGTTATCCCGCAATACAGGAATGTAAAAAGACAGTACAGAGAACACTATAGTCAACCCAAGATAACTAAAGATCTTAGGAAAATCGTAGGGTATCGGATATTTCTTTTTCCCCAGTTGATACGAAATAATCATCATCGCTCCATAGGCTGCAATAGTAGCGATGGCAGAGCCAATGTAACTAATATAAGGGATCAAAATAAAATTGAGCAACAAGGTTACCGCAGCACCTACAAGGGAGATATAAGCTCCAATGCTTGTTCTATCGGTCAATTTATACCACACCGATAAATTGGTGTAGATGCCCAAAAAGAAATTGGCCAATACAATTAGCGGCACGATATTCATCGCATCCCAATAACTAGCATTTGGAACCAAGATTTCTTTTAATAAGTCGGCAAAAACAATGACAAACAAACAAATAAACGAACCAAAAATTACGAAGTATTTAGTTATTGTAGCATAGGTTTGTGGTGCGTTTTCATTACTGGCATGACTAAAGAAAAACGGTTCAATGCCTAAGGTGTAAGCCGTACGGAACAGCACCATGAACAACCCCAACTTATAACAAGCCGAATATGCCCCAATATCGGCTTTGCTGATGTGCATTTTTTCCAACAGGATTTTGTCAAAATGCTCGTTAATCGCAAAAGCAATCCCGGCAATTAAAATCGGAAAAGCGTAGCCCATCATTTTCTTCCATAGTGCCCCATCAAACGCGCCTTTGATTAGGAAATAATCCGGAGACAGCACGATAAAAGTGGCCAAACTAGCACACAGTCCTGAAATAAAAATATAGCCTATTTGAAAATGTTCAATATAAAATATACTCCAAAAACTACCGCCGCTGCCGTATGCTAATTTAGGTAATGCCAATAAGAAAAAGACATTCAGACACACGTTTAGTACAACATTCCCAATCTTAACGGCGGCATAGAACATAGGCCTGCCGTTAGCGCGTAATTTGGAAAACGGGATGACCGATAAGGCGTCTAGTACTAAGATCCAAATCATATACGAAATGTACTGTGAATCGATATTGGTCCAATGGCCCAGTGTGTCTCGGAACAGCAAGCCTACCACTAAAAACGCCAGCGACGAACACAATATCGAAATGGTAGCCGTAGCGATTACTTTTTTCTTATCCGATTCGGTAGTATAAAAACGGAAGAACGCCGTTTCCATGCCATACGATAATGCCACGTTTAAAAACACTAAATAAGCAAAGATGATAGAGACTTCCCCAAATTCCCCTTTAGGCAACATTTTTACATACAACGGATTGAGTAAAAAAGTCAACATCCGAGGAAGCACAGTGGCTAATCCGTAAAGGGCTGTTTGTTTGAAAAGGTTTTTATAAAGACTCAAGGTAGGTGCTTTTTCGTATCGAACAAAAATAGCCATTATATTGTTTCCAAAAAAAAAGAGCGAACATTTGTTCGCCCATTCTTAAAAATTTATTTTTCAAACCGCCTTTCGCTGGCTGAAACATCCATTCACATTGCGTACTTCAAAATCAACTAGTACTTACTGTTTCACAAACTGCTTACTCATTACTGCTTTGCCGGCGTTTTGCAAGGAAAGTACATAACTCCCTGTTGCCAACTGACCGATGGGAAAACTACTGCTGAATGCTGCAGTACCCATTGCCGCTATGCGGTATACCGCTTTCCCGCTAAGGTCATATACCACAATCGCGTCTATATTTTCTTTGCCTTGATAGGTAACCTGCAATTGATCCGTTACCGGTATAGGAGTAACTACAAAAGTGCTGCGTACCTCAAACTGTGGCGTAGCCAAATCACATCCAACGATTGGTATGAGCGTAGGAACGTTTTCAGTAGTAGTCGTTCCATTCCCTAATTGTCCAACGGTATTCAATCCCCATGCCCAAATAGAACCATCTGTGCGCAAACCTACAGCATTATAGTCACAACAACTAATACTTTCCCAAGTGCTTGCCGTGCCTACTTGAATTGGAACAAAGCTATAATTAGTTGGTGACGGGTCTACTTCTGTGATATCATTATTACCCCATTGCCATAACGTTCCATCAGTCTTAATACCCATTGAGAATCTCGAGCCAGCTCCCATAGCCTTCCAATTTCCCGGTATTTGATTGAGTTCATAAGACGTGAAATCTTGCATAGGATCGCGACCTGTTTGCCCAGCACCACCACTACCCCAACCCCATAAGGTACCGTCTGTTTTGAGCGCCAAAAAGTGACCTCCTCCTCCAACTACCTGATCCCAATCAGTAGCTGTCGACAAGGTTAACTGCTGTGGTACGACAAAAGATGTAACATCACTAGCTCCAAAAACATAACAACCGTTACTTCCCCAGCCCCAAAGCGTACCGTTAGTTTTAATAGCCACAGTAGCGTTACATCGCGAACTCGCTACCGTTTTCCAATCGGCTGTCCCACCGATCTGAACTGGACTATTGCGCTGCACACCTGTACCATCTCCTATTTGGTTGTAAAAATTAGCGCCCCATGACCATAATGTATTGTCGATTTTTATACCTATTGTATAATTTTCTGAGGGGAAAATCGCTTTCCAATTGGTAGCAGTTCCTATTTGAGAAAGCACCGAATAATGCCCGGAAGCAGCCCCAATACCCAACGAACCGTATAAATTACTGCCAGTACCCCACAAGGTACCATTGCTTTTAATAGCAAACGTATTTATCTTACCCGGTTTCACCATTTGCCAGGTAGTGACTGATGACAACATTATTGGGACATAAGAACTAAAGTCACTTCCATTTCCTAATTGACCCGAAGTGCCATAACCCCAGCACCAAAGTGTACCGTCTGTCTTCTGTCCAACGGTGTGTGTGCCTGCAAAATAAATGCTGCTAAAACACTGTGCCTGGATTCCCGATGGGAATAGTACAAACCAGAAAAGTAAATAAAGTATTTTTTGTTTCATAATCAAATGTTTTTTGCTTTAGTATCCTCCTTTTCCCTACTAGAAAAGGAGGATTTAAAGTACTAAAGATAGTTGTTATTATTCAATTACTAGTTTTTGTTGACTAAGTAATCCGTGTTCTGAACGCACCACCACTAGATAAATTCCTGGAGGATATTTATCCGTTGCGATTAACAGTTCTCCTGTGGCCGTTTCGGTACGGAAAGCTGCTAGCGCTCTACCACTCAAATCATAGAGTGATACATCAGTAGCGCTGTCTACTCCTTCGTACTGCAACATTACGCTGGATTTGGCCGGATTTGGAGTTAAAGTAATACGATACGGTTTAGCTGACGCTGCAACCTTGTTCTCACTTCCCGTGCTGCCATCACAAGCCGGCAGTTCAAAAGTAAAATCAGTATAGCAAGGTTTTTCATCAGAGGTAGCGGATAACACTAAATGAATCACACCGCCCGCAAAATTACTGCCCACTGGAATTATTACAAACGGATAAGTAAAAGCGCCCGCTGCGACAGAAACGGCTGTGGGTGAAATAATCACATCATTATTAGGCGCTGTTAAGGCAAAGCTTCCGCTTACGTTAGAGTCAATTTGCAGGCCTACATCAAACGAACAAAACTTGTCTTCTCTTCGATGAATATAATCTACTTTTACTGATTTGATGTCGCATTTTTCACAGGCTTGAGCAGTATAATCCAATGGATTACTCATAAAGGTACATACGCCGTTATTGACCATCAGGTTATAACTGCCATTACCGGTTAGGTTCAACGGCTCTGTAAATCCAGTTCCAGAACTAACCACCTCCTCATTGTGAAGCCAAGCCCACATTTCAACCGGAAGTCTAGGGCCGATAAGTACGTTTTGTCCTTCACTAGCGCAGGTCGTTTGACACCCCGAAGGGAAAATCCACATAAAATTCTCCGGACTTTTAGGCACGTCTACTTGGGAAGTACTACTACATCCATTGGCCGTCACACGAACCTGATATGGTCCGCCGTCAGTAACCGTCTGCGTAGCACCGCTAACGCCATTACTCCAATTAAAAACGCCTGACACATCAGAAGTTGCTGATAAAGTAATATGGTAGTATGGCATGGAAGAATCAACACCAGGACAAACCACGGCTTGTGAAATAATTGGTACCGCGGGAGCCGCGCTAATGGTAATCGTATGAGCAGCAGTGGTGGTACAACCTTTATCGGAAATCACGGTTGCAAGTATTGTATAATTACCCGCGCCCAAACCACTTAAAATCATGTAGGATAAATTATGAAACTCGGGATGAGCAGTTGTAATGCCGTTGTGAACTACACTCCAATTAAATTGGGAAGCGTTCGAAGTGGCATCTACTACCGCATTACCATTTTCACAGACGGTGGAAGGACCTACTAATTTCAAAGTTGGTGCAGGATAAAAAGTGGGAGTAATGCGATTAGGAACATCATACTTACAATCATTTCTCTTTATATTTACCCAATAAAAGCCCGGGGTGTTTACTGTAATCGTACTGGTGTTTCCTCCGATTGGATTTTGTCCTCTCATCCACGTATAAGTTAATGGCGTACATTCAGCGATTGTGGGATCGGGCAGGTAGCTTAATACGATACCTGTACCTGAACAGGCTTTTGCATCAGCAGGCGCACTAACAATGGTTCCATTGAAACACTTTTTAGGTACATAAACTGACTTATTCAACGTTAAGGCACAGTTACTAGTGTTGCTGATAGTAACGGCTACGTTGTAGGTGCTATCAGGCGTAGAAAACACCCTACTTGGTGTTGCTAAAGTATTCGTTACCGACGGCTCAAAAGTCCATAAAAAATTATCCGTCAAAGAGTATAAAGGCACAGCGAATCCAACAGCAGTATCATAACAACTCACTGGTGTAGGATTAGCCGTTATACTTTGATTAGGAATCGTGGCCAAGTTTAGCGTAAAGACACGTTCACAAGTTGGTTGTGCCGTACCGTTGTACACGCCATTTACGGTTACTTTTATTTCATAATTCCCGGCTAATAAGCCACTCATCAGGTTACCAGGAAGTGGAACCCAACTGCCCGATGGTAATAAACGATACTGATATGTAACTGTCGGGCTAGTAATCAAAGCAAAAAAATTAGTCTTATCTAGTAGGGTCACCGTAAAGTTATTATTGCCGTTACACACTTTATTAAATCCTAAATCAGGAATATATGGAACCAATATGATCTTGTCTGAAGCATATCGACAAATCCCTCCATTACCATCATCATAAGCTTCAATATGAAAGGTGTGATACTCCCCAGCATAATGAGGGGTAAATGTAGCAGCTTGGTAATTAGCTACCGATTCGTTTGGTCCTCCTATATCCCAGTACGAATCGAGAGGCACAGGTGATGTAGATAGCGAACCGGTCAAATTAATGACCCCACTGTTAGCAAGACATCCAAAACTGGCTGTATTGGTAATCGCTGGCGAGGGATTTAAAGTACAGGCCGGTCCTGAAGAACAAAACTGCATTACAGAAATAAAATTTGACTTCGTATGGCAGTTTTGACTGTTTGTAGCTATAAAATAATAACTTCCAAAACCAAGTGACGGTGTTACATACAAAACAGCACCGGTGGCACCTGGTATCGGATTAGTATCGCTATTTTTATACCATTGGTAAGTAATACCAGGTTCCATACCCGTAGCAATTGTAAGTGTCGCATCAATAGTGGCTGGATCGCAAAATGCATTAGCATTGGAACTCAAAGAAGCCGTAGCCGGTGGTCCAGGATGAACCACGACATGTACTGTAGCAGTGTTGGTCATACCAAGACAGCCATTGGGGTTGGTGACATAAACCGTTACGTCATGACCAATGTCTGCACCTGAACTCGTAATGTTCGTGTAGGTGTAGGTCTCTCCAATTGCTCCAGCAGTTTCTCCATAACCAAAATTCCAATTGGCCCCAGATGCCGCAGTAATTGGGACTCCATTAGTATCTGTTATTAAAAAAGTAATCGGATCACCACTACACACCGTAGAAGGGGAGGCTGTTATTGCAATTTGTGGGACAGGTTTAATAACAACTGGAATCGTAATGGTTTTACTGATAGAACACTTGGTGATGGTCAAAGACAGCGTTGCTGTAACTTGAATTGCAGTGTTATTCCATATAACTTCTATACTTTTAGTTCCTTGTCCACTGGTAATACTTCCTAAAGTATTTGGTAAAATACTCCAAGCATATGTATCTCCTTCAGTATAATCTCCAAAGGGATTAACTGTATTTTTGGCGGTGTAAACATTATGATCTGTATTAGCACAAACCATCTCCTGTGTGCCGTTGTTGATTCGAGCATTAATCTGTTTCAAAGGAACCGGAATGTTCAGCGCCGGTGAACTACAAGGCAATGGCGTAATATTATCCGAAGTTATGCTGATCACTGGCGGTGCAGTGCCATCAAACGTAATAAGAACTTCATTCCCCGTAGCGATTCCCGCGACAGCTCCTTCGATACTACCGTGCGTTACAGACCAACGGTATACTTTGGTCGGACTATTAGGAACCTTATAGGTATAAGGTGCATTTGGACAAACCTCCAAAGTAGCAGCGGCTACAAAAGTACCCGGATTAATATTATCTGGATCCAAAACCATGACCGTAGACAATGGAACTGCTGGAGGAATAGCAACTACTGTAATTTCCTTTTGCTGTGCGGGACAGGTGCCTGAAGCTCCTACGGAAATCGAGTAATTTCCCGGCGTGTTAAAGGTATAGACAAAACTAGTCCCAGGATTAGGATTAGTAGTTGCCACTACTTGACCCGTACTTTTTCGCAACACCCATGTTGTAGGTAAACCACTGTCCGTATGATAACTTGCTGTTGCATTTTGACAAATTAACGTTGGACCACTAAAATGGGTTGTCGGACTCACTGTAACAACAAATGTGGCGGTACCACCACAATGCAATAAAGTATTTTCATAAGTAGCAAAAAGTGTAAATGTACCTGGCTCATGTGGTGACAAAATCACTTGGTTTCTTTGATCGCTAAGTATAATATCTACAGCACTTTCGTTTGGATCTCCCAATATCGACCAATGGAAATCAGTTGACGGCCATTGTGGTAAGCTATAAATCGATTGACTATCCATACAAATTGCAGCGTCTCCATATATGGTTCCGTGTTGCTTTATTACTGGAATTTTAATCGTAGTAGGCAATAAACAAGCCAATTCACAATCTGTTGGCACAAAAGTTAAAAGGGCAAATCCATCATTTCCTACCTGATCCCAAGTAACGGTAGCATTTCCGTTATGCGGATCTACAATTGGCTGATGACTGGCTCCAGCTGCATTCCAAACATAACTATCATGACAAATATCTTGTCCTTCAAAAGGCAGTGAATAAGTTACGGTTTCTCCCTCACAAACCACTCCTGGACATAAAATTTCAAACCCTCCATCTCCTTTAATATGTACTGTTTTTTTATATGAACTGCTACAATTACAACTGTTATACACGGTTAAAATTACCGTAAAGCTATCGTCGTGGTTGTAGGTATGACTTGGCTCGTAGGCCGTAGAATAGGTCCCATCTCCAAAATCCCAAAAATAGCTAACAATATCCGTTGCTACTGTGGAAGTATTTTCAAAGTTAATCATTTGCCCCACACATGCATAGATGTCTTTTGGCTTTTCGAGAGGTAGCACTATTACTTCTGGATCCAAAACAGCACCCAATACATTATTTACGGTAAAACTGGCTTTAGGTATAGCAATCTTTTCCATGCAAATACTTTTCTCTACAACACCGTTAGGCGTAGTAAGTACAAAATTCAACGATGCATTACCAACAGTACCCCAATTTACAATACAGATGTTATTACTAGAACTCAGTATAGTTCCCCCAGACACGGTCCACGTAGTATTAGGTGCCGGACCTAAATTTCCCGTAAGTGTATATGTAACTATACTTTTTTCACATACTCTGATGCAAATACCATCTCTAATATCTTCTAAAAAGATGGGGTCCTTTCGATCTTTACCATCTTCGCTGTAAAGCTGGCATCCCACTTCCTTGTCCCAATTAATAGCAACCCCTGAAGTACTTTGCGACCGCATTCCCCAAGTAAATAGCAATATCCCAAACAATAGGACAAAGAATATTCTTTTATTATGTTTTTGTTTCATTTTATTACTTTGTTTTATTTGACAATAAATTATAATTCGTTTTGAAACTTAAATCTCTTAAACCTCAAAAAAGTGTAGCTCTCATAATGTCACCGCACCTCCTTTCAATCTAATTTTTCGAGTACAATTCCTTGTAAAATAGTTGCCGTCCGTCCGTCTTGCCACTAGAAGTCCTGTGACGGCGTAACCTGCTCCTTTTTTTAGGTGCTTAGTGTAATTTTCTGTTAAATAGGGACTTAGCATAAAGTTTACATTGGTTTAACTTATTCCTTACTTTTGCTTCGTACGCTAACAGCACCCTGCACACCACCAGAAAATTCAATCCTATTCTTGTAAAGCTAGGAATTAGCTTTCAAACAAAACTCCCCAACAATGGGGATTTTTCGTATTTTTTTATAAGGCTTTTGGAACGGAGGAAAACAGCGTATAAAGGCAAACAAAGCCAACAATAGCAAGGGCTAAGCAAGTACCGCGGTACTGAGTGATCCTTTTTAGGCGGCAATTCGTTCTTTTTTTGGACCGCTAGCTGCCGCCGCTAGGCTGTACTAAAACGCTACTTTGAAGTGTGGCTTTTGATGGTCTAAAGCTTGCTTACCTGTCCCTAAAATGACCGCGGTCAATTGGGAAAACGACCACGGTCGTTTGTGGAAGTGACCGTGGTCAATTGGGAAAACGACCGCGGTCGTTTTACGGTCGTAAAGGCATGAAATACGAAAGGGAAACGTATCCCACCCCAAACTGCTATAGTGCCTTACAGAAATAAGAAGCTATAAGACACAAAAAAAAGGCGTTTAAGAAATTAAACGCCTTTTTAAAATGATGTGAATTGTAATTATCCTTTCAAAGCCTCAGCTCCACCAACGATCTCTAAGATCTCATTAGTAATCGCCGCTTGACGGGCCTTGTTGTATGTCAATTTTAATTGGTTTCTCAAATCGGTGGCATTATCCGTTGCTTTGTGCATGGCCGTCATACGGGCACCGTGCTCAGAGGCAAAAGAATCTCTAACTGATTTGTACAATTGTGTTTTTAAGGATTTCGGAATCAACGTTAATACAATCTCCTCTTTTGAAGGTTCGAAGATGTAATCACCACTAGAAACCGGTTGGTCTGAAGCGATAGGTGCCAAAGGCAAGAATTGCTCGGTTTGTACAACTTGCGTAGCGGCATTTTTAAATTGATTGTAAACGACCTCGATTTTATCGTAATCGCCCGCAAGGAACATATCGGTCAATGCGTCGGCTATTGCGGCAACGTTATCAAACGTCAAATCGTCAAAAACCTCACTTCTATTGGCCACTACCGTGTTGGTTTTTCTTAAAACGTCGTTTCCTTTTTTACCAATGGCAAAAATATCCACTTGTTTTCCAGCATAGCCCTCGGCAACCACTTTAGCTTGCTTGATCACGTTTGTATTGAACGCACCACACAAACCACGATTGGAAGTAACCGCCACAATCAATACTTTGTTGATCTCACGTTGTGTCGTGTATTGTCCTCCTGCATCGCCCTCTAAAGTAGCGCTAACACTTTGCAATAATTCCGTTAATTTTTCGGCATAAGGGCGCATCGCTGTAATCGCATCTTGTGCTTTTTTCAACTTTGCCGCAGAAACCATCTTCATCGCCGATGTAATTTGCATCGTCGACTGTACGGAAGTAATTCTATTACGGATTTCCTTTAAATTTGCCATAGTTAATTTGAAAATTAGTTAATTTGAAAATTTGAAAATGCTTACCATCTTCAAATTTTCAAATCTTCAAATTGTTATTAGTTATATTTCGCTGAAATTTCTTTAGCTGCTTTTTCTAACACATCGGTAATGTTATCGTCTAACTTACCTGCTTTTAAAGCATTCAAAGTATCTCTGTGTTTGTTGTTCAAGTACTCGATGTAATCTTTCTCGAATTCTTTTACTTTGTTTACAGGAACGCTTCTCAACAAGTTTTTAGAACCTGCATAGATAATCGCAACCTGATCTTCCACCGTAAACGGATCATTCACCGCTTGTTTCAAGATTTCAACGTTTCTTCTACCTTTTTCAATTACGTTCAAAGTAACGGCATCCAAATCAGATCCAAACTTAGCAAACGCTTCCAATTCACGGAATTGTGCTTGATCCAATTTCAATGTACCTGATACTTTTTTCATTGATTTAATCTGTGCATTACCACCCACACGTGATACCGAAATACCTACGTTAATCGCCGGACGTACTCCAGAGTTGAATAAATCTGACTCCAAGAAAATCTGTCCGTCGGTAATCGAAATTACGTTGGTTGGGATATAAGCAGAAACGTCTCCCGCTTGTGTCTCAATGATTGGTAACGCTGTTAACGAACCGCCTCCTTTTACGATAGGACGTAAAGAATCGGGTAAGTCGTTCATGTTTTTTGCAATATCGTCATCCGCAATTACTTTACACGCTCTTTCTAATAAACGAGAGTGTAAGTAGAATACGTCTCCAGGATACGCCTCACGTCCCGGTGGTCTTCTTAACAACAAAGACACCTCACGGTAAGCTACCGCTTGTTTAGATAAATCATCATAAATAATCAAAGCAGGACGACCTGAATCTCTAAAATACTCTCCGATTGCCGCACCGGCCATTGGAGCATATACCTGCATTGGAGCAGGGTCTGAAGCGTTAGCTGCCACAATAGTGGTATACGCCATTGCCCCTTTTTCTTCTAATGTTTTTGCAATACCCGCCACTGTTGAAGCTTTTTGCCCAATAGCTACGTAGATACAATACACCGGTTGCCCAGCATCGTAGAATTCTTTTTGGTTCAAGATTGTATCGATACAAACGGTTGTTTTACCTGTTTGACGGTCACCAATAACCAACTCACGTTGTCCTCTACCTACAGGGATCATCGCATCGATCGATTTGATACCGGTTTGTAACGGCTCCGTTACTGGCTGACGGAAGATAACCCCTGGCGCTTTACGCTCTAAAGGCATCTCATATAAGTCCCCAGCGATTGGTCCTTTACCATCGATAGGCTCACCCAATGTATTTACAACACGTCCTACGATTTGCTCCCCTACGCGTAACGAGGCAATACGTTGTGTTCTTTTTACGGTTGATCCTTCTTTGATTCCTGTTGAAGGTCCTAACAATACCACCCCAACGTTGTCTTCTTCTAAGTTCAATACGATCGCTTCCAATCCGTTGTCGAATTGCACTAACTCACCGTATTGTGCATTGGATAACCCGTATACACGAGCGATACCATCACCTACCTGAAGTACGGTTCCTACTTCTTCTAAAGTAGCTCCCGATTGAAATCCTTCTACTTGTTTCTTTAATATTGCTGAAATTTCAGCAGCTTTAATTTCTGCCATTGTCTATATGTTTAATGGTAATTAATTACTAAATTCTCTTTTCAACTCCTGCAAACGATTGGCCACAGAAGCATTGTACTGTTTGTCTCCGATTCTCAAAATAAACCCACCAATGATTGCAGGGTCTACAATGTTTTCAATCGTGATTTTTTTATCTGAAATGGTAGCGATGGTTGCCAATACTTTACTTTCTAACTCTGCCGTCATGGCGAAAGCCGTAGTAACTTTAGCAACTTCAACACCATTCATGGCATCGTACTGCGCATTGAATTGTTTTGCTATATCCGCCAAAATCTCAAACCTCTTGTTTTCTTGAAGCAATCTGAAAAGCGATTTTGTCTCCGGTTGTACCGCAGCAAAAACTTCACTAACCGCACTCATTTTTACTTCCGTAGAAATGATCGGACTAGACAAAAACTCACTCAATTCAGCACTCCCTGCCATAGAAGCAACCACAGACAACATGTCTTGGTTTACTTTTTCTGTAGTACCACTAGCAACCGTAGTTTCTAAAATGGCCTTGGCATATCGAATCGCAGCTCTTGACATAACGATTAATTTAATTTTACATCACCTAACATCTTCTCAACCAATTTGGTTTGAGCTTCCTTGTTAGACAATTCGTCTTTTAATAATTTTTCAGCAATCTCCAATGATAAAGAAGATACTTGTGATTTCAATTCAGCCAAGGCTGCATTCTTCTCACTTTCAATAGAAGCTTTTGCTTGCTCAATCATTTTTTGACCGGCAACTTGTGCTTCTGTTTTCGCATCGTTAATCATTTTGTCTTTGATTTCACGAGCTTCTTTCATCATTGCGTCACGCTCTAATCTTGCCTCAGCAATCAATTTCTCGTTGTCTGATTTAAGATTTTGCATTTCTTTCTTAGCATGCTCTGCCGATTGTAAGGCGTTTTTAATTCCTTCTTCTCTTTCATTAACGGCGTCAAGGATCGGTTTCCAAGCAAATTTTTTCAAAAGGAAAATAAGTCCAACGAACAAGATTATTTGCATGATAAACAACCCTAACGAAAACTGTCCAAATAATTCTTCCATTATATTTTGTATTTAATATTAATGATGTTTCTTAACAAAACAAAAGCCACAACCAACCGTCATGGCTTTTTGTCTTTTTTAGTTTACCGCGAATAAAGCAGCAAATCCAATACCTTCAATAAGGGCCGCAGCGATAAGCATAGCGGTTTGGATTTTACCAGTAGCTTCTGGTTGACGAGCAATAGCGTCCATTGCAGATCCACCAATTCTTCCGATACCAATACCAGCTCCGATTACTACTAATCCAGCTCCAACGATTTTAGGAATTTCCATAATGTATATATATTTAATTAAACATTCAATTTATTAATGATGTGCTACCTCATGGTGCTCATCATGGTGATGCTCCTCCACAGCGGCACCAAAATATAAGGCGGCCAACATGGTGAAGATATATGCCTGTAATAAGGCTACTAAAATTTCTAACAAGGATAATACAAACGCCAAGAAGAACGACAACGGACTTCCAATAGGACTATTAAACGTATACATCAAGGCGATCAAACTCATTAATACAATGTGTCCCGCAACCATATTGGCATACAAACGAATCATTAATGAAAATGGCTTGATGATGGTTCCCAATAATTCAATAGGCGCCAAGATAAACTTCATTGGCACAGGAACACCCGGCATCCAAAAGATATGCCCCCAATAATCTTTCTTAGCGGTAAAGGTCGTAATCAAATACGTAATAAGCGCTAAAGAAGCTGTAATCGCAAGATTACCGGTAATATTAACCCCTAGTGGTGTTAATCCAAACATGTTCAAAAACCAAATAAAGAAGAATATGGTCAATAAGAAACTCATGTATTTTTTATAATGCTTCTCACCGATATTCGGAATCGCAATGTCATCTCTAATGTACAGTACAATAGGCTCAAAAAAACGTCCAGCACCAGTAGCAATCGAACCGTTTTGTTTGTATGATTTACCCAACCCTCTGAATAAGAAAAACATTAGCAAGCCTACTAAGATAATCATAAACAAATTCTTGGTAATTGAGAAATCAAGCGGCTTTGCATTAGTAACATGCCCCTTATCATCTTCCATGAAGGTACCTCCTTCATCCGTTTTGTATACTAATCCATTGTGATGGTTGATCTTATAGTAGTTTCCGTTAGATTCTGCAACACTTTCGCCATGCTCAAATTTTGACGAAGAGAATACGTGTAAACCGCCGTCGTATAAAATCACTGGTAAGGGGAAACCAAAGTGCTTCTCGCCCTCTTTACCATAAGTGAAAATAGTAAAGTCGTGCGAATCCATTAAGTGGTGCTTAATGTACTCTTTGCGTTCTAAATCGGCTTTTTGCTCTTCTGTTAAATTAGCATTTTCAACTTCGTGTCCTTCCCCTTTGATGGGCTCAACATGTTTAGCCAATGCAATTGCAGGTGTCGCTGTGGCAACCGTAGTAACGGTATCATTACTCGTGGTTGCTGAACTTACTACCGGAAGACAGGCCACAAATGCGGCTATAATAAAGTGGAGTGGTTTTCTTGAAATCACCATATCTGATCATTAACTTAGATTAACTTTTTTCAAATTTGGTGCAAAAGTACAATATTAATTAATATTAAAAAGTATATGTTTTGTTTTTTTTGACGTAAAAGGCAATTTAGCAGGCATTTATTGCTTATTATTTAAAATTCTGATGGTTACAAGTGTTTCTATTGCCAAAAAATAAATAAATACCGCAAAAAAACTCATCTTTTCCGTTGGGGTTTTGGCCAAATGCAAAGCCAATATCGGCATCATAAAAACATAGGCAACGACCATCTTTACACCCGTCAAAAATAAATACGTAAATCCTACGTTGTCAATGCTCTTTTCTTTAACCAATTGCAAAATCAAAACAATCACTAAAGAAAAAGCCGCAAAGCAGGCATATATGAACGGTAGGCTGTAAACGAATTGGGATTCAAACACCTTTGGTACCCACAACCAAAACAAGCCTTTGTGTACCCCAAGTCCCACCAAAGCAGCCAGTATTACCGTTAATAATGGTCGTAGATTTTTAAGAAGCATCGTCGTCTTGATTAATTTCTTTCAATTGCCGATTCAAATTGTAAAACGAAATCGCTACCCCCACAAGGGTCATGATCTTTACATAAATAGTATGGGTAGTGGGATATTTTCCATCAAGCCAAGTGCCTAAATAAGCAAACAAAAAAACAATAACACCCATTTGTATCGGGATGTTAATAAAGGCTAACCACTTGTTACGCGATTTTTTCTTCTGCGGATTCTCCATGAGGGGGTAGATTTTTGACCTGCGTTTTCATAACGCACGTAGCACTAAATTCGGCACCCGGCTCCACTGAAAGCTTACCGCATATCACTTCCCCAATAATGTGGGCCTTCGATTTTATATTCAAGATTTCTTGTACTTGTATCTTTCCTTCAAAACGGCCTTCGATATCGGCGTTTTTACAAACAATATCGCCTTTAACACTAGCCGCAGGTCCGATTACAATTTTACCTTTAGACGTAAAATTACCTACCAAATGGCCGTCCAAACGAAAATCGGCCGGTGAATTAATATCCCCTACGATGGTTGTACCTTCTACGATTCTATTAGTCTTTCCTAATAAATCGGTATACGATTTCTGACTCTTTTCAAACATCATAACATTATCCTTTTTGTCCCGTGTTTCCTAATTGTGGTGTAGGCGGCAAACTCATTCCTTTTTGCTCTCCCTTCGAAGGCATGCCTCCTGGAGCCATGTTGTTATCCTTTCCTTTGGATGACGGACTGTTTGGTGCTCCTTCTGCATCATCGCTATTTGGTTGTTCACCAGCTTTTGCGGCAGCCTCTTCTTTGGGCTTTTTAGGCGGCTCTGGTTTTTCAAACGTTCCATCCCAAGCTGGTTCCGCTGGATTTTCTACTAGGTTACCCGCTAAGAATTCATCCAAATTCTTTTTGATTTGCACCACCGCATAGTTCTCTGCCGAAATCAAAATTGGCGTATCCAAAACTTTATATTCTTTAAACTCTTTTAAAACCGACGTGATACTGGTCGCTAGATCTTTAGAGGTAACGCCGTGTATCACTACAAAGTTATCGGTCATCGTATACAAATCATACGATAATGATAGTCTTTTTAAATCGCGCTCCGTGATGAATTTTTTAATCTTTTCAATCAAGATCTTGGTATTTTTGTCTTCAAAATCTTTGGTTTGATAAAGTATTTTCCAGTTTTTCGAGTCACTAGTCGACAATTGCAAAGCCTCTAGTTTAGGCAAATCGACCGTAAACAACTTTTCGGCTTTTTTACCTTCTTCGGTATTAGGATACGTCAGCGACACGTAGTTCAACGCCGTTCCATATGTGGCTAGGCCTTCTAACTTTCCTTTGAGTTTTGCTTTTAACAACTCAAACTTCGGCAAAATAGGGTCTCCGTTAAATAGTTCGATGGATTCCTCGATAGCCGTCAAGACGGTTTTGTATTCCCCATTATTGTACTGCTTATAGATTTTCTCGTATACCGCATTGGGCGAATTAGCATCTTCCCCTTCTTCACTCGATGGGTTATTCAAAATCTGAGCATAGCGTGAATTTGGATAGTTCGCAATAATCGCCGCCTTCATCGCAGCAGCCTGCTCCTTATCGTTCAGCAACTCATACAATTTATACAAATTATACATCGTAGGCAATACCAAACGTTCTTCGGGCTTGTTCTTTAACAACCGCTCAAATTTGGCTACGGCCAACTTGTCTTCTTTAAATTTTTCCTTGTAGATAGTCCCTAATTGGAAATAAGCAAAATTGCGCTCCTTTGCCAAGCTGTCCAATACTTTCTGATTGGTAGGTAATTGTTTAGTATAAAACTCCGGACTGTATTGATCGTCTTTTGCCGCTACTTCTTTGTCTTTTTTAGGGTCCTCTGTGGCGTCTTTAGTATCCGCAACATCGTCATCTTCCTTGGTGCTTGCTCCGCTATCTTTGCTAGAGGAAGTACGCCAATTATCGCTTAAGGTCTTTTTGCCCCAGGTTTTCATAAACTCTTTCTTTCCATAGGCTACCGTTGCCTGGTTGTAAAAATAGAAATTACTTCCCCCGGAGATTGAAACCGGCTCTTTAATCTTTGGAGCGGTAACGGTATTGGTTAATGCCGTTTTAAGGTCGCCTGTTCCGCCTTCATTACGCGCTTTGTTCTCGGCAATTTGCGCATTCTTATCCGCAATTTTCTTAGCGGCTACCTCTTTCTTTTTTAAGTCAACAATGTACTTTTCAAAAAATGCGGTTTTTGCTTCAGCCGACATCGTGCATAAGGATAAGATGCTATCATTGCGTTGTACGATTCCCTCATACTTGATTACGTCTTCTAAATTCTCGCGCTTCTTTTTAATTAAATTAAACTCCCGGGTACGAGGCTTTAATTGTGTCAACGTACTGTCAAAGTACTTGCCCGCCACGACGTATTTAGCTTTCTTAAAATAAATATCGGCAAGGTTTCGGTAATTAGAAGCCATCAAATATTGGTCGGTTGTTTTCTTTTTAAGGGAAACGTTATAATATTTTTTAGCCTGAGCGTAGTTCTTTTGTTGGTCATAATATAAGCCCAACTGATGGTTCAACACATCCAAATACGGGCGGTTCTCACGGTCTGCTATTAAGTCATTAAACTTCTTCAAAAAGGCAATAGTATCCCCTTTTGTAGGGTCAAATTGCTTGGCTTGTTGCACATGAGCATGTATTACATACTGACGAGCTGCTTTACGGTGCATGTCGATCACTGTTTGATACGCCGCATA
Organism: Bacteroidota bacterium; assembly: GCA_046051865.1. Taxonomy (GTDB): domain Bacteria; phylum Bacteroidota; class Bacteroidia; order Flavobacteriales; family Flavobacteriaceae; genus Flavobacterium. The sequence goes on along the minus strand of JBJONL010000086.1, from coordinate 6,419 downwards.
AGCACTATCTTTATACCCCATAGTTTCATATAACTGGGCTGTGATATAGCGGTAGCGGGCTTTCTCTTCTTGTGATTTGGTAAACTCGGTAGCAATCTTAATCTTAGCCACCGCACTATCCTTTTCTTCCAAATTTAAAAAGGCCTGTGCCAACGTAGCATTAGCATCGGCAAAAATCTGATCCTTGAATTTAATTTCACTCAATAACTTACGAAGATTATTGACCGCCAACGCATCGTTTTCGAGACGCATATTGGTCTTCTCTCTCCAAATTTTTACTTCGTAGATTTTATTGCTGTTAGGGTATTTATACAACACATAATTGAACGCTTCTAAGGCCGGTACAAATCGCTGATCATAATAACGCGCCTTCCCCAGCATTAAATGCGCTTCGTCCATTTGTGGGTTTTTTTCTGAACCCTGTATGTTCATGGAATGCTTCTGAATCGCCTTAGTCGCCTTAGTCTCTGCACGCTCAAAATTAGGATTTTTAGTTTCCTCCAAAACAACTTTCTGATCCCCTAGTTGCATGCGCTCTACAGGCAACAACTCCCAGAAATTGTCGTTATTCTTTTGAATTACTTCTTCTATGCCTTTGTCCAAAGCCATACCACCATTATATAAAATGTTGTATTTCGTACTTAAAGCATGCGAATTACGGGACAAGAAGGTATTCCTTTTGGTAGAACAAGCTATCAAAAAAACAATAAATCCCGATAATATAAGGTATTTTAGGGTACTGGTTCTCAAAGCAAAACGTTTTTATTATAACGTGAATAAGTCATAAATAGTATAACTAACGGGTAAAAATACGTTTCTTTTTGATACGGCAAAAAATTAGACTGCAAAAAATGCTTCTAACTCTTTTAAAGTTTCTGGCGTGGTAGGAATGTCTTTTACCACTTCCCCTAAGTGCAACGCAACGATACGATTACAAACCTCCACGGTGTGCACCAAATCATGACTCGAAACCAAAACGGTGACATTAGGGTCATCAGCCAATTCTTTGATTATTTTTTTCAAACGATTCACGGTGGTAGGATCTAAATTAGCAAACGGCTCATCCAAGATCACGACCTCAGGATTCCCAATCAAGGCTGCAATAATCCCTACTTTCTTCATGTTCCCCTTCGACAAATCGCGCAAGTACTTCTTGCTGTTCAAGATTTCTCCATTGAAAAACTCAGCATGCTTGGCCAACAAAGCATCCACATCAGCCTTGTTTTGGTTGCGCAAATCCCCTATGAAATAAAAATACTCTTCTGCCGTCAAATACCCAATCAAAAAACTCTCGTCAATAAAAGCGGCAGTAAAAGGTTTCCATGCCTCACTTGTGTTAACTTGTACGCCATGGTTAAGTATGTGACCCGTTGTAGGCTGGATCAAATCCAATAACAAACTGAAAAAAGTAGTCTTCCCAGCACCATTATTACCAACTAAGCCAAAGCTTTGTCCTTTTGGAATTTCTAAGGAGGCCAAATTCAATACGGTAACCCCCGTAGTATATTTTTTTGTCAAATTAGTAACTTGTATCATCTCTTGTATAAGGTTATAAGTAAGTATATTTTTTTAAACTGTGAACGGCAACTGAAAACTAACCCCGCTGCTTGTAAGCATTGATTGCGGCATACTTCTCTGTTTTGTAGACCTTCTCGATTATGGTGAACATTTTGTCTCTGAAGGCAAAGCCCAAAACACCTGCCAATGCGACCATCAAACAGCCTGTTTCTGCATTGAATATAAAATATCCAAATGCATACAGCAACATAGGAACCAATATCTTCGGTACTGCAATTAATAAATTTTTAAAACTAAAAGCCTGCTTTTGTCCAAAAGCTTTAGCCGCCGTCAAATCAATCGCTGTTTTATTGTAAGCGCCTCCCAACAGCACCAAATGCGAATTCACTCCGATGTTATATATGGCACCCACTACAATCAATAGATAAACCTTCCAACCAAAATATAAATAGAACGTAGCCACTACAGTTGAAATGACCGTAGCAATAACCATTAACCACCACTTCGAACTTAAATATTCGCGGTAACTGATGTTTTGACTCATCATCAATTGGTAATAAGCACTGTCCCAACTCGGCACAAATTGTCCGAAATTCAACAAAAAGCCCCCCGATACAAAGATGCCTCCAAAGACCTGCATCGCTGGATTGTTGTAAGCCGGAACCATATTCGTGAAAAACAATAATCCATAAAAAATGAATACTACACTCGCGATAACCGTACTCCTTGGACGTTTATTCCGTTTAATCATCTTAATGTCATTCTTTAAAAAGGTTCCCAAAGTACCAAATTGATTCAACCAGGTGAAGTTCTCCGTCTTGGCCTCTGCACTTTTTTTGGCCAAGCCCATATCCAAATTCAAGTTGTTCTTGAAATAAACAAACGTGAAATAATACAATACCGCTGCCAAAGCAATTGCTAAAACAAACCCATAAACCGTACTATACAGCCCTTGGAAAAAAGGCAGGGTATACGCTGTCAAATCAAATAATTTATAGTATTGTGCCGCTCCCAGTCCAAGCACCACCGCCACCAACGGATAAAAAACACTATTCTTGTTGTTAATCAATACATTGATAAAATTATTCACATAGACCAAGGCCCAAATCCCTAGCAACCACAATACCGCCTGAAATCCATATCCGTTTACCAGTAATACTATTGTAAAAGGGATAAAGAAAAATGCATGCAATACATTGAAAAAGGATATAATTGTTTTCCCTAAAGTATAGTGCACGATAGTGTTACGCTTGATAGGTAAGGTCAATAGGGGCTTGATATTCGTCACCGGCATCTGCTGGAAAAAGTAACGGATTACTAAATCCGCCACAAAATAATAAATCAAGAACTTATTCACGGCAGCCAAGGGCTCCATATGGGCTTCTTCCTTAATTAGATAGAATGCACCCACACCAGCACCCACAAAAACAACCATAAAATAAATGGCCATAAATCCCATTAGGATTTTCAACGCCAAATTAGTAGCAAAAGAAGCGGATCGAAAAAAGGATTTCCACTCAAGCGAAATGAAATGTCGGAACATAAAACTGGGTTTAGGTTTTACAATTAGTTTTTAAATATAAGAAAATGTTACAGTATTACACCATTTCATATTCAGGATAGGTTTCTCGGAGGTATTCGTCGGCTTTGGCCGGAATGAGAAACATGGTGATGTAAATGGTAATTCCCAACACCACAAACAGGAAACTGAAAAACAACAGCAACCCATTTGAGAAATGGCTTCCGTTGAGATGTAAAGCAAACTGAACTGGTACGTTGAATATCCCCGCCATACCGCTGTATCCGAAAATGATTTCGCGCAGCAACCATTTCTTTTCGGTTTTTTTATTGCGTTTTTTGTTTTGCTGTCTCAATAGGAACAAGCAAATAATAAAAGAAAGAATAAGCGCAAAGAAAGACGCCTGCAGTACATTGTTTCCCTGATCCACATCACGCTGTAAGGCGGCCAGTATCCAGAATACAATGCCAATAGCAGTGAATGTTCCTATTATTTTGGGGATGCTGAAAAAGGTTTTGAGGTGTTGCAACACCAGTTTGTTGTATTTTGTGTTGAGGGCTCCCCTGCGCTTATCCACCACATCCATAAAACCGAAGACGCCAAACTTTTTGAATTCCATTTGCAAGGCTTCCTCAAAGGTCAATTTGGGATTGGCTTCCCACTGCGCTTCTATGGCATTGGCTAAATGGTCGACCAATTCGGTTTGTAAATCATAATACTCCACATAATGTTGGCGGGTAAAAGCATAGAGCTTTTCTATTTGTGCTGCACTGAGGGTCATCTTAAATATAATTAAAACGGTGTGTGTTAAAGCGAACTAAGGCCTGGGCAAAAAAAGAGAGATAGGCCACATATAAAAAACTAAATACGGTCACGGTCATTGAAGAAACGGCCGCCCTATCAAAAAATGGCATAAAAAATAACTGCAAATAATAGAGTACCATCAACAAGGACCCCGTCTTCTCAATCACATAAAAACGCTTCTTAAGATACAATTGGAAATAACAGAGCTGAAACAAGGCCATACCGAGCACCAAAACAAAAAACAAATTTGCTACCGTAAAGCCATCCGAAAAATAACGGTTGACATCCACATACCGAAACAAGAAAAAGAAAAGGACGGCGATAACCAACTGCATTGGCTTGACCAAAAACAACGCAAATTGTCTTATCACATCCCATGAAAACGCCCAACGCATCACGTTGTTTTTCAAAAGTTCCTTTTTATGCACAACCATATAGGCTTTAAAGGCATCATAAAAATCCTGCCCCTCGGCTGTCATAATATGCTCTACAGCAGTAGCCACATGATCTACCATCTCTTGACGAACATCCACATAAAACACCTCACTCTTCAACAAGTAGGTGTCTATAAATTGTATTTCTTCTTTGGTTAATTTCATAGCTAATACTCCAATTTAGGTTGCACCAGCGTTTGCATATTCCGAATAAAATCCTCCAACTCCGCTAACCGATTCACTGTTTCGGTAGTTCCCTTTTCGGTCAACTTATAATACTTCCGAACTCTATTGTCTACTTGGGCAACCTCCACCTCTAAAACGCCTTCGGCTTCTAACTTATGCAAAGCCGGATACAAAGCGCCCTCTGTGATTTTCAACTCGCCATTAGTAATATCCTTCACCTTCTGGGTAATCTCATACCCATACATTCTTCCGTTTTCCTCTAGCAATTTCATGACTATTGTCGCCAAACTCCCCTTATACAATTGTGATTGTTTCATCGCAGCTCCATTTTTAAAAGAACAAAGATACATAAGTTTTTTATATACATAAGATTTATAGGTATATATTTTTTAACGTGATTTACCCCTAGATTATGCCCCCAATCCTTATAGATTTCTCGTTAGAAAAGTATAAGATATAGCATGGATATAGCATAGATATAGCATGATAACCTTTATATTACCCTTAGCAGGCCCCCACGGAATCTTTCCGAAATTCCTTGGCCAAAAGGAGTTAAACATACCGCTTTTGTTTAGTATCTTTGCCAAAAATACAACGCATGTCAGCCTTTTATAAATTACACATCAAAGAAGTAAAGCAAGAAACTCCTAACGCGATTTCTGTAGCCTTTACCATTCCAGCCGAATTAAAAGCGGCCTACCAATTCACCGCAGGTCAATACGTCAACCTCAAACTGACACTTGACGGTCAAGAAATACGCAGAGCCTACTCGGTTTGCAGCGCTCCGAATAGTGGCGAACTACGCATTGCCATCAAAGCGGTTAAAAACGGACACTTTTCAAAATTCGCCAATGAAAACCTGAAAGCAGGTGACATCCTTGAAGTAAGCCAACCCGAAGGGCGTTTTACCTTCGAGCCGGATTTCTCCCACCAAAAAAACTACGCTGCTTTTGTGGCGGGTAGTGGTATCACACCGGTTATGGCGATTTTGAAAACGGTCCTAGAAAACGAACCAAAAAGTACCTTTGTTCTAGTATACGGCAATAAAAACATAGAAGAAACCATCTTTCACCAGGAATTACACGAACTCCAACTCAAGTACGTTGGACGCTTCTTCGTGCACTATGCCTTTACGCAAATTAAAATGGAGCACGAAATCTTTGGCCGTATCGATAAAGCAGCCGTTAATTTTGTTTTGAACAACAAACACAAAGAAAAAGAATTTGACAAATTCTACCTGTGCGGTCCAGAAGACATGATCAACGGAGTAACCACTGTGCTTAAAGAACACAACATCGCCGATAAAAATATTAAATTCGAATTGTTCTCGACCACCGCTTCTAACGAAACCGCTGCGGCCAACAGTGCTGTCGGGCATACAAAAATAACCATCCTAGTGGACGACGAAGAAACAACCTTTGAAATGTCCCAAAAACAAACGATACTTGAGGCCGCTCTAAAGCAAGGAGTAGATGCGCCCTATTCGTGCCAAGGAGGGATTTGTAGTTCATGCTTAGCTCGTATCACCTCGGGGACTGCTGAGATGAAAAAGAACGCCATCTTAACCGATAATGAAATTGCTGAGGGTTTAATCCTCACCTGTCAAGCCCATCCAACATCCCCAGAAGTCTGCGTAGATTACGACGATGTATAAAAATAAAAAACTCCTCAAATTGAGGAGTTTTTTATTTTAAGATGTTATGTATACTTGCTAATACCGCTTCAGGCGCTATCGTGCGCATGGCCGCTTCATAGCCTGCTATTTTCTTATTCCCGTACACGGAGGTAGGCAACAAAGGAAACTGTTCCCTATCGGAAACCAAACAACGTTCCATCGGTTGGTTAAAAGGCTTAAATCCAGCATAAGGATGGGTAGCTCCCCATAAGGTTAGTACCGTCACGCCCAGCATAGCGGCTATATGAGCATTCCCGCTGTCCATGGAAACCATCACATCCAA
>JBJONL010000085.1:0-9200 GCA_046051865.1 Bacteroidota bacterium | reverse complement strand
TTTTAGTTTTAGTCAAATCGAAGGCACGACAAGGGAACTCTTGTCGCTCGGTTGCGTAAATTTTAAGGGCCGCCATTTGCGCTAATGTAAATCCTGTCAAGGGAGCTTCGCTCCCTCCTACTAAAAACTTCGTTGCCATCCCAGCTTGCAACCAAGCAACTGCATTCAAAATCGAGTGTAAAGCTGTAGAGCAGGTAATAGAATGTGAAATCTCGGGACCCTTACTTTTCAGATCGTGGGCAACCCATGAAGAGATATTCCCTAAAGTAGTGGTGGGTGAGGTTAATGTGGCGGTGGTTCCTGTTTCGAGGTATTCCCGATGGTGTTTTTCGAATAATTGGGTGGCTCCTCTCGACGATCCGATGTTGATTCCAAAGTCATCACCCACTTGCCATCCTGCTTTTTCAATGGCGGTACGAGCAGTAAGAACAGCCATTACTACGGTTTCGTCTAAGGCTTTGTATTTAAGATCTTCTTTGCGCAAGGCGGCTATCCGCATCCTGCTTTCTTCCGAAAGGGTTGCGACTAGGTAGTCTTTATCCTTGAACGTTTTCAACCCTATGCACGATTTTCCGGATGCGTATTCGTTCCAAATCCCAGCGGGATCATCCCCTAACGGCGAGAGGGTAGCAAGGGAGGTTATGGCGATTTTCGTTTTTAACATTTGTGTTGACTGAATTGCAAAGGTCGTAAAACTCTTTATGACTTTAGTTTGCTGTGGCGCAATTTGTGGTTAAATCATTTCCACGGCAGCTTCCACGATGCTATAGACCTTTTCGAGCTGCGCATTTGTCATTACATAAGGCGGCAGTATATAAACTATATTCCCCACCGGTCGCAGTATGACCCCATTTTCAATAAAGAAAGCATAGAGTTTGTTGCGCATCGTGCCATAATAACTTTCGGCCCCAACGGTTACAATTTCTAACGCAAAAATGACCCCTAAGACGCGGGTGGTTTTGACTTTCGGATGCGATTGTATTTTGGCTGCAAAAGCGAGGTGCTGTGCATTGATTCGGCTGATATTTTGTTGCATTTCGGGCAATTCCAACAATTGGATACTAGCTAAGGCGGCGGCACAACCTGTCGGATTCGCCGTAAAGGTATGGCCGTGAAACAAAGCCTTATTGACGTCCTCATTGTAAAAACCGTCGTACACTTCTTGAGTAAAAGTGGTAACAGCCATCGGAATGGTGCCGCCTGTCAAGGCTTTCGATAAGCAAATAATGTCGGGTTTATGCGTTAAATAGTCGCTGGCGAATGTTTTTCCCGTCTTGCCAAAACCTGTCATGACTTCATCGGCAATGGTGAATACTTGGTGCTTTTGGCAGAGTGCCATCATTTGGTCTAACACTTCGGGGGCATACATCACCATGCCTGCCGCTCCTTGCACCAAGGGCTCAAAGATGAAGGCGGCATATTGTTCACTAGCCACTAAGGTTTCTAAGACCTCCAAACATTTGGTTTCATTGCCAGCAGTGGGCACGGGTATCCGCGTTACTTCGAGCATGGAGCCTTGAAAGGCTTCGGTATAAAAGGTAATGCCGCTGGCTGCCATCGCGCCAAAGGTATCCCCATGGAACGCATCATCAAAAGCAATGACTTTGGTGCGCTTTACTCCTTTGTTATAAAAATACTGCAAGGTCGCCTTTAGTCCTACTTCTACTGCGGTAGACCCGTTGTCTGAATAAAAGATTTTCTTTTGATTGGCGGGTAGCATCGATAGCAATTTCTCCGACAACTCTATGGCTTTGTTATGGGTAAATCCTCCAAACAATACGTGTTCTAAAGTAGTTAATTGGGTATAAATGGCATGGGCTATGGCGGTATTGGCGTGTCCAAACGGATTTACCCACCAGGAAGCAATGGCGTCTATATATTCCTTTCCTTGGTCATCCCAAAGCAATGCGCCTTCACCTTTAACAATCGTAGGAAGCAAGCCCACTGTTTTGTGCTGGGTATAGGGGTGCCAGTTGTATAATTGGTCTTTTTCGGATAGGGTCATTTTTTTGGATACTAGATGATGGACGAATAGAGGATAGACAATCTGCGGTAAGGCATTCGACTAAACTCCTTTCTCTTTTCTATAGATTTAGTAAATTTTCTTTAAACTTATCGGCATAATCGGCGATGACATTGGTGTCAAAATAAGGTTCGTCATCAATCCTACCGATACATTGTACTTTGGTTTTATGCAAAATAATTTCTTCCGTAGCTTTATTTTCATTGCCCGAGAAGATAATACCAGCGACCGTTAAGTTCCGGCTTTTCAAAGCTTCGACCGTCAACAACGTATGATTAATACTGCCTAGATAATGGCGTGACACTACGACGACTTTATAGTCACTTTTAATTAAGTCGATTACACAATCGGTCTCATTCAAAGGAACCAATACGCCTCCTGCTCCTTCAATAACCAAATGATTGGTTGTAATGGGTTCGCTAATTTTATTTATATCAATCGTAATTCCGTCTAAGGCTGCAGACCAATGGGGACTTGCGGGAGTATTTAGCGCATAGGCATTCGCATGAAATTTAGTTTTTTGATTAGCACAATACGCTTTCACTTTGTGGGTATCGCTATGCTCCAAGTCACCCGCTTGTATGGGTTTCCAATAATCGGCTTCTAAGGCTTCGGTTACGATTGCCGAGGCGATGGTTTTACCCACGTCGGTTCCAATTCCTGTGATGAATAGTTTCATTTGATTTAATTAAATTCAAGTTTACAATGGGCACATTTGTATTTGTGTTGCGTCACAAAAGGCAATGCTAGTAACAAGACCGACATAACATAGGCTACTAACATCTTTATACTACTGATAGAAGTTACCATTTCCGCTTGTGTGGCGCCACAATTGGGGCACTGAACGAGTTTATGGTTGTCATCTAAAGAATACAAGCTTATGTCTTGTAGTATTTCAATGGCCTTGTTTACATCTTCCGTTTTGACGTACAATTTCACTCCTCCAACCGCATTGCTGTATAAGGGGTTCGTATCGACAACGTGATTATCTCGTAAAAAAACTTCAATCCCTTGGCTTTCTAATTTACCTTGGTAAATTATAGCTTCGCTGGAATATTGAAATCGGCGGAGTAACTGAAATTGGGCTTCTTCTTCCATAATTAAAATACAAAAGTAGCTAACAATTCTAAGACTCTACTGATTTCACTTTCGGAATTGTAACTGTGTAAACAAAAACGCAAGCGTTCTTGACCTTCGGGTACGGTGGGTGACAGTATGGGTTTTACATCAAAGCCTTGTTGTTGCAATTGGGTTGCGATGTTTTTTACTTTTTCATTCCCGGGTATAATGGCGCATTGTATGGCCGATTTGCTGTATACTAATAACGGCTTCAGGCCCAAGCGCATTTTTTCTTGATTGAACAACAAGATATTGTTTTTAAGGGAAGCTAGACTTTTTTGTTCTTGTGCTAGTTGCTGATAGGCCATTAAAATAGTGGCAACAGCATGGGGAGACAGGGCCGTAGTGTAGATGAAACTTCTAGCAAAATTAACCAGAAAGTTTTTGAGTGCTTCACTACCCAGTACTGCGGCACCGTGGCATCCTAGACCTTTCCCAAACGTCATGATTCGGGCAAAAACTTTATCATGTAAACCCAAGCTTTGTACAATACCTTCGCCTTGTTCGCCTGCGACTCCTAGTGCATGCGCTTCGTCCACCACTAAATAGGCTTTGAATTGCTCCGCAAGCAGTACAAGTTGTTCCATCAATGGGGTGTCACCGTCCATAGAAAAGACACTTTCGGTAACGATATATACGGTTTCTGCCTCAATCTTTTCAAGGCGCATTTGTAAGTCGGTATAATCGTTATGTTGGAATTTGTAGCTTTTGGCATGACTCATTTGGATGCCATCGCGAATGGAAGCATGACAGAGTTCGTCGTACAAAATCACATCGGCCCGCTGGGGAATCGAACTGAAGAAGCCTACATTGGCATCATAGCCTGAATTGAAAATGAGGGCGGCTTCGCTTTGATGAAAGAGGCGAATGGCGTCTTCTGTTGTTTGATACAAACGGTGGTTTCCTGAGAGTAATCTTGATCCCGTTGCACCGTTCTCTTGTAAGTTGTGCGCAAGAAGGTACTGGTGCGTTTTGGAAAAAACATCCTTGTTCTTGGCAAAACCCAGGTAATCGTTGGAAGCAAAATCGACCCACTGATTTGGCATGGGCAATTGGCGCAGGGCCTTATTCGCTTCACGTACTGCTAACTTCTCTGCTAGTGCTATTGGGAGTTTCATCAGTACAAAGATAAGGAACGATTTAGTTTCCCAACTTAAATTAATTATTGTTTTTTAGCTATTTATTATTGTTTATCGATAATTTAATTATATTTGCCTGACTTAAAAAGCAAAATCTCATGAGAAAATTACACATTTTGAAAACCATTGTTGATTACGTTTGGATCCTATCACTTATTTGTTATCCTTTAGCAATCGTCTTCTGCATTATGGTGGTGACTGACCGAGACAATTTTGATGTTCCCATCACCTTAATTGGAAATCCGGTAGATTTAACGATGCCCATGGGCAAGGCTGTCCTTTTAGTTGACCTAATTAACTTTGGAGTCTTATTGGTCGCTTTATTTTACTTCAGGAAGTTACTGGCTGCTTTTTCGAAGCGGTTAATTTTTGAAAGAGAAACCATCCTATTATTACCTAAAATTGGCAACTTTATAATAGCAGGTTCGATGCTCTACTTAGTTGCCGATATTATTACTAAAGCTTCACATCACAAAATAGGAATTGAGGTTGGCTTTGGTCCCTTTTTATATTTACTCGCCTTAGGCTTGTTCTTCAACGTGCTTTCTGAGGTTTTTACTTTGGCCAAGCACTTGAAGGAAGAAAATGATTTAACGATATAAGTAATGCCCATTATTTTAAACCTTGATGTAATGCTGGCCAAGCGCAAAATGCGGTCTAACGAACTGGCAGAGAAAATCGGCATCACTACGGCTAATCTTTCCATTCTAAAAACCGGAAAAGCCAAGGCGGTTCGGTTCTCCACCTTAGAAGCGATCTGCGACATTTTAGAATGTCAGCCTGGTGATATTTTAGAATATGTAAACGAAATACAATAGAACCGTATGAAAAAAAATGTAATCCTTTTGTTAGTTGGAATGGTCTTAGTCATTATAGGCGCCTTCCTGAAGATAAGCCATAATCATGGGTTGTCGACTTTCTTCTTTATTGCTGGCTTAGGCCTTGAAGCTTATACGCTAGGCTCCTTAGTGATTCAGTCGCTTAAAAAAGTCAAATAAAAAAAGCCCAATCAAGTTTTTACACAAGATTGGGCTATTCCTTTTATTCAGCGTTGTATTAGTCGGCTAATACAATTACTTTGTTGTCTTTCATCTCGATAGTTCCTGAGGCGATTTCCAAAGTATAGTTTTGATCGTTTACTCTAGTAAACTTCTCAGCTACTTCTTTGTTAAAATCAAAACTAGTAGCGGCGATTTGCACGGTACCTTGTTTTAAGATAGAAACTATGGGCGCGTGGTTGTTTAAAATTTGAAACGAACCATTCACACCAGGTAAAGAAACCGAAGTAACTTCGCCTTTGAATAATGTAGCTTCTGGTGATACTATTTCTAAAATCATAGTCTGTTTATTAAGCTTCAGCTAACATTTTTTGACCTGCTTCGATTGCATCTTCGATCGTACCTTTAAGGTTGAACGCTGCTTCTGGTAAGTGGTCTAATTCACCATCGATGATCATGTTGAATCCTTTGATTGTATCTTTGATATCAACTAATACACCTGGTATACCCGTAAATTGCTCTGCCACGTGGAATGGTTGAGACAAGAAACGTTGAACACGACGAGCTCTTGATACGGATAATTTATCTTCTTCAGACAACTCTTCCATCCCTAAGATGGCGATGATGTCTTGCAATTGTTTGTATTTTTGAAGAATCTCTTTAACGCGTTGCGCACAGTTGTAGTGCTCGTCACCTAAGATAAGTGGCGTTAAGATACGAGAGGTAGAATCTAAAGGATCCACAGCAGGATAAATACCTAACTCCGCAATTTTACGAGACAATACTGTAGTAGCATCTAAGTGAGCAAAGGTTGTTGCCGGTGCCGGGTCAGTTAAGTCATCCGCAGGAACGTATACCGCTTGTACTGAAGTAATCGATCCTTTTTTGGTTGAAGTGATACGCTCTTGCATCGCACCCATCTCAGTAGCCAATGTTGGTTGGTATCCTACCGCTGATGGCATACGTCCTAATAACGCTGATACCTCAGAACCTGCTTGTGTAAAACGGAAAATGTTATCCACGAAGAATAATACATCTTTACCTTGGTCAGAACCAGCACCATCACGGAAGTACTCAGCGATAGAAAGACCTGATAAGGCTACACGTGCACGAGCTCCTGGTGGCTCATTCATCTGTCCGAATACGAAAGTAGCTTTAGACTCTCTCATACCTGGTTTGTCTACTTTAGACAAATCCCATCCTCCATTTTCCATAGAGTGCATGAATTCATCACCGTATTTTATAATGCCCGACTCTAACATCTCACGAAGCAAGTCATTTCCTTCACGTGTTCTTTCTCCTACTCCTGCGAATACAGAAAGACCTCCGTGACCTTTGGCGATATTGTTGATCAACTCTTGAATCAATACTGTTTTACCTACTCCAGCACCTCCAAATAATCCAATTTTACCTCCTTTTGAATAAGGCTCAATTAAATCGATTACTTTAATACCGGTATATAAAACTTCTGTTGAAGTTGATAAATCTTCGAATTTTGGTGCTTGACGGTGGATTGACACTCCGTTGGCGCCGTCTTTTGGCAAATCTCCTAAACCATCAATGGCATCACCAATCACGTTGAACAAACGTCCGTAAACATCTGCTCCAATTGGCATTTGGATTGGTGCTCCAGTAGCGTTTACTGCAGTACCTCTGCTCAATCCATCAGTTGAGTCCATAGAGATAGTACGAACTGTGTTTTCACCGATGTGTGATTGCACTTCTAATACTAATTTTGAACCGTTTTTGTTAATGATTTCTAATGAGTCATAAATTTTTGGTAACTCAACATCTTTACTGTCAAATACTACGTCTACTACGGGACCGATGATTTGCGAAACTTTTCCTATTGCTTTTGACATTGTTTATGTATTTATTAAATAGCTGTTTAGGTTTGAAAAAAACACCTCTTTTTTCAAAGCGCAAAGGTAAATTTTCTATTTTAAAAATCAATACATAAAGGAATTTTTTTTGTTTATTTTTTGCATAATTATCAACACAAAGGGATTTGCTTCGGACCAAAAACAAAAAACCACCTGCTTTCCGCAGGTGGTTTTAAATATACTCTATTTTAAGATTCTTAGAAACTTGCGGGGTCTTGAGGGAATAACACTCGATAATCTCCTAAGTTCACACCTTTAAAGTTCGAACCGTATTTTGTATTAATAGCTTTTAAAAACATATTTGCAATTAACGCATATCCTTTAGGACTAGGGTGAATACCGTCCAATGAAAAAGCATTTCCAAAAATGTAGGTAGCAGTCATTGTATAAGAGCCATCAACAATACCTGTTGTAGTCAATTGTGTCATTACGTCTTTTGCATTTACGAATGCTACATCATAAGTGGCTGCTGCTGCTTCAATAATTGCATTGTAAGAATCTGTGGCTGTTTTAATTTCATCTACTTCCGTAGGCAATAAAACGTATCGATCAGGCAATGGGAATGTCACGCCTAATTTTGTTAAAAGTGGCGAAAGTGACGATACTCCGTCTAAATCGGCATTTGGCTCTTTGCCTATTCTAGATGCCGCACCTAAACAAATTAAATCGCTAGGTTTGGTTTGTCTTGCTTGTCCAAATACTTGTCCCAAATAACCTGCGGTTTGTGCACTTAGTCCTCCTGCTTGTAAAACGGATGCTAATGAAGTAGCAAGATTTGGCAATGTTTCATCAACCATAATCATAGGATTGTTTCCAGTAGTTGATAGTAAATTGATTCGATCCCCTTGCCCTAAATAAGCAAGTGCATTGTGCAACGGACCATATAATTGTGCGTTTAATGCACCCACTTGACTCACACCGTCTACTACTAAATCAGATTGCGCTAATTGATCGTATTTTATCACATAGAAATACGGTAAAGTAGTCACATACGGTAAGTTTGCAATAACTCCTTTTCTCCCTCCAGCGGTCAATTGTGTCATCAGCAGATTGTACGATTGATCAAAAATATTAGTTGGCGTTAACGGATTAACAGAAGCATCTCCTCCTGCTGTAGCATACCCTAACTCATCATTTCCACCAATCCATAACGAAAAGAAACTAGGCGATTGCACTAAAGCATCTCCTAAAACCGTCGCACTTGGACCTGAAGCAAATCGACCAAAATAAGGATTCGCCGCGGCATAACCATCAAATAACAGGTGGTAACTTTTTGCTCCTGGCACACCCAAATTACTAAACTGCCCTGTTAAATGAGCGCTGATATCAGTACCTGAAATCCCGGATACCGGAGCGGGCTTTTTAGTCCCATTATCAAAATAAAGTCTTGGGCCAAATTGAGGTATTTGATACCCCCCTGAAGAAAACCCTCCAATGTTATCACTCATGTATGGCGTTGTAAATTCACCTCCTCCAACTAACGCAAATTGCGTAGCTAAAATATTTGGATAAGCCGTTTTTTGAGCTTCTGCAAACAAAGCACCGTCACTATATCCTGCTGCGAAAGAGTCCCCTAATGCAACATACTTAGAAAAATCGGCCGAACCCGCTGTCAAAGGAGTCCCGTCTGTAGAATTTGAATCAGATACGACATCATCACTACTAGTACATGCTACAAAGGTTAACGAAACCAATGCTAGCCATTTGAAATTTTTTATCATAACTTACTATATTATATTGTTATTGCTGCTTATGGATTGATCGTTAAAGAAGCGAAATATTGTTGACCAATTAATCCTGTTCCTAAAACTTGTTGGTACTCTTGACCGCCAATGTTAGTGGCTCCAATTTTAAGTACCGATTTAAGCTTTGGAATACCATAATTGATTTGAGCATCAACAACAGTAGCTGCCTTAATCGTTCCGTCAACAAAAGTTGACTGCCATAAGTATTCGCTGTTCCATCTTCCGCTCAGATTGAATCCAAAGTTTTTGAATAAATTATCATTTCCAATACCAACTTTCACACGGTGTTTTGG
>JBJONL010000084.1:0-4109 GCA_046051865.1 Bacteroidota bacterium | reverse complement strand
CCAAAACCGGTATTTGGAAAAGTGGGTTTTATCCCTAGGGTCAATAAAGCATTTTCCTTGTGGCAGAAATCGAAGCAAGTTTGCAGGTTGTTTGCAAAAGCCGTTTCGTCTTCAATCCAATGGTCGCTTGGCGCTACCACCATTAGGGCTTCGGGGTTTTGTTTTTGTATTTTAAGAGAGGCATAGAGGATACAAGGAGCTGTATTGCGCATGGCAGGTTCTAACAGTACTTGTGCTTGGTTGACCATCGGCAGTTGTTCTAAGACTAAATCATTGTAGCGTTCGTTGGTCAAGATATAAATATTCTCTGCCGGAATCAATTTGGACAGACGGCTGAAGGTTTTTTGGATCAGCGTATCGCCCGAGCCCAGCATATCGTGAAATTGCTTTGGCAACTCGGTGGTGCTTACCGGCCAAAAGCGCGAACCTACTCCGCCGGCCATCAGTATGGCATAATAATTTTTATTCATAATAGTAAAGAAACTAAGTCGCTAAGGTACTAAGATGCGGTGTGTTTATTGTTATGAACCCGGTAAAATTTCTACTTCGGCATTGGCGTTGAAGAGAAAGAGTCTGCCGGTTTTGACTTCTAGGCACTCGTAGCGTTTTACTCGGAGCCCTTTCTTTTGGAAGACCCGACCGTTTTTGATGCGGAAGAAACTACCACTAGGTACTTCGTGTACGTAATGCACATCTGGTTTGCGTTCGTCAAATTGTTTTAAGGCAAATGCTAAGCGCGCATCGGTGTCGCTGCTGGCGGTGGGGTTTCTAAAGTGATTGGCTACCAAAGGCAGTACCGAATGCGGAAAGATCTCGGGGCGGATGAAGGGGACCATCAAACTTTGGAACGTATGTTTCCATTCATTCCCGTGGGGTTTAATAAGTCGGCCGTACTTTTCGTAGGATACTAAATGGGCTATTTCGTGGATTAAGGTGATTAGGAAGCGGTACTTATTGAGGTTGGCGTTCACGGTAATTTCGTGCTTCCCTCCTAGCGCTCTTCGATAATCCCCATGGCGGGTTTGCCGTTCGTTAACGATCTTAAGGTGCACGTTATTGCTTTTGATCAATTCAAAGCAAGAATGAACCGCGTGTTCAGGAAGATATTTAGAGAGAACTTCAGACAAAGCTTTTTCAGTTATGAGTTATGAGTTATGAGTTTTTTTTTGATGTTATAATGATACTTCTTATGATTTTTAAAACCTCGCTACATTTGGGATATATACTTTTAAATTCTTCGCTTGATATGTAATTAGTCTCCTTCAACAGTTCTAACCAATACATTGTTTCATCGCATTCCTTTTGGGCAATAGATAGTTTATGAATAAAATCGGATTTACTTTGAGCATTAATAGCCTCTCTTACATTGGCCCCAACAGAGGTTATCGAACGTAAAAATTGTTTACTTAAAACAAATTCCTTCTTCTCGTTAACTAAAAACTTATAGAAATGAACACCCTTTACGGCTAACGCATAACTCTTTTTCTTAATAATACTATCACTCATAACTCATAACTTATAACTCATAACTCATAACTCCCTACGGAGTAGAAGAAGAAACCTGAATTATTTTACCGTTGTGGTAGTGGTTGCCTGTTAGGGCAAAGTTGGCAATGTACTCGGCCATTTGTGCTGGGGAGGTTGGAGCTACGTAGCCCGGGAATGCTTCTTGTAGCATTTCGGTGTTTACGGCTCCAAGGGCTAATACGTTGAAGGCGATGCCTTGTTCTTTATATTCTTCGGCTAGGAGTTCCGACAACGTAATTACGGCTCCTTTGCTGGAACTGTAGGCGGCTAGGCCGGCAAACTTCATGCTGCCTTGTATGCCTCCCATCGAACTAATCGAAACCACATGACTTCCTTTTTGAAGGGCTGGCAAACACACTCTGGTCAGATTGGCTACTCCAAACACATTGACTTTATAGACGTTTTCGAAATCATCTTGGGTGAGTTGGGCAAACGGTTTGTTGACCAAGCTACCCGCATTATGGATCAGAATATCCACATGGGTCCAGGCTGTTTTGATGAAATGGGCGACTTCTTGCAAGTCGGATTCCGAGGTTAAGTCCACCGAAAGGCAGGAGATGTTCTCGTTGCCTAGGAGTCCGCTGGGAATTTTACGAGAAAGGGCTAGTACTTGGTGTCCGGCACTGGCTAATTGCAGTGCTAATTCGTAGCCTATGCCTCTGGAAGTCCCGGTAATGATGATGTTTTTCATGGGTGTTGTTAAGTACGGTAAAGATAACAAAACTTCAGAAAATAAACCTCGTAAATTACGTTCGGTACTTTCTCCAAAACTTAACGCCTTGAAAAACACCCAGGCCTAAGAAAATGGACGGAATGATATAGTTCATTAAGTATTTGGCCAAGAAATCCACATTGGACGTAAAAAAATGCAGGGATACGATGAGGGTCATCATGCCGCAGAAGGTTCCGATATTCGTTCCGATTACATAAAAGTATATCCTAGATTTTGACACTTCGATGTAATGACCATTGAGCAAATACAGATTCCAACCGGTCCAAAAGGGAATTTGAATGAAATTCAATCCGCTTGAGATGATGCCCAATACAAAAGGGACGTACTGAATAGTAGGTACAGCAGTGCTATTCGAATGGGAACTAAAGTAAAAAACCACAGCTAAGACCCCCATGAACAAAACGGAGAATCCTTCAATGTATTTGGTTAAACGTTTATTGGCCGCTAGTCTTTTGGCAAACACTACAGTGCCATAAATGACGACCGACTCCACGCAAATCACCCCTAGAACAAACAAGACGGTGGGGAGCATTCCTGATTGTTGAAACACTTGGAAGCCTATAACATTGAGGTAGCCCAAGGGAATTGAACCTAGGAAGCTTACTAAAAACCCCACGCCAATATTCTTTAGCTTTTGCATTAAAAATTGAGTATACGGTTAAACTGTTTTTGGTGCAACCTGTATTGTTGCATCCCGATTTTATGAGGTAAATAGGCATAGCCTTTTTTATTATTTTCGACACTAATTTGGAACATATATCCGATGTGTCTTGCCAGTTCTTTCCAGGCAAAAAACAACGAATGTTTTGGGTCGTAAATGTGAGTCGGTTCGCTAGCGGCACCGTTTAATTCGACGATGGCAAAGTTCTTTCCTTGCTCGAGTTCCTCCCACGAGTTATACATCAAGTCCATACGACCAAAATAGAACCCCTCTATTTGCTGACACATGTCGTCAATGACTTGGGTGAGCTGCGGACTAATCAAATGACTGTAATCTAGAAACTTTGCGCCTCGAGCGTGATTGCCGTAGGGTACTAAATTGCGTCGTTCCCCTTTTGCTAAGATAGTCTTAAAAGTGGCACCATATTCTTTTTGCAAGGCTTTTAATTGCAAGGCATGGCGCGGATTCTTTTTCAGTAATTCTTCCATAGTAGCCAATCCATCACCTTCGATAATCAGAAACTCTTTGGCCACAATACCTGTTATTCTTCCTTTGGCTTCGTGGGGGAAGCGGACATAGAAAATGCCGACTTCGTGGTCGTACGGAATTAAGTTCTGCAGTAAATAATCAAAATTGGCTTTGCAATGATAGTGTTCTAATTCGTCCCTATTCGTTATCTTTTTTACGGCCGAACCTCGCAAACCGATATCGGGTTTGGCTATGAGTGGGAAGGTGATTGGGCCCTGCTCCATCAGCGTGATCACTTCCTCAAACGGCATGGCTTCTTTTACAAAACGCGTTGTGGGATAATATTGGGGAGGAATCAAATCGTAGATTTCTTTCTTGCTGTCCATGATAAATCCACCATTCCGCATCGTAGGATTGCAGGCATTGAAAAAGAAAATAGCACGTGCCTTTATTGCATAAAAGGCCCACAAAAAATAGATGGGGATGTATACAATTTGGAACGGCCAGTATTCCCAGTGGAAGAGTTTGTGCAGGAAGAGTTTCAAAGGAGTTATGGGTTTTGGGATGATGGACGGATAGATAATAGACTAATACCTGCCGGCAGGCAGGCAGGGATGATAGATAATAAACTTGATTTCTAAATTAATTCCATTTTGTTGTGGTTATGAGTTAGACTGTAATGAACGTACTGGAGTAGTCTTGCTCTTTGATAAGATCAGC
>JBJONL010000083.1:0-3198 GCA_046051865.1 Bacteroidota bacterium | reverse complement strand
TTTTTTGTTTCTTTTTGATCAAGCAAAAAGAAAAGGGAGTTGTTAGAACGAGTAAATATTCTCGCTACATTTCTTTTCACTCATAACTCATCACTCATAATTCATAACTAAAAAAACCCTTTTATAAAAACCTACAGAGTTTGCTCAGACTTTAGGTAGACTTTACTTCGACCCTATTCCAACCCCCTTCAGTATAATAAGCCCCTAACAATTTCAAAAAGTTGGTTTGCATCAAAAAATTACTATTTTTACTTCATGTACGAAGAATTAAAATACTGGTACCTGCGGGACCATAAGTTGTTTTGGACCTTGAGCATGTCTCAAATCAAACAACTGTGCATCATCACCGGTTTTAAAAAAGCCAAAAAAGGCGATGTGATTTATTTCTCTTCTTCGGATGTGCCTCGGGTGTTCCTGTTGAAGAAAGGCAACATCAAGATTGTTTCGATTGACGAAGACGGCAACGAGACCATCAAAGACATCATTCAAAAAGGGGATTTGTTTGGCGAACTCGAACTCGACAGCGACCGCAATTCTAATGAATATGCCAAAGCCCTTACCGATGAAATCATCATCTGCAGTTTCCTACTGTCTGATTTTGAAAACTTATTGTTGCAGAATCCTAGTCTGGCGCTGTCCTACACTAAGTTTGTTGGCCTCAAAATGAAGCGCATCAAAAACAACTATGCCAATCTCATTTCCAAAGATGCTAAAACCCGCTTGCTCACCTTCCTAAAAGACTGGGCCGAACGCGATGGGAAACAAGAAGGAAGTAGAGTAGTGATTGAAAATTACCTGACCCAAACGGATATTGCCCAAATCATTTGCACCTCCCGCCAAACCGCCACTTCCTTACTCAACGAGTTAGAAGAAAACGGCCTACTGCACTACGGCAGAAAGGAAATTATTATTGAGGATATCGCCAAGCTCTAAATTATTTTAGTCCAATTGTAAACTACCCGACATTTCGATTTTTTTAAAATTACTATTTTTGCTTTATCAAAACAATTAAACTAAAATAGTCTCTTATGAAAAAACAATTGGTAATCCTCCTGCTTGCCGTTCTTTCGGTAACCACCTATGCTCAAAATAACCGAGCAGCCCAATTCAACCTAGATAAAAAAGTAGCCCTGCAAGGCTATGATCCTGTGGCCTATTTTGTCCAAAAGAAAGCCATCAAAGGCAAAAAAGAACTAGCAACGACCTACGAAGGGGTACTCTATTACTTTTCCTCGGCAGCCAATAAAGAAGCCTTTGCGAAGAATCCCGCGGGCTACGAACCCCAATATGGAGGTTGGTGCGCCTACGCCATGGGCAGTGCAGGGGAGAAGGTAGAAATTGACCCAGAGACCTTTAAGATTGTGGACGGCAAATTGTTTTTGTTCTACAATGCCTACTTCAACAATACGCTTAAAAGTTGGAATAAAGATGAAACCAACCTCAAGCGAAAAGCCGATGCTAACTGGAAGAAAATTATGAACTAACTAAAACCAAACCTCATGAAAAACACAGCATTTATCTGGATTATTAAACTAATAGCCGTAATTATATTGGTGCAAACCTTATTCTTTAAATTCACAGCCGCCGAAGAGAGCGTCTATATCTTTACCAAATTAGGAGTAGAACCTTTTGGCCGCATTGGTTCAGGTGTAGTAGAATTGATCGCTTCAGCACTAATACTTATCCCTAGAACCACGCTTTTAGGAGCGCTTTTAGCTATGGGGACCATGATGGGAGCCTTGGTTTCGCATCTATTTGTTTTAGGAATTGAGGTGCAAAATGATGGCGGAACACTATTTACATTAGCCATAATAACTTTAATTTGTTGCTTAATTTTAGTATACAATCAAAGAAATAAAATACCTGATTTAATGCGATTTAAGATATAAAGCTACTAGTTCACCAACTAAAAACAAACCACAACTAACTAACAACCTAATTATGCTCATTCCCGCCATACATAAAGCGCTCGGTGAATTATCCTGCTTATTGGTCCAACTCTCGAAGGAAGAATACACCGCGCCTTGTGCTGACTTAAGCGATGCTACTATTGGGGAGCATACAAGGCACATCATTGAATTATTTCAATGCCTAGAAAATAGTTATGAAGATGGCATAGTAAATTACGATCATCGTCAACGAGATTATCGCATTCAGACAGATGCGGCTTTTGCAGTGATTTCCATCGAGGCGATTTTAAGGGATATGGATAAGCCTAATAAAAACTTGCAATTACAGCAAGGGGTAGCGGGTGAACTACTGTGCATGGAAACCAACTACCAACGCGAATTGCTGTACAACTTAGAGCATTGCATTCACCACCAAGCGTTACTAAAAGTGGCCCTACTGCAATTGGATACCGTTGAGGTTGATGCTAATTTCGGGGTTGCCGGTTCCACTATAGAATATCGAAAACAATGTGCACAGTAAGTTTTGTAAAGGTCGACAATAAGGTCATCATCACCTCCAATCGCGATGAGAAAGTGCTAAGGCCATCGGCTATCGAGCCCCAGTACTATTTAGTCAACCATAAACGAATCCTCTTTCCCAAAGACAAAAAAGCAGGTGGGACCTGGTACGCAGTAGACGAGGATTCCAACGTGTTAGTCCTGTTAAACGGGGCCGAGGAACGCCATACCCTAAAAGAAAACTACAGAAAGAGCCGCGGACTCATAGTACTCGATTTAATAGGGAGCGACTCACCAAGAGATGCATGGGATGCGGTTGATTTAGAGGGTATCGAACCCTTCACTATCGTCCTATTTGAAAAGCAACGGTTGTACCAACTCCGATGGGACGAACAAGCCAAAGAACAGCAAGAACTCGATTCGAATCAAGCCCATATTTGGTCGTCATCGACCCTATATTCAGCAGCCGTACGTTTGCAAAGAGCCCTATGGTTTCACGCCTTCATGAAGACGAACTCGAGCATCAACAAGGAATCCCTGTTCCAGTTCCACCGCTACACCGAAGCAGCGAATAAAGAACACGGTCTAGTCATCAACAGAAACGACACCCTAAAAACCCTAAGCATCACCCAAACCGTCATCGAAAGCAATAAAGTAACCAACCATTACGCTGATCTTATCAAAGAGCAAGACTACTCCAGTACGTTCATTACAGTCTAACTCATAACCACAACAAAATGGAATTAATTTAGAAATCAAGTTTATTATCTATCATCCCTGCCTGCCTGCC
>JBJONL010000082.1:0-12150 GCA_046051865.1 Bacteroidota bacterium | reverse complement strand
CTTATCAACCTTTACCTAAATGGTTGCACTAAGTAGCGGCACAAAGTCAAGAAACGACCACGGTCGTTTAAGAAATTGACCGCCGTCATTTAATAAAGTGACCACGGTCGTTTAGAAAAGTTACCGGGGTTGTTTAATAGGAGGATAAGGAGTTGTTAACTATTTTAACGGTCTACATAAACAAGTTTATTCTTTAAGGAGGTTTTGAACAGCTTCAACTGTTGTCAAATGGTATCCGGCTTTAGCTTTTGAAAATACTTGTTTAGCCCATAATTTTCCTTCAGGGGTTTTTATCATCGTCTTATATAAAGTCACTAAAGAACCTGTTCTACTAGTTGATCGCATAAACTGCTCAACGGCAGGATAAGAAATCGTGTACTGATGCTTGATGACATGTATAAACCATTGTCGTTTAATGACAAAATTGCCGTGCGTGGTGAAGTGGAATTCTTGGTCTAAAGCTGCCATCTCTTGTGCCGTAAGATCATTAGGTAAGTAATCAATAAAATGTTGCTTTTCATTAGTGGATCTTATCTTATGGCTTAATCTGTTTACGCCCGTTGTTCGCCAAGTTTTTTGAATATGATCAATAGCTAAGAAATCTTCTGAAATTGGAGTAGTGATGTTGCTTGGGATGCCTGGTTTGTATATCCAATCATCTAGCTTTATTTTGGCAGATAATGTAGTATCTTCTTTTAGCAGATGGTCTTTGAAATAGGTGACAAAATCTTCGGTAGTGATAGATTGAAAAGCATGGGCTTTGAAATACGCAGTAAGGAAGGAATCGAATTTCTTTCGGCCTACAGCGGCTTCGATCGTTTGTAAAAAGGCATATCCTTTTTCATACGGTATGTCGGTTAAACCGTCATCTGGATTTCTGTGGGTAGTACTTACTTTTAAGCGGGTATCGGGATCGTTAGAGCCATATTCTTCCATGTTGTCGTAAAGTACTTTCCGACTTAAAACGTCTTGCATCTTGGCTTCCTTCAGGCCAAATACTGCTTCTCCTATACGGTGCTCGACATAGGTCGTAAAGCCTTCGTTAAGCCAAATATCGTCCCAAGTAGCATTGGTGACCAAATTGCCACTCCAGCTATGTCCTAGTTCGTGTGCCAGAAGACTGGTTAAAGATCGGTCACCGGCTATTACCCCCGGAGTTAAAAAGGTAAGGTTAGGATTTTCCATCCCACCATAAGGAAAACTCGGAGGTAATACCAGTACATCATAGCGTCCCCAACGGTAAGGGCCGAACAGTTTTTCGGCAGTATTTACCATTTTGCCTAATGCTGCAAATTCCCATTTTGACTTTGCCACGACAGAAGGTTCAGCATAAACTCCCGTGCGATAGTCTATTGATTGAAATTGTAAATCGCCCACCGCTATAGCCATTAAATAGGAAGGGATTGGTTTTTCTTGTTTGAAAGTATAAATACCACTTGCATTTCTTTGTGTTGGATTAGTAGCACTCATTAAGGCTATTAAATTAGCAGGCACTTCAACCTTTGCTGTATAGGTAAACCGAATGCCAGGAGAATCTTGACATGGGATCCAGGTACGTGTCCAAATACTTTCCCCTTGCGAAAACAAGAAGGGTTGTTTTTTATCAGCAGTTTGTTCAGGATTAAGCCATTGAAGCGCTACAGCGTCTTTGGTTGTCTTATAATAGATGTTAACTTTGGTGGTAGTGGGTTCAATAGCAATACGAAGAGCCTTACCATGGAAAGCAACTTCTTTTCCTAAACTAAAAGTAGTTTCCTTTTCTTCTTCACCTAACGTAACTTTAGAAATAGTTAAGGTGTTTTCGTCAAAAACAATTTCTTTACCTGTTGCGGTATTGTTTATAGTCCAACTAGCTTTTCCTACTATGGTTTGTGTAGCAAAATCGACTTTTATATCCAAGTCTAGATGTTTAGCTACCGCTAATTCAGGATGCGCGAAGGAATGGTCGTCCTTGATGTACTTTGGCGCGTTAGTCGATTCTTGGTTTTTACAATTGACAAACAACAATAAACATAACAGACAAGTGATATTTTTCATTAGGGAGTGGGTATGATTTTCAATGTAAATTAAATAAAAAAATCCCGTTAAGAATAATCATAACGGGATTTTATATGGGTTCCCAAATTAGTATTTGGGATAGTTCTCTTTTGTTATGCCAACATCGTAACTGGGTTTTCCAAGTACTGTCTCAAGGTTTGCAAGAATTGTGCTCCTGTCGCACCATCAACCGTTCTGTGGTCACAAGCTAATGTTAATGTCATCGTATTGCCTACAACAATTTGACCACTTCTTACTACCGGTTTTTCTTCAATAGCTCCTACCGATAAGATAGCAGAATTAGGCTGGTTGATGATTGAAGTAAAGGATTGTATACCAAACATACCTAAATTAGATACCGTAAACGTACTGCCTTCCATTTCGGAAGGTTGTAGTTTTTTGGATTTGGCTTTGCCAGCTAAATCTTTAACGGCACCACCAATTTGCGATAAACTCATTTGGTCCGTAAAACGCAATACCGGTACGACTAATCCGTCTTCAACGGCTACCGCAACACCTACATTTACATGGTGGTTAATGGTTATTGCTTCTTCACTCCATTGTGAGTTTACTTTAGGATGTTTTTTCAAGGCCATAGCACAAGCTTTGATTACCATATCATTGAATGATACCTTAGTATCAGGGATGCTATTGATTACACCTCTTGATTTCATGGCTTCGTCCATACCCACTTCAATGGTTAAATAGAAATGAGGAGCAGTGAAAATCGATTCAGAAAGACGTTTTGCAATCGTTTTGCGCATTTGCGAATTCTTGATCACTTCACTATATGTTTCTCCTGCAGGAACGAATGGTTTGACAGCCGGAGCTGGTGATTCATTAGCAGCTGCTTGTGGTTGTGCTACGGTTTGTGAAGTGCTTGTGGCAGGTGTAAAGTTTTCTACGTCACTTTTCGTAATACGTCCGTTTTCACCGGTGCCTTTTACTTGAGCAAGGTTGATGCCTTTTGCGGCTGCAATTTGTTTCGCTAAAGGAGAAGCAAAAATTCGTCCGCCTTCTGCCGTATGGGTAGTTTCAACTGCGACTGGCGCAGCAGTATGGTTTTCGCTTGGTGCAGGGGTTGCTGCAGGAGCAGTGCCATCTTTTTTATAGTTTTCAGCGATGCCGGTGATGTCAGTTCCTGCGGGTCCAATAATCGCCAGTACACTGTCTATCGCTGCCGATTGACCTGCTTCAATTCCGATGAATAATAAAGTACCGGCATTGAACGATTCAAACTCCATAGTTGCTTTGTCGGTTTCGATTTCAGCGATGATATCTCCTTCTTTAATCGTGTCTCCAACGTTTTTCAACCAAGAAGCCACTGTTCCTTCCGTCATGGTATCGCTAAGGCGAGGCATGGTAACGACTACAACTCCCTTTGGTAAAGAGGTTGGTGCACTAGCCTGAATGGCTTCTGCGACAACTGGAGCTGCGGTTACAGGCTCACTGGATACTGTCGTTCCTGATAGTAAACCAGAAATATCTTCTCCCTCTTTTCCAATGATGGCTAGAAGCGAATCAACGGCTGCAGATTCTCCTTCTGGAATACCAATGTATAATAAAGTACCGGCATTGAACGACTCAAACTCCATAGTGGCTTTGTCGGTTTCAATTTCGGCTAGGATATCACCCTCTTTCACGGTGTCGCCTACTTTTTTTAACCAAGTGGCTACGGTTCCTTCTGTCATAGTGTCGCTTAAACGCGGCATTGTAATTTTTGTTGCCATAATTATAATCTATGAGGGATAAAAGGATAGTTCTCTTGTTCGTACACTACGTCATATAATTGTTGTGCTTCTGGGAAAGGAGACTCTTCGGCGAATGTTGCACACTCTTCTACTAAGTCTTTTACTCTTTCGTCAATCACTTCAATTTCAGCATCGGTAGCGTAGTTGTTTTCTTTGATGACATCTAATACTTGTGTAATAGGGTCGATTTTGCGGTACTCATCTACCTCCTCTTTGGAACGGTATAATTGCGCATCCGACATGGAGTGACCTCTATAACGGTACGTTTTCATTTCTAGGAAGGTGGGTCCGTCACCACGACGGGCTCTTTCCATGGCTTCATGCATCGCCTCAGCTACTTTGACCGGGTTCATTCCGTCCACAGGACCACAAGGCATTTCGTATCCTAATCCTAGTTTCCAGATGTCTGTATGGTTAGCGGTTCTTTCTACTGAAGTTCCCATGGCGTATCCATTATTTTCACAAATGAATACTACGGGAAGTTTCCATAACATGGCCATATTGAAGGCTTCATGCAACGAACCTTGGCGTGCAGCACCATCCCCAAAATAGGTAAGGGTTACACCACCCGTGTTGAAATATTTATCGGCAAAGGCCATACCAGCACCCACAGGAATTTGTGCTCCGACGATACCGTGTCCTCCATAAAATCCGTGTTCTTTTGAAAAGATGTGCATCGAGCCCCCCATACCTTTGGAAGTCCCCGTTACTTTTCCTAAAAGTTCAGCCATTACTTTTCTTGGGTCAACCCCCATTCCAATCGGTTGAACGTGATTACGGTAAGCGGTAATCATTTTGTCTTTTCCGCCCAAATTCATCGCGTGCAAAGCTCCTGCTAAAACAGCTTCTTGACCGTTATATAAGTGAAGGAATCCTCTAACTTTTTGTTGAATATAAAGTGCGGCAAGTTTGTCTTCAAACTTTCTCCAAAACAGCATATCTTCATACCATTTTAAATAAACTTCTCTGGTTACTTCTTTCATTGTTTACTTTTTACTAAAGCGTTATTAAGTTCGATATATGATTCAACGCAAAATAGTTCACTCACACACAAATTTGCGAAATGCAAAAGTAAAACATTCCCCTTAACAAGTAAAATTTAAAGCAGTAATTTTTATCGATTATCACAAACTTTCTAGGAGTCTTTCTTAAGATAAGCCCGATTATGAATTATTGATTGTATCCCGTCCTGTATTTAAGAAACCTGCCGCTATTGAATAGTCAAAATAGGATTTATGGAAGGGGGTTACGTCTTGCCCGCTTAACGCTTTATCTTTGGCTTTGTGACGCTGCAGCTAGATATAGATTATGGAGGAGACTATTTGTATTAAAGCGTTGATTTTCTTTACTAGGAGCTATGATCCAGTGATTGGATAAAAGGCTTTAGCTTAAACCGCAATTCGCCTTAAAAAGCACAAACGTGCTCCATGGTAACCTTTTTTCACAATAGGGTAAGGCGCTATAGTACGTTTTTGCCGGATAAGCGTGGTTTTCGGAAAAAGGGCTCTTGTTACAAGAATTTTTTATCGAAGCTTAGCGGTAGTAAGTTACTGATTGAATCTGATTTATATACTTCGCCACTTTCGCCCATGAAATAGATTTCGATGGGAGTGTCTTGTTTGAACTCGTATTCAGAGATGGATTGTCTGCACGCACCGCAGGGTGGGATAGGAGATAACGTAGGATTGGTGTCAGACGCGGCTGTGACGGCCAGTTTGAGTATTTTAGCTTCGGGATATAGAGCGCCGCTTTGAAATATCGCTACACGTTCTGCACAAAGTCCGGAAGGATAAGCAGCATTCTCTTGGTTCGAGCCTAAAACAATTTTGCCATTGTCCAATAGAAGTGCGGCACCCACTCGGAATCTAGAATAGGGAGCGTAAGCATTTTTTCGGATTGCGACGGCTTGTTGCATCAAGTCTTGAATCTCTTGTGGTAATTCGGCTGCTGAACTGTAGACGGCAAAGGTGGTGTTGATGTTTATTTCTTTCATTTAGAGGGCTATTTATTTCACTATTGCGGAAAAAAAATCCAAATTTCAAAAGTAGAAATTTGGATATTGATTTTTATAAGGGGTTGTCTATTAATAATCGTCGTATTTATCACCAAAGTTAAACGTTAACGAGAAACGAAGGGTGTTTTCTAATGGGTTTTTCACTTTTGAAGCAGAGAATAGATACGAAACGTCTACTTTAACAACGTTGTATTTAAAGCCCGCTCCTAGCGAGAAAAATTTACGAGCTCCCTTAATCGGGCTTTCGTGGAAATACCCTAATCGGAATGCGAAGGAATCTTGGTATAAGTATTCTGTTCCTAATGAATAAGTGAATTCTTTTAATTCTTCGCTAAATCCGCCTGGTGCATCATTAAACGATTTAAGGATACCGGAAACCCAATTGATTTTGTTGTATGCTAAACGATTTTCTTGTTGCAGTATATATTCTTCCGATCCTGGGGTTTGGTCTACTAAGCCGTCGCCATCAATATCGGCACTTGGGGGAGTAGGAACTAATAGTTTGCCTAATTCCACATTGAAGGACACTTTATTATATTCGTCAAAAATGAAGTCGTATCCTCCACCAATTCGCATCATGGCTGGCAAGAAGTTCGCACTTCCATCGTCGGCGGTACCCGCATCGTAGTTGATCTTCGGACCCATATTTTGGAAGTTGAAACCTAAACGCAAACGTCCATTAAAATCAGTGAATGCAGCTTCTTCCCCTTGGTAGAAACCGGCTACGTCAACGGCAAAAGAAGAGGCTGGTTTTGCATCTCCCGTTCCTGAAGCATCTGGAATTCTTAGGGCAGAACGTATGTAACGACCTGCTACTGCCATTGAGAATCGTTCGCTTAATTTCAGAGAGTACGAACCGTCTAATGATAACTCACTAGGTTTTACAATTTGAGGAACGTCATCGGCATTTTGTCGTAGTTCGATTTCTCCTAAACCAAAATAACGCAAACTTACGGCGAAAGCATTTCTTCCTTCGGCACCAAATCTATTGTAATAGGTCGCTTGGCCTAAGGAAATATCGTTTACTAGGTCCGTTAAATAAGGTGTATAACTGGCAGTGAATCCTTGTTTGTCAATCGCGAAAGCGTATTTTGCAGGATTCCATTGTTGCGCGAAAGCATCGGGAGAAGTGGCGACCCCTTGGTCTGCCATACCTGCAGCACGAGCATCAGCGGCAACTAGTAAGAACGGTACTCCTGTGGTAATGACGCGACTATCAGGTGTTTGAGCTGTGATGGTCTGTATAGAAGCTAATAAGAGAACTAATGCGGCAATTTTTTTCATTATCATTCTAAATAAAAGTTAACAAATATAGTATTTTCCTAAAGGATTACAAGTTTTTCTATTTTTTCTGCTTTTTTATTCGACAAAGTGGACTTTACGGTCAGTTTATAGACGTAAACTCCTTTGCCAATTCGGTCACCAAAGTCATCTTTTCCATCCCAAGTGATCTCTCGGCACAAAAACCCATCGGTAGTAACCGTTTGGTTTTTAGTCCAAACGATTTTACCGGTAATGGTCATCACTTGTACTTGCACTTCTAACGGTTCGAAGGGTCTGTTGTGTGAAAACCAGAATTCGGTGTAGCTTACAAAAGGGTTGGGATAGTTTAAGACATGTTCTAGGGTTATGCTTTCGTTTCCTACCACTACAAATTGGATTTCGGCGGTAATTGGGTTATTATAAACATCCCAGGCTTTGAAGGTTATGGTGTGTAAACCAATCGCTAAATTACGAAACGGGAAATAAACTTTTCCGTGGGTGTAATCGTTAAGCTCGGTTTCATAATAATCATTCATGATGTACGGTTTGGTTTCGTCGCCATCTAGTATGCCTACGATGTCATGCCCAATTCCGCTAGCCGTATTAATTCCGTGTTCGTCTTCTAATAAGGCAAGAAAAAAGGGAGATTCGTTGGTAATACCTCCGTTTACAAACGTTTCGTCGTTCATGTACAATTTTACTTTGGGCCCCGTAACATCTACGGCTGCATTGGTGTTGATGCCTCCAATTTTGATGTCAGTATTGTATCCTGTTTTGTCTAAGCGGATTTGGTTTCTCTTGGCATAAAAGCTGATTCGGCCGTTTCCAACAGGAATTCGAATGTCTCTTGGTACCACAAATCCTATTTCAAATTTACCATTGACCACTGAAGCATTTCCTCTAAAAATGGTTTCTCCTAAAGTGTTAAAGTTGATAGGAGGACTTAAATTGTCATTGTTTAGGGTCGCTCTGATTACGTTTTTGTCAAAGATGTTTATGGATATATCGCCATTGTACGTGGGAAGAAGGTTGTTGTTTTCGTCTTGTACTTCTCCTGCGATTTTCACATAGGCGAGGGATTGGAAGTCTTCGATAGGGCCTGTTATGGGTTGGTCATTTACTTTGGTCAGTACCACTTTTGGTTGGGGTATCGCTAGGAAAAGAGCGGGATCTCCAAGGTAGAACACTACGTTGGTGGCAAAGTTAGGGTTGGCGTTTTTAGCACGTCGTAGCGCTTCGGCTATGGACGTATATCCGGTACCGGCGTAATCGAATAAATATTCGGCTATTTTATCATTGAAATCTTCGGCTTGTCCTTGACCGATCGTGCGGATGGTGGTAATCATGGATATGGCACCACCTTTTGGATTCCAATAGGTGTACTCACCACCTGTGGATACATAAGGATTGTCAAATCGAGAAAAGTCGCAGGTTATGGTAATGAATAACGGGTAACGGTAGCGGTTGCTTAGGTTTTGTCCGTCTGATTTTTCCCAAATGCGTTCGGCCGATAACTCTTCGGGGCCACCGTGTCCCAAGTAGTTAAATACTAGCGCGCCTTTTTCAAAGGAAGCAAAGATGTCCTCACGGGCTTTAGGGTATCGTTTTCCACCGGCTGATGTTTGTTGTTCGTAGGAATCTAAGAGTATTTTTTTGAAGTTGATAAAGGGCTTTTGTGCCACGATAACATCGGTTAGATTGTTTTGAACAGCTTGTAAAGAGATGTCGAAGGTTTTGTCGGTATCGTCCGCGATGCATACATAGTTATTGCGCCAGCTTCCGTAGGATTTGAGATCATGGTATTCCAACACTTTATTTACCATTTCGTCGGCTTGTTGCGTGGAGCTTACAATCATTCTGCCGTTTGCGATATCAATATTAGAGAAGTAGCTAGCGGTGTTGCCTTCATTGGAATCCATACAGCCATAAAAATCATCCGATGCAAAGGAAGATTCGCCTTCGGTATAACTGTTTAGCGCGTGATAAATGGGTACTATATTCGTGTTGTTCGGGATTCGGTCTTTGAAATCGTAGGAAGTGTCCCCAAATAAGTTAATGTATTTTACTTTTTTGCCGCTATCAGACGCATTAGTGTAGACGTATTTGATAAAATTTCTAATGGCTGCTATGTCTTGCTTTCCAGAGCCAAATTCTTGATAAATGCTCTCCAGTGTTATCGTTTTAACATTGAGGTTTGAATTATTGCGGTGGAATACCGCTAATTTTTCTGCCTGAGTATAGAGAAATTGCGGGGTGATTATTAAATAGTCAACGTCTTGGAATTGGCCTTGTGTATTTTTGAAAACCGTCCCTTTAAGATTTTGATTGTCGACTTTGGTTTTAGAGTCTTTGAGTGGGGAGTAATAATCGCTTGGGTCTACTACGATATATTTTCTGGTTTCCCCTAAGTAAGCTTTAAACGTGAAATTGCTTTGGCTGGGATTCACTGCTTTAGTCACGTTATAGATGTCGTTAATGTCCCATATTTGAGTAATGTTGGTAGCATTAGACACTTGGTATTCGCCAATACCGGCTAGGGTGCTTGCGGCATTATATTGGAACCGGTATTGTTTTCCGTTGCCTTTGAGGGTGCTTTTCGCCTTGATTGCGATGTAGTCAAGGTAGCCTTTCGAATTGGGTACGCCATTATTGTCAAAAGTAACTTTTACCGTAATGTCAGCTGAACTTACCGTTGTGGTGTTGGAAAGCGTTTGCTCTTTGGCTGTTTCACTGCCGTTTGTACTCATAGCGGCATAGGATGCCGTGCTGATGAGTTGGTTATTGGCCTCGATTTTAAAGGTGGTAGGGGTATAAGCTACAATTGCCGTATGGGTGGTAACCTCTATTGGGTTTGCTGCGATGATGTTAGGAACGCTGAACTTAAATTCTTGTTCGGCATCGATGCTAAATTGTTCGCCAAACCAAATGCGTCCTAATTTGCCAATATTGACATTGTCGAGTTCATGGAATTGATAGTCATCATACGTTGGTATGCTGGTCGTGGCTGCGTCGGTGGGTTGATCCATATCCGCTATTCGTTTTCCGTCATCTCCTTGTGCGGTAACGTAATAATAGGACTTATCGGCATAGATGTTTAAATGAGTTCGGTAATCGGTATTCCAGTTGTCCATGCCTTCGGCATAAAAGAGGATGTAATCTTGATCGTTGAATATGCCGTCTTCTTCTCCCACAAATTGGATGGCATTTTCAGCTAAATCCATAGGGTAATAAGTACTGTTTAGGAGCGGGGCCATTCGGCCTCCGTTTCCGTAGATTTTTATTTTTCTTGGGTCGGCATTCGTGTTTAGTCCAAGGCTTTGCAGAAAGCTTTTAGATAGTTTATAGACACCTGATTTTTGCACATAAAAACGGTACCAGTTTCCACTGTTTAAAACTGAGTTTCCAAGGGAGGCGGTATTGTTGATTGGTGCGCTGGACTTATTGGCTTGGCTTTGTGCTATGGAATACTGGAACGAAATTAATTTTTTGTATGCATTTCCTTCCTTAACAATGGGAGTGACTCTGATTTGTCCGTAGAATTGGTCTCTTGCTGCTCCTGTTTTTAGTGTGTATTTGAAGGTAGACGGGATTTCTTTGAGCGCTAGGTCGCCTAATTGGCTTTCTGTGATTGGTTCGAATACCATGTTAGTGAGCTGCAGTGCATTTTCATTGGCTTCGTAACTTAAGTTGATTTGAAGCGCAAACTCAAGTTTTCTTGTATAGGAATCAAATAAAAAATTTTTAAGGTTGAATTGCGGAACGTTGAATGAATAATTGCCGTATTGCAATTCTTTTTTGTCGGTCCACTGCACAGCGACGCTGCCTTGCTCTTGAGCAATAGCAAGGAATCCGCTGCATAACAGAAGGAGAAAGGAAAGGATCTTTTTCATATACAACTAGTAAACGGATTTTTGTCCAAAATAGTATTTATTGCGCAAAAAAACTTTTTTTTCCATCAAAATACAATAAAACTTTTAAATTTGCGTTATTAACTAGGAAACGGCTGAAAAGACGAATTTAGATTAATTTAAAAAATATGTTGCAATTTAATCGTTAATTCTTATATTGCGCCACGAAATTTATTACCTACTAAGAGTATGAAAGTAAACAAAATTATTGCTGTAAAATTATTGCTATCCTTAGTGATAATGGTTGGTTTTACCAGTTGTAGTAAAAAGTCCGATTCAAAGGGCGGTTCCAAAGCTACCGGTTGGAAAATCAACGACAAGAAAGGTGGATTCCAGTATGCTTCGAAATTCAAGAAGCAAGCTACAGGGCCAGGTTTGGTTATGGTGGAAGGTGGAACATTTACCATGGGTAAAGTTCAGGATGACGTAATGCATGATTGGAACAATACTCCAAATCAGCAACACGTTATGTCTTTCTACATGGACGAAACAGAAGTAACTAATTTAATGTACATGGAGTATTTAGATTGGTTAAAACGTGTTTTTCCGCCAGATCAAGATAATTACAAAAACATCTACGAAGGTGCTTCTCCTGATACATTAGTATGGAGAAATCGTTTAGGATATAATGAAACGATGACCAATAATTACTTGAGACACCCTGCGTATGCAGAATATCCAGTAGTTGGGGTGAATTGGATTCAAGCAACAGAGTTTGCTAAATGGAGAACGGATCGTGTGAACGAGAAAATCCTTGAAGACCAACGTTTTTTGAAAAAAGATGCGAAAGTAACTGATGCTGCTGCTGAAAAAGTATTCAGTACAGAAGCATATCTAGCGTCGCCATCTACTGCCATGGGTGGAGATGATAAAATTGTATTAAAGAAAGGTCAAAAACCGGGTGCGGCGCCGAAAGCGGCTGCTGCAGGAGGCGGAACGAATACACAAGGAAATAGCCCAAGAAATGTGTATGCGCAAAGAACTTCAGGTTTGATTTTACCAGAATATAGACTTCCAACAGAAGCGGAGTGGGAATATGCTGCTGCGGCTGACGTAGGACAAAGAGAGTATAACTCTTATAAAGGACAAAAGAAATATCCATGGTCTGGTGATTACACGCGTTCTGGTAAGAGACAAGTTAGAGGGGACCAATTGGCCAACTTTAAACAAGGAAAAG
>JBJONL010000081.1:0-10330 GCA_046051865.1 Bacteroidota bacterium | reverse complement strand
CCGTTTAGTTTGGTTAGCCATCATGATTGGTGTCTTAATTTTTGTTTATTACCGATTTTCGTTCAATACTAAGAATGTAAAAGCTAAAAAAGAAAAAGTCGTTAAAAAGAGTTTGCCTACCATGGTTTCAAACACGGTATTTACCCCCACGAAAGCGGGTGTATTTTCTTGGAGCACCTTCTTTGCTTTAACGAAATTTGAAATCAAAGCCGTCATTAAAAACCCTACTTATATCATCATCGTATCGATTGGGATGATCTTATTGATTACCAATTTGACCAGTTTCTCTGGCCGTTATGGTGCGGTACAATATCCGGTGACTTATGATATTGTCGATATTATTGATGGCTCATTTATGTTATTCATGATTGGGTTTATCACTTTTTATACAGGTGTACTGGTTTGGAAAGAGCGCGATGCAAAGATTAATGAAATTCAGGATGCTACTCCTATTCAAACGATAAGTTTGTTTGCTTCAAAATTCTTCGCCATCATTTTCGCGATTGCCCTAGTTATACTAGGAACAATAGTAATTGGTATCATCGCTCAAACCTTGCATGGTTATACCCGATATGACTTGGGGGTTTACATTAAATCATTATTAGTTTTAAAACTTTTGAGCTACTCGTACTTAGTTGTACTTTCGTTGCTGTTCCATTACTTGATTAACAACCGTTATGTAGCTTATTTTGCCTTTGTCATGTTTGTGGTAATCAACTCCTTTTTATGGGGGTTATTAGAAATTAGCACGAATATGGTCTCCTTCAACGCTAAGCCGTTTTATATTTATTCAGACATGAATGGTTTTGGTCCTTTTGTACCTGGTATGGTATGGTTTAACCTCTACTGGGGCTTATTTTGTGTTCTTTTGAGCTTTGCTATTCTTGCTTTTTACATACGCGGTAAAGAAACCGGTTTCAAGCACCGCATGCATTTGGCCGTAACGCAATTCAAAAAAAGCCGCACCGGAATGGCAATCGCTTTAGTAGCCTTTATGCTTTGTGGTGGGTATGTATTTTACAATACTAAAATCGTAAATACGTACAGCACCTCGAAAGAGGACGAAAACAACCAAGTGAATTATGAAAAGAAATATAAGCGCTATCAACATTTAGTGCAGCCTCGCTTTTACAAGTTCAATTATACCATTGCTATTATGCCCGCTGAACGCAACATGACTGCTACGGTTGAAGCATGGGCAAAGAACAAATCCGATAGTCCTATCAAGGAACTTCATTTCACCATGCCGTTATTAACCGACAGCATTAAGCTTATGGTTCCGGGTTCCAAGTTAAAAGTCGATGACAAAGACTTAAAGTATCGCATTTATGCTTTGACTACGCCTTTAGCACCGAACGATTCTATTAAAATCAATATTAGTTTGGCAAGCATTACCAAAGGGTTTGAAAACGAAGTAAGCTTTACGGAATTAACTCAAAACGGAACGTTCTTTAACAATAAAGATATTTTACCTTCTTTTGGGTACAATAGTGACTATGAAATTGGGGATAAAAATTTACGGGTAAAACGCAAGTTGCCGAAACGCGACCGTATGCCAAAGCTAGATGAAAACAATTTGGCCGCGCGTGCAAACACTTATATTAGTAGTGATTCGGATTGGGTTGAAGTAAGTACAACCATTAGCACTTCGAAAGGACAAACCGCCGTTGCTCCTGGTTCCCTAATCAAACAATGGGAGGAAAAAGGACGTTCGTATTTCCAGTATAAATTGGACCAAAAGGCGCTTAATTTCTATTCGTTCATATCAGCCGACTACCAAATTGCTCGCAAAAAATGGAAGGGTATTGACTTAGAAGTCTACTATGACAAACAACATGCTACCAACGTTCCAAATATGATGAAGAGTATGCAAAAGGCGTTGGAGTATTACACGACTAATTTTGGTCCGTATTACCAAAAACAATGTCGGATTTTAGAGTTTCCGCGCTATTCGAGTTTTGCACAAGCCTTTCCGGGCACGATGCCTTATAGTGAAGGCATTGGATTTATAACTGACCTGCGCGATGTTACGAAAGACGATATCGACATGGTGTTTTATGTAGTGGCTCACGAAATGGGTCATCAATATTGGGCACACCAAGTATGTGGCGCTAATATGCAAGGAAGCGAAATGATGAGTGAGGGCTTTGCGCAATATTCGGCTTTGATGGTGATGGAAAAAGAATATGGCAAGGATAAAATGAAGAAGTTTTTAGAGTATGAAATGAACGATTATTTACGCGGCAGAAGTTCGGAGTTTGAGGGAGAGAATCCTATCATGAAAACCGAAAACCAGCAGTACATTCATTATAATAAAGCGAGTGTCGTTCTTTACTATTTCAAAGAAATGGTTGGCGAGAAAAATGTGAATTTGGCTTTAAAAAACTTGGTGACCAAATTTGCTTATCAAGCACCGCCATTCCCTACCTCAATCGATGCGGTAAATGAATTTAGAAAAGTTACACCAGACAGTTTGAGTTACTTAATACCCGACTTGTTTGAAAACATCACGTTATTCTCTAACCGTACCTTGAAAGTAACTTCTAAGAAAGCAGGAACCGATTACGAAGTAACGATTAAAACAACATCTGAAAAATTCCGTTCGAATGCACTAGGAAAAGAGACCCCTACTCCTATTGCCGATTATATCGATATTGGTGTATTTGGTAAATCTGACAAAGAAGACGTACTGGGCAAACCGTTAGTGTATAAACGTTTGAAGATCACTAAAAAGGAGAATACTTTTGTCTTTAAGACTAAAGCGGAGCCTTATAAGGCGGGTATTGACCCTTATAACTATTTGATTGATCGTATCCCTGATGATAACGTCAAGAAAGTAGAATAAAAAATAAAACCCCCGATCGTCAGAGTACTATCGGGGGTTTTTATCTTTAAATAAGTAACTTATTCTTTAACGATTTTCTTGGTGCGCTCTCCTTTTTCTGAAACCACTTTTAGGAAATAAACGCCATTTGAATAATTGGCCATACTAATAGTTGCTTGAGCAGTACTTCCGTTTTGTGTTACCAAAACCCTTCCTTGCGCATCGCACAATTGAATGGTTTGTATCGTACTGTTGGCATTTACTGCAATAAAATCTTTGGTAGGATTTGGATAACACTCAAAGTCAAGCGGGGTGAAAACCGGGACGCTTAAAACGGTATTCTCACCTTGTAAATACAAAGACACCGGAATATACCCTTGACCATCTGCAAAAACAGCATCGGGCACTGCTATGGTAAATACGTGACTTCCTGCTGCTAAGTTGCCAAGGCTCATTTGTCGGATCGGGATAACCGCTCCGGGACACCAATTGCTGAATGATTGCCATTGCGCCGGAGATCTTGGCGTGGCACCATAAATCCCATTACCTTGCGTGTTGTATGCTCTATAGGGTTCACACGTAGTTTCGCCAGGTTTATAGGTTAAGATTTGGACATCATCTAAAGTAATATAATGCCATCTTCTATTGTATTCTTCTCCTCCAGCATTGGCTCCATGATTTGATGTAATTAGATAAAATTTAGCGTTATTAATCTGAGAAGGGAGATCAAACGTAATCGTCCTTACGGTAGTTCCCACTTCATCAGAGGCGCCTACGGCATAGTTGTTCAAATCTTTCTTGAAATTTAAAGGAAGGATATAAGTATTATCGGGAACGGTGGCATCGGTATTGGTCACAAAATTTAGGGTTCCGTAAAACACATCATTTCTACCTGAGCACCCCGCTATTTGCGTATTGGCAGCATAAGGAACCCCAAATAGTTCAAATTCAATCCAAAAATCATAAATTGAATTAAGGTAACTGTCTTTCAATATCTTGCTTACATTGTTTACGTTGAACGAATAAGGCACGAGATTAGGAGCCACATTCTTATTCATAAAAGGCGTTATGAATCGTCCCAACTCGATGCGTTGCGTTGTGGCCAAATCGTAGTTGGTAGCCCCTTTAGGCACCAAGGCCAAATTGATATTTCCAATTCGGTCATAATTATCACAAGCTGCCGAAATAGAAATACTAAGATTCAATGTGCTTCCGATTTGGCCTAAGACTTCAGGGGTAAGCTTTTTAGTAAATAAATCATTGCGCAAACGCACTACATCGGGAGCGGTTGGCTCATTTACTAATCCGGCGTAACCATCGTAAAACAATACGTTATTATAAATGGGAATGGTAGTTTGCCCTATGGCTACATTGCCTAAAGCGAAAAAAGATAAAATAAAAAAGTAAACGTTTTTCATAGTTCAATAGTTAGTAGTTTGATTTGTAAAAATAGAAATTTAAAAACAATTTTCCTTAATGTACTACATATTTACAAAAACACCTGACTAGTAGTGAAACTGGTCAGGTGTAAAAATTATAAGAAAATGTTCTTATTACTTCTGTTTAAAAGCGTTTAAGCCTGGGAAGTAAGCGGTAGCACCTAATTCTTCCTCGATACGCAATAACTGATTGTATTTTGCCATACGATCGGAGCGTGAGGCAGAACCTGTTTTGATTTGACCACAGTTTAACGCCACTGCTAAATCGGCGATGGTATTGTCTTCTGTTTCGCCAGAACGGTGCGACATTACGGAAGTATATCCAGCATTTTTAGCCATGTTTACGGCTGCAATAGTTTCGGATAAGGTTCCGATTTGATTCACTTTTACTAGAATTGAATTGGCTATTCCTTTTTCTATTCCAGTAGCTAAACGTTCTACATTCGTTACGAATAAATCATCCCCTACTAATTGTGTTTTATCTCCGATAAGTTCCGTTAAATATTTCCAGCCTTCCCAATCGTCTTCGTACATTCCGTCTTCGATGGATATGATTGGATAATTAGCAGCCAACGAAGCTAAATATTCGGCTTGTTCTTTTGAAGTTCTTACTTTACCAGTAGCGCCTTCAAATTTTGTATAGTCGTATTTTCCGTCCACATAAAACTCGGAAGCAGCACAGTCTAGTGCAATCATAACTTCGTCACCAAATTTATACCCAGCGTTTTCCACCGCTTTTTTGATGGTATCTAACGCATCCTCGGTTCCGCCAGCTAAGTTCGGAGCAAAACCACCCTCGTCACCTACGGCAGTAGAAAGGTTTCTATCGTGAAGTACTTTTTTAAGGTGGTGAAAAATCTCCGTACCCATTTGCATAGCATGCGTAAATGAAGTTGCTTTTACAGGCATAATCATGAACTCTTGAAAAGCAATTGGAGCGTCTGAATGCGAACCGCCGTTGATGATGTTCATCATAGGGACTGGTAGCGTATTCGCAGAAACACCCCCTACATAGCGGTATAGAGGCAATCCTAATTCATTAGCTGCAGCTTTAGCGACTGCTAAAGAAACCCCTAAGATGGCATTAGCTCCGAGATTCGATTTATTTGGCGTGGCATCCAACTCAATCATTAATTGGTCTATATGATTTTGTTCAAATACAGAAACACCCATTAATTCTGGAGCGATGGTTTCATTTACATTTTTAACCGCTTTTAAAACGCCTTTGCCCATGTAAGCTTTCCCGCCATCTCGTAGCTCTACGGCTTCGTGTTCTCCGGTAGAAGCTCCACTAGGAACGGCAGCACGGCCAAGAACGCCGTTTTCGGTAATTACATCGACTTCGATTGTTGGGTTTCCTCTAGAGTCAAGAATTTGTCTTGCATGAACTTTGATAATTATACTCATATTATGATATTTAGCTTTTTTATATTAAGTTTTAGAACTATTACAAATATATTTCATCTTTTTTTATCAATATGATAATCCAACCGAATGTTATTAACGCAAACGTTTTAGTGTCCTAGAATTTTTAGACCGGCTGTACTTTTTTGGATTTCATTATGTTTTCAACGAACCTATCAAACAAATATTCAGAGTCATGAGGACCCGGACTTGCCTCAGGATGGTATTGAACTGAGAAGCAAGATTTCGATTTCATTTGCATTCCTGCGACTGTATTATCATTAATATGATAATGTGTAATTTCTAAGTCGGGATGTTTTTCAAGTTCTTCTCTATTGACAGCAAAACCGTGGTTCTGTGAAGTAATTTCTCCTTTTCCCGTCAAGATATTCATTACAGGATGATTTATCCCTCTGTGTCCATTAAACATCTTATAAGTTGATACGCCATTCGCCAAACCGATTATTTGATGTCCCAAACATATTCCGAATACCGGAAGATCAGAGGCAATCATTTGTTTTGCTACTGCTTGTACTTCTGTTAGAGGTTCTGGATCACCTGGACCATTGGAAAGAAAGTAGCCGTCTGGATTGAAAGTGTTCAATTGGTCAATAGGTGTATTGTATGGAAATACTTTTATGTAGCAATCACGCTTTGCTAAATTTCTAAGGATATTTCTTTTGATTCCTAAATCTAGCGCTGCTATCTTGTAGGTTGCATTTTCATTACCAAAAAAATACGGTTCAGTCGCCGAAACTTTGGATGCCAGTTCGAGTCCCTTCATATCGGGCACACAAGCTAATTGCTGCTTTAATTCCTCAAGAGCAGTACCATCGGTACAGATTACAGCATTTTGCGCCCCATTATCACGAATGTAACTTACTAATGCTCGTGTATCCACATCTGAAATACAGATCAAGTTTTGTTTTTCAAAATAGTCATATAAATTACTTTCCGAGTCGGGCCGAGAATGGTTAAAGCTAAAGTTTTTACACACCAGGCCTGCAATCATGATTCTTTCTGACTCAACTTCATTGGCATTTACGCCATAGTTACCTATATGAGGATTTGTGGCTACCATAATTTGCCCAAAATAAGATGGGTCTGTAAAAATTTCTTGATAACCTGTCATACCGGTATTAAAACAAACTTCACCGAAAGTTTTACCGCTAATACCTATTGATTTTCCGCAGAAAATAGTGCCATC
Organism: Bacteroidota bacterium; assembly: GCA_046051865.1. Taxonomy (GTDB): domain Bacteria; phylum Bacteroidota; class Bacteroidia; order Flavobacteriales; family Flavobacteriaceae; genus Flavobacterium. The sequence continues at coordinate 3,456 of JBJONL010000081.1, read as the reverse complement.
TGCTAGTAGTAAAATGGCTTGTGGACGTGTTGTGTATTTCATTTGTAGTTAGTTGTTGTTTTGCAAAATTAAAATAATACTATGTAAAAACTATATTGACTTATTAATGTTTATAAACATTCTCCCAAAGCATCCTTTAAATAGTGCTTATAACGAACTATTTTTAAAGAAAAGGCAAAAAAAAAGGATAAACAAAACTGTTTATCCTTTGATATATATGAAGTGGCATTCATTTATGCTTCTTCTTCTTTAGATTCTTCATCAGCGGGAGCTTCAGGAGTTTCATCAGCTGGAGTCTCTTCAACCTCTGCAACTGGAGCCTCTTCAACTTCAGCTACTGGAGCTTCTTCTACTTCTACAGCAGGAGCTTCCACAATTGGAGCCTCTTCTACCACTGGAGTTACTTCTTCAACTACAGGAGCTGCTTCTTTAACTTCTTCTACTACTGGGGCCGGAGCTTTTTCAGTTGGAGTCGCCTTAGCTTTTGCACGACGTGTTCTTCCTTTTTTCTCTTCTTTTTTACCTCCGTTGTAAAGTTCGTTGAAATCCACTAACTCAATCATGGCCATATCAGCGTTATCACCAAGACGGTTACCCATTTTAATGATACGTGTATATCCACCTGGACGATCACCTACTTTTGCAGCAACTTCTCTGAATAACTCAGTTACTCCATATTTGTTACGTAAGTAAGCGAAAACAATACGTCTATTGTGTGTAGTATCTTCTTTTGATTTTGTTACTAATGGCTCAACAAATTGCTTAAGCGCTTTAGCTTTAGCGACAGTAGTAATAATACGTTTGTGTTCAATTAATGAACAAGCCATATTAGCCAACATAGATTTTCTATGTCCGGTCTGTCTGCTTAAATGATTTACTTTTTTTCCGTGTCTCATTGCTATTGTAAATTTAAACCTTTCGGTTTAGATTATTCTTTATCTAATTTATATTTACTTAAATCCATTCCGAATGTTAAATTCTTATTGGCAACTAATTCATCTAACTCAGTTAGCGATTTTTTACCGAAGTTACGGAACTTCATTAGGTCATTTTTATTGAAAGATACAAGATCTCCTAGTGTATCAACTTCAGCAGCTTTTAAACAATTTAATGCTCTAACTGATAAATCCATATCAACAAGCTTAGTTTTAAGCAATTGTCTCATGTGTAATGATTCTTCGTCGTAAGACTCAGTTTGAGCAATTTCGTCTGCCTCTAATGTAATTCTCTCATCCGAGAATAACATAAAGTGGTGAATTAAAACTTTTGCTGCTTCGGTAAGGGCATCTTTTGGATTGATTGAACCATCAGTTTTAATTTCAAAAACTAATTTCTCGTAATCTGTTTTTTGCTCCACACGGAAGTTTTCAATAGCATATTTCACATTTTTTACTGGCGTAAAAATAGAGTCGGTAAAAATAGTACCGATTGCTGCGTTTTGTTTTTTGTTTTCCTCTGCTGGAACATAACCACGACCTTTTTCGATAGTCAATTCCATATTAAGGTTAACTTTACTGTCAAGATTACAAAGAACCAACTCTGGATTCAATACTTGAAAACCTGAGATGAATTTTTGAAAATCTCCTGCAGTGATTTGATCTTTTCCTGAGATTGAGATCGATACTGTTTCATTATCCACATCTTCAATTTGACGTTTGAAACGCACTTGTTTTAGATTTAAGATAATTTCAGTAACATCCTCGACAACTCCTGAAATAGTAGAAAACTCATGCTCTACTCCTTCGATACGAACCGAAGTAATGGCATAACCTTCTAACGCAGAAAGTAAAACTCTTCTAAGTGCATTACCAACAGTCAATCCGTAACCAGGTTCTAAAGGTCTAAACTCAAATTTACCTTCAAAATCGGTTGAATCGATCATGATAACTTTATCGGGCTTCTGAAAATTAAATATTGCCATAATTTAGACTAATGTCAATTATTATTTGTTGTACAACTCTACGATTAATTGTTCTTTGATGTTTTCTGGAATTTGCAGTCTTGCAGGTACAGAAACAAAAGTTCCTTCTTTAGTATCGTTATTCCAAGTTATCCACTCATATACATGAGAAGAATTTGCTAATGAACGCTCGATAGCTTCAACAGACTTAGATTTTTCACGAACAGCAACTTTATCACCTGGTTTCAAGTGGTAAGATGGAATATTAACCAACTCTCCATTCACAGTAATGTGACGGTGAGAAACGATTTGTCTTGCAGCTCTTCTAGAAGGTGCAATTCCCATTCTGTATACAACGTTATCTAATCTAGCTTCACATAATTGTAAAAGGATTTCACCTGTTACACCTTTAGAAGCTGATGCTTTTTCAAAAAGGTTTCTAAACTGCTTTTCTAATATTCCATAAGAATATTTAGCTTTTTGCTTTTCCATCAATTGGACAGCATATTCAGACTTTTTACCTCTTTTTTTAGCCATACCATGTTGGCCTGGAGGGTAATTTCTTTTTTCGAAGGATTTGTCTTCTCCGAATATTGCTTCGCCAAATTTACGAGCAATTTTAGTTTGTGGACCAGTATATCTTGCCATTTTAAATTGTTTTAAGATAGAGATTATGAATTCAGGTCACATCCTCCGATAATCTTTTTGCCTATCTTTTGTTATACTATAATTATACTCTACGTCTTTTAGGAGGACGACATCCATTATGAGGCATTGGAGTAACGTCAATGATTTCTGTTACTTCAATTCCCGAATTGTGAATCGATCTGATAGCAGATTCTCTACCATTACCTGGTCCTTTCACATAAACCTTAACTTTTTTAAGTCCAGCTTCTAATGCTACTTTTCCACAATCTTCTGCTGCCATTTGAGCTGCATAGGGAGTATTCTTTTTAGAACCTCTAAATCCCATTTTTCCAGCAGATGACCAAGAAATAACTTCACCTTTTTTATTTGTCAAAGAAATAATGATGTTGTTAAAAGTTGCATTAATATGCGCTTCGCCCGTTGATTCAACGATAACTTTACGTTTTTTTGTAGTCGCTTTAGCCATATTACTTATTATTTAGTTGCTTTTTTCTTGTTAGCAACAGTTTTTCTTTTACCTTTTCTTGTTCTAGAGTTGTTCTTAGTTCTTTGTCCTCTTAACGGAAGACCTGATCTATGACGGATACCTCTATAACATCCAATGTCCATTAAACGTTTAATGTGTAATGATACTTCTGAACGAAGTTCACCTTCAATTTTGTAATATGAAACGGCATCACGGATTCCTCCGATTTCGTCATCATTCCAATCTTGAACTTTTTTATCTTGGCTGACTTGAGCTTTTTCTAAAATCTCAATTGCTCTACTTTTACCAACTCCGAAGATGTAGGTTAAAGCGATAACTCCTCTTTTGTTTTTAGGTATATCTACCCCTGCTATTCTTGCCATAACTATCCTTGTCTTTGTTTAAATCTAGGATTCTTTTTGTTGATTACGTATAATCTGCC
>JBJONL010000080.1:0-40877 GCA_046051865.1 Bacteroidota bacterium | reverse complement strand
ACTACGATCTAACTTATGGATGCACAAGATTTAACTAAAGAATACAGCAATGGGGAGGTTACCATTGTGTGGAAAAATGCGCTGTGCAAGCACGCAGCCGAATGTGTAAAAAACAATCCGGACGTCTTTAAACCGAAGGAGAAGCCTTGGATTCATGCGGAGAACTCGACTACGGAGCAAATTATTGCAACCGTGAAGAAGTGTCCTTCTGGGGCGTTGACGTATTATTTGAATGAGCAATAGTTTTTAGTCGCAGTTTACAGTCGCAGTTTGGATTGTGCTTCTTGAGTTCGCATTTAAGTTACATTTAAGTCACGGACTGCAAGTCCGCGCCATCGGGGTAAGCAGAGCGTTTTAAAATAGGTTAGTAAAAAAATAAAAAAATACCCTTATGAAAAAAATAATTGCTTTTGGTGGCTCTTCGAGTCGGAGTTCGATTAATAAACAGTTGGCGCTTTATGCGGCTTCGTTGTTTCAGGAGGCGGAAGTGGAGGCATTGGATTTGAATGATTATGCGTTGCCCGTGTTTTCTGTGGATTTGGAGCAGCAGGATGGGATTCCGGCGCCCGCGCAGGCTTTTTATGAGAAGTTGGGCACCGCCGATTTGATTGTGCTTTCTTTGGCGGAGCATAATGGGGCGTATTCGGCCGCGTTTAAGAATACCTTGGATTGGGCTTCCCGTATTAACGGCAAGACCTTTCAGGAAAAGCCTTTATTACTGCTGGCTACTTCGCCGGGTGCCCGTGGCGGTGCTAGTGTTTTAGAGATTGCTAGCAAGCGGTTTCCTTTTCAGGGGGCGGATTTGAAAGGCAGTTTTTCTTTGCCCTCCTTTACTGATAATTTTGATGCCGAGCACGGGATTAGTAATCCGGAACTGAAGGCGCAGTTGGTTTCCCTTATAGAATCCATTTCCTTTTAAATAAAAAAAGCGTCCCTTTCGGGACGCTTTTTAGTTGTATTAACTGCTTATTTTTTCTTGGTCATGTTTAGGTTTTCAAAGCTGGACACGTCGATGACTTCTTCTAAGTCAAGGTCGAAGGACACTTTGATACTGTCGCCTACTATGGTTACAGGTAGTTGGCTAGACAATTGGGACGAACCCACAAAGATGTTTGGATAGTCTTTTACGGTGAAGTAGTAGAAACTGTTGCCGTTTTTGACATCGTTTTGGATGCGGGTTACAACGGACTTTAGCACCTTTTTATTGTTTTCGGCATTGGGGTTTATTTTGTTCCCAGCCATATTGTATACGTTTTTGTAGGACATCAACGTTTCGCGCATGGTGTTCCCTACTCCTACTATGGTGTAGTCGCTTATGGCTACCATGGCGTACATTTTCACAAGGCCTCCGTCGTCTTTTAGGGTCATGACGTAGGTTGGGATACTATTAATGTTATACGGAATTGGCAACGACGCTTTATATCCTTTTTCTTGTACCTTACCTTGGGCGGAGCTTTGGGCGGCGAATTCGGTTGCCCCGCTTTGTTTGTAGAAGGTGGTTTCTTTCGTGCGGGTATCGACAAGGACGAAGCCTACAGCCGACTCATCTTTTCCTACGGATGTTAGTCCGGTGTACCAATACGAGCGGTTGTTGTGTCCGTACACTAGGGTCAGTCCTTCGGTGATTTGGAGTTTGTTGGCGTTCGAGAAATTCCAGTAGCCGTGAACGTATTCGCCCCAGTCGTTTAATTGGTTTTCTACAAACTCGATGGGTTGGATGCGATCTACCCACAGTGGTGCTCTATCGATGCCGTATTCTTGGATAGCCCCTGATTCTGCATTTACCACTAAGATTCCTGTAGCATCGTCTCCGCTGAATCCAATCTTTTTATCGTATTTGGTCACCACCCAGTATGGGTTTCCGGCATCGTCGATTTCGAAGGTGAAGTCGGTCATACCTACCGTGGCATAGCCGTTTGTATAGATGTGTCTTTCGATTTCGCTTTGGAAGAAGGCTTCGGGTTGGTATTTAATTTTGATGGATTTGCCGTTTACCGTTTGCACTAGTTTTACATCGCGCTCGTTGGTGGCAGATACCATGACGTAGCCGGTGGTTCCTTCTTGGTTATTCAACCATTTGAAAAAGCCCGAGTGCAATAGCGGTGCTACCCAGTAGAGATCTTTACCCACTTTTTGCACGCAGAAATGGCCTAATTCCACTTGGCTTCCCAAAGCCGGTTGAGACCCCAGGATTTTCTCCCCTAACAAATAGGCTAAGTCTTCATCGACTACGCGGATTTCGTCTATGGAGATGGGTGCGATATGGTTGGCTATTTTCTTTCCGTCGGTTACTTTACCGATTAGGTTTTTATAGGATTCACTTCGGAACATTGGTAAGCTAGTGCACAGTGGAAATACCACTAGGTACACTAGGAGAATACCTCCTAGTACGAAGAAAATCTTTTTAGGTTTCTCTAAGAGGCGCACTTTTTTATCGGCTCCGACTTCCAAGCGGGTGAACAAGATTATTGCTAGTCCGCAGAGTACTAAAAGTAACGTTGGCAAGCCTAAGAAGCCGTAGCTTAGCACCGGCAAGTTTAGGTAAAACAGTACAAAGGCAACAACGATAAAGAGAATACTTTTTTTCATGGTTTGATGGGTTATATTCGCCTATTAGACGTCGGCCTTTAATTATAGTTACAGTAATTAAATAAAATACTATTTTTGCTGGCAAACAAAAACAAACCTAATCTTCGGCATCCCAGCGGTGTTGAACTAAATATAGCATACGATGAAAGCATACGTTTTTCCTGGGCAAGGCGCTCAATTTACTGGAATGGGTAAAGAATTATATGAGACTTCGGCGGTGGCCAAAGAACTGTTTGAAAAAGCCAATGAAATTTTGGGCTTCCGCATCACAGACATTATGTTTGAAGGCACGGCGGAGGAATTGAAAGAAACTAAGGTGACACAGCCAGCGGTCTTTTTACATTCGGTTATCTTAGCTAAGACGTTGGGCATCCAACCTGATATGGTTGCGGGGCATTCGTTGGGCGAATTTTCGGCCTTGGTGGCCAATGGCACTTTATCGTTTGAGGATGGTCTGCGCTTAGTTTCCCAACGAGCATTGGCGATGCAGAAAGCCTGTGAAATTACGCCGTCGACTATGGCGGCGGTATTGAATTTGGACGACAAAATTGTAGAAGATATTTGCGCCTCTATTGATGGTGTAGTTGTAGCAGCGAATTATAACTGTCCGGGGCAATTAGTAATCTCGGGCGAATATAATGCGGTGGAATTGGCTTGTGAAAAAATGAAGGAGGCTGGTGCTAAGCGTGCGTTGATCTTGCCGGTGGGTGGTGCATTCCACTCCCCGATGATGGAGCCTGCTCGCGAGGAGTTGGCCGCTGCCATAGAAGCCACAACCTTTAACGCTCCTAGTTGTCCTGTTTATCAAAATGTAACCGCTAGCGCGGTTTCGGACCCTAGTGAAATCAAGAAAAACTTAATTATCCAATTGACGGCACCGGTGCGTTGGACGCAATCCGTACAACAAATGATACAAGATGGGGCTACTAGCTTTACGGAGGTAGGTCCTGGAAAAGTATTGGTTGGCTTAGTCAATAAAATAGACCGAGAAGTAGCAACGGTATCGGCTTAATTATATCGAAGAACTTATGAAAAAAACAGTAGTATCCTTAGCCCTAATGGCAATTTTGGCCGCTTGTCAAGACAAGACCCAAGAAAAACTTGATGCAGCCCAAGAGGCGGTTACGGACGAAGTCGAAGCGACCTTAGATACCGCTAAAATGAAAGCAGAAGCTAAATTAGATGATGCCAAAGAAGAAGCAAAAGCTAAGTTGGATTCGGCCAAACTGAAAGCAAAAGCGAAACTGGACAGTTTGAAATTGAAGAGCGCTGAAAAGTTGGAGGCCACGGCGAAGAAGCTGAAAGAATCCTTAAAGAAATAACCTTACATCCTCACCTTGGTGGGGATTTATTTTTTCTTGTAGTTAGTTATAAATACCCCTAGAATGATGAGTAGGGTCGCAATTACAAAATCGAATGTAATGACTTCGTTCAGTAGCAACCAACCTAAAAATACAGCGATGATGGTATTGATGTAATTCAGGATGGAGACTTGGATAGCAGTTACTCGTTTCAGGGCGTAATGGTAGCAGAAGAAGGCGATTACCGAGCCAAAAATGGCTAGATAAATGGTTGCCACGATACTGCGAGTGCTCCACAAACTTGTATTGATATTCGGAGAGAAAATGAGGGCTAAAACCAATTGTACTATAGCAGCAATAGAAAACTGATAGAATAGATTCAGCGCGATGTTATTGGACTTGTGGGTATGTTTTTTAGTGTACACCGTACCGGCGGACCAAGCGACAATAGCGAAGCTTAGAAACAAGACGCCGTTTTTATAGTTGGGGTCCAATATATCCCCAAGACCGTCTTTGAAAATAAACAATACCCCTGCGAATCCCAGCAGAACTCCGATGAATCCTTTCCAACTTGGTTTTTGGAGTCCGAAGAGCGTGCTCCCCATAAACACCACTAAGGGCGTGAGTGCACTAAGAATAGAAGTTAGACCGCTTGGCAAGGTTTGCTCGGCTATGGTGGTAAAGCCGTTGGCAATGACAATCATGAGCAGGGACGCTATCGCTTGTAGTTTAAAATTTTCCCAACCAATCCAGGCCAATTGTTTTTTATAAAGCAGTAGCGAAAGCACAATAAGGGCGGCTAGCCCTTGTCTAAGCGAGGTGATGTACCAAGGCGGAATGGTTTCTACAGCCACACGGATTCCGAGGTAGGTTGTTCCCCAAATAATGGCCACCGCCACGATGCAAAACAATAATTTAAAATCGGCGCGCTCTGCCATAGTAGAGGTTTTTGAAGGACTTGTAGCTCCTTATTTTAGTAAAGAAACTAGCTTCTTATTTTTTGTTCCCATTTCCATGCGGACGCTAGGGCTTCTTCTAGAGAGGATTTTGTGCTCCATCCTAGGATGTTTTTTGCTTTATCGGTATTGGCATAGGCGGAGGTGATGTCCCCTTCTCTTCGGCCTACGATTTGGTAGTTCAATTTTTTTCCGGATACTTTTTCGAAAGCTTGTATTACTTCTAATACGGAGCTACCTGTTCCGGTACCTAGGTTGAAGGTTTCCACTTTATCCGCATTGTTTCTATTGAGCAACCTTTGCAAGGCAATGACGTGGGCTTTAGCTAAATCGACTACGTGAATATAATCACGAACAGCGGTACCGTCTAGAGTGGGATAATCGTCTCCGTAGACGGAAAGTTTCTCGCGTAATCCTATGCCTGTTTGGGTAATGAAGGGTACTAAGTTTTGTGGTACACCTATTGGCAATTCGCCGATTTCACCAGAAGGATGGGCGCCGATTGGGTTGAAGTAGCGCAACAATATAGCATTGATGTTGGTAACTTTGGCGGAATCGGTGATGATTTCCTCCCCAATTTGCTTTGTATTCCCATAGGGAGACATAGCAGGTTGAATAGAAGCATCTTCGGTGATGGGCATTTTTTCGGCTTGACCGTACACGGTGCAAGAAGAACTAAAGATGAAATTAGCTTGCGGCAACTTTGTTAGTTCTTGTAACACATAGACAAGCGCATTGATGTTATTTTCGTAGTACAGCAGCGGATTTTCCACACTTTCCCCCACTGCTTTGGAGGCAGCAAAATGGATCACCCCTTTTACATCGCTGTGTTTTTTAAAGAAGGCAGCAACAGCCGTTTTGTCTCTTAAATCGATGTTTTCAAACTGAGGCTTTTGGCCTGAAATATTTGTAATACCGTCGAGGACTGTGATGGAAGAATTGGACAGATTATCAATTACTATCACTTCAAAACCTTGACTTTGGAGTTCGACTACGGTATGCGATCCGATGAACCCTAATCCACCTGTTACTACTATTTTCATCTTAATTCGTTTTGGATGCTGTTATCGTAAAATTAAAAAGCGGTTGCCCATTCTTGTCGTTGTACTCGTATTTTAGTTTCACCTTCATTTCGCGCAGCTCGTTCATTTTGGTGTTTGTATCAAAGTTGGTTTGCGCCTGCTTTTGGATATATTCTTTGGCTCCTTCAAGATTTACTGTGGTATCTTGTTTGGTTAGGTTAACAAGTGTGTAATGGTATACTAAGGTATCTCCCGCCGCGGTGGTACTGTCGATGCGGGTTTCGGGATCGATTAGTTGTGGGCCTTTTTTATTTAACTCTTGGGCTACCTCTATTAGCTTGCTATTGCCTCCACGAAAAAAAGACATGGCAAATTGGGTCCCGGCAAACGCAATGGCAAAAACCCCGACAAAGAGCAGGACTTGGTTTCGTATTTTATTGTTGTTTTCTGGCATAAGGATTAGCTTAAAAACTCTAAAACGCTATCGGTGATGAATTTGATTTGTTCGTCGTCCAATTCGGTGTGCATTGGCAGGGAGATTACTTCTTTCACTAACTGGTTGGTTACCGGGAAATCTTCCTCTTTGTAGCGGGCATCGGCATAGGCTTTTTGGCTGTGTAAAGGAATTGGATAGTAAATAGCGCAAGGAATGCCTTTGGCTAGCAAGTGTTCCATTAATGCGTTTCGGTCCGCGTCTATGATGCGCAGCGTATATTGGTGGAATACGTGGCAATCGCAGATGTCGCAAATGCTTGGTGCGATGATGTTTTTATGGCCTTCGAATGCGGCTGAATATTTACGGGCGGCGTCTTGGCGGGCTTTACCGTAGGCATCTAGCAATGGTAATTTGGCGTTCAACACTCCGGCCTGAATGCTGTCTAGGCGGGAGTTTACCCCTACTACATCGTGGTGGTAGCGGATGTACATCCCGTGGTTTACGATACCGCGAATTTTATGGGCTAAGGCATCATCGTTAGTGAATATGGCTCCGCCATCCCCATAACAGCCTAAATTTTTAGACGGGAAGAACGAGGTAGAGGCAACATGCCCAATGGTTCCCGCTTTCTTTTTGGTCCCGTCGGAGAACTTGCAATTGGCTCCGATGGCTTGGGCGTTATCTTCGATTACGTATAAATTGTGTTCTTTGGCAATGGCCATGATGGCTTCCATATTGGCCGCTCTCCCGAATAAGTGTACTGGGACGATGGCTTTAGTTTTTGGCGTGATGGCTTTTTTAATGGCGTCAATCGAAATGTTCATGTTTACGACATCCACATCTACTAACACGGGGGTTAATTGCAACAGGGCAATCACTTCTACGGTCGCGGCGAAGGTAAAATCGGCCGTAATGACTTCGTCACCCGGTTTTAGGTCTAGACCCATCATTGCAATTTGTAAGGCATCCGTACCGTTAGCACATGGAATGACGTGTTTCACGTCAAGGTATTCTTCAAGATTTTTTTGGAATTCGTGTACTAGGGGTCCGTTAATGTAGGTTGTTGTATCAAGAACTTCTTGGATGGAAGCGTTAACGGTATCTTTTATTTTATCGTATTGACTTTTTAAGTCAACCATTTGGATTTTTCTCATGTTATTCAAATTATGAGTAGCAAAAGTAAGAAATTATGAAGTAGAATTTCCTATTAGGCAAAAGAAACGTATTTTAGCCCAACAAAAATTTGGGGATGTTTTTTATATACAATCTACTGCTGCACTTGGCTTCACTTTTAGTGAACGTAGCGGCCTATTTTAGTCCCAAAATAAAATTATTCGTTGAGGGTCGCAAAACCGTATTTGACACCCTTTCCCGGCACCTTAGTCCTAAAGACAAAACCATCTGGTTTCATGCCGCCTCTTTGGGGGAATTTGAGCAAGGCTTACCCGTCATGGAGCAAATAAAGTTACAGTATCCCACCCACAAAATCGTAGTGACCTTCTTTTCCCCTTCGGGCTATGAAGTTCGCAAAAACAATACGGTGGCCGACGTTACGGTGTACTTGCCTGTAGATACTAAGGCTAATGCGGAAACCTTTTTGCGGTTGGTGCATCCCGACTTGGTGTTTTTTATCAAGTATGAGTATTGGCCTAATTATTTGAAAGTATTGAGAGAGGCTGGCATTACCACCTACTTGATCTCGGGTATCTTTAGAGAAAACCAGGCTTTTTTCAAGTGGTATGGCGGTTTTTATCGTGAAGCATTGAAAAGCTTTGCGTACTTCTTTGTGCAGAATGACCGATCGAAACAATTATTGCAACGCTTAGGCCATCAAAATGTGGCGATTTCGGGGGACACTCGCTTTGACCGTGTGGTTAGTATTTTGGAGCGCGACAACCGATTGGACTTCGTGAACCAATTCAAGAACGGCCAAATTACGATTGTTATTGGGAGTTCGTGGCCCAAAGACGAAGCCTTGTTGGTGGACTACATCAACCAAAGTGCTTCCAACCTAAAATTCATCATTGCGCCGCACAACATTAAAGCGGAACAAATACAAGCTTTACAGCAAGCCATCACCAAGCCCACCGTACTGTTTTCGGAGCGAGAGGGCAAGGATTTAGCAGAATACCCTGTTTTTATCATGGACACTATTGGGCTTTTGACCAAGATTTATAGCTACGCGGATATTGCTTATGTGGGGGGAGGCTTTGGCCATCCGGGGGTACACAATTTATTGGAGCCCGCCACTTTTGGGATTCCGATTGTATTGGGACCGAATTACTCCCATTTTGCGGAAGCTACTGCTTTGGTGCAACTTGAAGGTTGTATCTCCATCAAGAACCAGGAGGAATTGAAAGATGCGTTTGATCTTTTAATGACCAACGTGGACATCCGTCATGAAAAGGGGCATATTTGTAGCACTTTTGTGCAGATGAATAAAGGGGCCACTGGTATTATTTTGAAGCACCTTAGTAACAATTAAATAAAAACAAACACCTACTGATCTAATTATTATTGATATGAAATTTTTAAGACTCCTTTTATTATTTGTATTTGTTCAAGTTAGCGCCCAACAGGGTGGTATGTGGATTCCTTCGTTTTTGAAAGGCATGAACGAAAGCGAGATGAAGACGTTGGGTATGAAACTCACGGCAGAACAAATTTATTCGGTGAACACTTCTAGTTTGAAGGATGCGGTACCGCAATTTGATGGTGGTTGTACGGCCGAGGTGATCTCCGAAAAGGGGCTGATTTTGACCAATCACCATTGTGGTTTTGATGCGATACAGAATCACTCTTCTGTAGAACATGATTACTTAACGAATGGATTTTGGGCCTATAAAATGGCGGATGAGTTGCCAAATAAAGGCATGGTAGTCACTTTTGTGGTGCGTATCGAAGACGTCACTACAAAGGTATTGGAAGGGGTGACCGTGTTACCCACTGAAGCAGAGAAACAAAAGAAGATCCAAGAAAACATAAGCACTTTGAGCAAAACAATGCCTAAAGAAGCTTGGCAAGAGAACAGCATTAAAACGTTTTATGACGGGAACCAATACTTATTGTTTGTAACCGAAACCTTTAAAGATATCCGTTTAGTGGGCGCTCCGCCTAGTTCGATAGGGAAATTTGGTTCCGATACTGACAATTGGGTTTGGCCACGTCACACGGGAGATTTTTCAATGTTTAGAATTTATGCCGACAAGAATAACCGTCCGGCGGAGTATTCGGCCGACAATGTTCCTTACAAACCAAAATACTTTTTCCCTATTTCCTTGAAAGGGGTTAAAGAGAATGACTTTACAATGGTCATGGGCTATCCGGGACGAACCCAAGAATACTTAACTTCTTATGCCGTAGACCAGATTGTGAATACCTTGAATCCGGCTAAGATTGAAGTTCGTGATGCCGCTTTGAAAGTGCAAGATGGCTTTATGCGAAAAGACAATGCGATTAAGATACAGTACGCCTCTAAGTATGCGGGGGTGGCCAACTATTGGAAAAAATGGATTGGAGAAACTAAGGGCTTGAAGAAATCTAATGCCATAGCGGTAAAGCAAAAATTTGAGCAAGACTTTATGGATAAAGTAACCAAAGCGGGCAAGCAAGAAGCCTATGGTACATTATTGAGCGATTTTGAAAAAAACTATACGGCGATTAAAGATTATGCTTTAGCGCGTGACTTGTTTACCGAGATTGCTTTGCGCAATACTGAAATCTTGACTTTGGGGTATAAGTTGTATCAGTTGGAACAACTTTACAACACCAAAGGAGAGCAAGCTTTTAACGACCGAAGAAACACGTTGGTGAATGGATTGGGCGATTTCTATAAGGATTTTAACCCAGCGGTGGACCAAAAAGTTATGGAGCAATTGATGGGAATTTATATCAAAAACTATCCTAAAGCCTTTTTACCGACTACTTTTGCCAATACTAATCCGGAGGCATTAACCGCCGATGTTTTTGCGAAGTCACAATTGGTAACGTACGATAAAATTAAAGTATTACTAACGGGAGACTCTAAAACGGTATTGGAAAACCTCAACAAAGACAATGGATTTCAGGTAATCAAGGCTATGGCGGATGGGTACTTAAAAACGGTGGCTCCAAAATACGATGAATTGAATTTAAAAAACATAGCCACCCAACGTACCTATATGAAGGCCTTGTTGGAATTAACTCCAAAATCTGGACGTCTCTTCCCAGATGCTAACAGTACGTTGCGCGTCACTTATGGAAAAGTTAAAGGGTACAAACCAAACGATGGCGTTACCTATGAACCGTTCACGTATCTTGATGGGGTTATCGAAAAATATGTACCAGGAGATTATGAATTTGATGTTCCTAAAAAGCTTCTTGATTTATACGCTGCTAAGGATTATGGGGTTTACGGTTCCAATGGAAAAATGCCTGTAGCCTTTATTGCAACCAATCATACTACGGGTGGTAACTCAGGCAGTCCTGCTTTGGATGCGAATGGAAATTTGATTGGCTTGAATTTTGATAGGGTATGGGAAGGTACGATGAGTGATATCTATTATTCCCCCGAAATATGCCGAAACATCATGGTGGACATCCGATATGTATTATTTATCGTCGATAAATATGCAGGCGCCAACAACCTGATTCAGGAGTTAAAACTGGTAACTCCAACTCCTAAAAAGAGAAAAATTAAGTAACCCTTAAATTTGGCATGATTCTTGTAAATAAAATAGGCGGAAGCAAAATAGAGATTTTTAAAAAAAGTTAAATAAAAGTTTTTCCAAATAAAAAAATTTATATCTTTGCCTCGAATTAATAATTAACCTTTTATAATTAAGTAAGATGAAAAAAGTATTTTTAAGTTTAGCTGTTGTTGCTGCATTAACTGTAGTATCTTGTAAACAAGCTGATGCAAACGCTGAAGGAACTGCTGATACAACTGCTACTGAAGCTGTTGATACTACTGCTGCTCCAGCTGCTGATACAACTGCTGCTCCTGCTGCTGACACAACTGCTGCAAAAACTGAAGCTGCTCCAGCTGCTCCAGCTGCTGCTCCAGCTGCACCTGCAAAAAAATAATTAGTACACACTAATTATCTTTTAAAAAGATTTAAAGCCATCCGCCTAGCGAGATGGCTTTCTTTTTTTTACAACACACTACCCTACTAAGAATATCGCATCGCCTGCAGAAAAGTCGAGCACTTCCGATTGGAAAGCATACTTTACAATTTCATTGATTCCTTTTTCTAGCATTAACGTGGTGGAGTATTTTCTGCTTACGGCCACTATCCTTTCGCCCAGCATTATCTTGAAGAAGCACTTTCCTTTGGCAGTTTTAAATCGAAGATAATTACAGGATTCCAGAGAAGCCTTAAGGAGCTCAATATCCTCTTCACACTCAAATTTTAGTTCGTAGCTCACGCTCGTAAAGATGTTTTTCCCTTTGCGGGAAACGAATTCGAACTTATATTCGTCGTTTGTTCTTTTACTGATTACAAAGGTTCCCATAGAATTTTAAAACGTAAATAAAACAAAAAAGCCTCAAACATAAAGTTTGAGGCTTTTGTACTCAAGGCGGGACTTGAACCCGCACGAACATTGCTGTTCACTGGATTTTAAGTCCAGCGTGTCTACCAATTTCACCACTCGAGCGTATTTGCTATTGAGCGAAAAACGGGGCTCGAACCCGCGACCTCGACCTTGGCAAGGTCGCGCTCTACCAACTGAGCTATTTTCGCATTTCAGATTTTGTAAGAACTGCAACACTTGTGCCGTATTGCGGATGCAAATGTAATACTTAAATTGAATTATACAAACCTTTTTTTGAAAAAAACGTTTCTGATTTATAACGCCTTGATTAGCAAATCCAAGGAACTGTATTTATTTTTTTAGCAACATTCTTTTTAGTTCGTTTAGCTTCATTAAGGCTTCTACCGGCGTAAGCGTATTAATATCTAAACTCAGGATGTCCTCTCTGATTTCCTCTAACAAGGGATCATCTAGGTTAAAGATACTCAATTGCATTTCGTCTTTACTAGATTTGATACCGTTGAGCGCTTCTCCTGAATGGTCCTTTTCTAATTTCTTTAGCAGCTTTTGTGCTTTCTGTATCACCATTTGCGGCATACCCGCCATTTTTGCTACGTGAATCCCGAAACTATGCGCACTGCCGCCCTTAACAAGCTTTCTTATAAACAGCACCGTATCCTTCAACTCCTTCACCGATACATTATAGTTTTGAATCCTAGGCAACAACTCGCTCATTTCATTCAACTCATGGTAATGGGTGGCGAATAACGTCTTAGGTCGGGCCGGATTTTCATGTAAAAACTCCGCTATGGCCCAAGCGATTGATATCCCATCATAGGTACTGGTTCCACGGCCTATTTCATCTAGCAACACTAAACTCCTATCGGATATATTGTTTAGAATGGACGCTGTTTCGTTCATTTCAACCATGAACGTTGATTCGCCCATAGAGATGTTATCACTTGCCCCTACTCGGGTGAATATTTTATCAATAACCCCCATTCTTACTTTTTCCGCGGGCACAAAGCTTCCCATTTGGGCCAACAACACAATTAAGGCGGTTTGTCTTAGGATGGCCGACTTACCAGACATGTTAGGCCCGGTAATCATGATGAGCTGTTGGGTTTCCCTGTCGAGGTAAACATCATTTGCTACATAAGGGACACCTACCGGCAATTGCTTTTCAATTACTGGGTGGCGGCCGTTTGTGATTTCTAATTCAAACGAATCATCTAGTATCGGACACACATAGTTGTTTTCTATGGCCAATTGGGCAAAGGAATTTAAACAATCTAACTGCGCTACTAAACTGGCGTTTAACTGTACGGGCTTAATGTAGGTCCCAATCCAGATGACCAATTGCTCGAACAGTTGACTTTCAATTTGGTGGATTTTTTCTTCGGCCCCTAAAATCTTGGTCTCGTATTCTTTTAATTCCTCCGTAATATAGCGCTCGGCATTTACTAAGGTTTGTTTCCGAATCCACTCCGATGGCACTTTATCTTTGTGGGTATTCCTTACTTCGATGTAATAGCCAAACACATTATTGAACGAAATCTTTAGGGAAGAAATACCGGTACGTTCCGATTCTCTTTTTTCAATGCCCTCTAAAAACTCTTTTCCAGAGAAGGCGATGTTACGCAGTTCGTCTAATTCGGCATGCACCCCTATGGCAATCGCATTTCCTTTGGCAATAGCCACAGGGGCTTCTGGGTTAAGAGTGGTTTTTATTTTCTCGCGCAGTAAATCACAAGCATGTAAGCTATCCCCAATAATGCGAACGGCCTCTTGTTTGCTTTCTAGCGCTATTGTCTTAATAGGTATGATGGCATCAAGAGATTCTTTAAGGTAAATTACTTCTCTAGGCGAAATTTTACCCGTAGCCACTTTCGAAATCAAACGCTCTAAATCGGATATTTGTTTGATTTGGTATTGGATCTTCTGCAAGACTTCTTGATTGTCTTTAAGATACGTAACCACTTCGTGTCTACTTCTAATCTTGACGCTGTCTTTCAAAGGTAGGGCTAACCAACGTTTTAACAACCTCGAACCCATAGGCGAGAGTGTTTTATCAATAACATCGAGCAGGGTTACCGCATTGTACGACGGACTCTGGTACAGTTCGAGATTGCGTATCGTAAAACGGTCCATCCAAACGTAGGCATCTTCGGCTATGCGTTGGATGTTTGTGATATGCTGGATTTTATTGTGTTGGGTCTCGGACAAGTAGTAAAGTACGGCGCCCGAAGCAATGATGCCATCAGGTAGCTCTTCTACGCCAAAACCTTTTAGGGAATTCGTTTGAAAATGAGCCTTCAGGCTGTCAACAGCATAGTCTTCTTTGTAGACCCAGTCTTCTAGGTAGAAGGTATTGAAGTCTTCACCAAAGGCCTCTTTGAATTGGAGTTTGTTGTTTTTTTGCAGCAATACTTCGCTAGGGCTAAAGTTTTGCAACAGCTTATCGATGTATTCTTCATTGCCTTGCGCGGTCAAAAACTCACCGGTAGATACATCAAGAAAGGCTACCCCTAACTGCTTTTTACCAAAATAAACCGAAGCCAAAAAGTTGTTGGTTTTGGAATGCAACACCTCATCGTTCATGGCGACCCCGGGAGTAACCAACTCGGTTACGCCTCTTTTGACTATCGTTTTAGTCATCTTAGGATCTTCTAGTTGGTCGCAAATCGCCACTCTCAATCCGGCTTTTACCAACTTGGGCAAGTAGGTATTTAAGGAATGGTGTGGAAATCCCGCTAGGGCGGTCTCGGTTTCAGAACCTGCTCCTCTTTTGGTTAATACAATCCCTAGGATCTTAGATGCTCTGATTGCATCTTCACCAAATGTTTCATAAAAATCGCCTACACGGAACAGCAAACAAGCATCGGGATATTTGCGTTTTATCTCGTTGTATTGTTTCATTAAAGGCGTTTCCTTGGCTTGATTTTCTTTGGCTGACAATGGATTTCGTATTAAATTTATTGAGAAAGCGAATTTAAAATATTTTGCCTTGAATAGGTTCGTAATTGAAAATTAATTTAATATTAAGAAAAAAAAAGAAGGTCGGTTTTCTTTTTTGGATAGATTTGCTTTATAAAACTTAAAAACTTTAAAAAATGAAAAGAATAATCTTAATGGCTGCAATCACTTTATTAGGGGTTACAGCTTCAAACGCACAAACAGCAAAAAAAGTTGCTAAAAAAGAAACTCCTGCTAAAGTGGAGGCTCCAAAAGTTGATGGTGCTGGAATGGTATTTGAAAACGAAACAATCGATTACGGTACACTTCCTCACAATGCAGAAGGAACTAGAGAATTCGTTGTAGTAAACAATGGTAACAAACCATTAGTAATTGAGAGTACTCAAGGATCTTGTGGATGTACGGTTCCAACTAAACCAGAAAAACCAATCCAACCAGGAGAAAAAGGAATAATTAAAGTACACTACGCTACGGATAGAGTAGGTCAATTCACAAAAACCGTTACTGTTAAATCTAACGCTGTAGGTCAAGAAACTAAAGTTCTTACCATCAAAGGAAACATCTTACCAGATGCGCCAGCTGAAGGAACTGCTGCTCCAACAAAAAGCTAATTATAAAGAATTATCAATTCAGAAAAGTCCCGAGTATTCGGGACTTTTTTTTTGAATATCTTTGCCAAAAAAGAACGAAATGCGCAAGCTTGAAAACAAAGAACTGGAACGAAAATCGGTTACCGATTTCAAAGAGGCTGTTAAAACACCCATCACCATAGTGTTAGACGATATCAGAAGCTTGCACAACATTGGTTCGGTTTTCAGAACTAGCGACGCCTTTTTAATTGAGAAAATCTATTTATGCGGTATTACCGCTGTTCCCCCCAATAAGGAAATTCACAAAACAGCGCTTGGTGCTACCGAAACGGTTGCTTGGGAATACCAAAAAGAGGTAACGGAAGTCATTGCGCAATTGCAGCAAGAAGACTGGGTGGTTTATGCTATTGAACAAGTAGAACAGGCTGTTTTCCTGCAAGACTTCAAGGTAGATCCCGAGAAAAAATACGCACTAGTTTTTGGAAATGAAGTGTACGGCGTCTCTCAAAAAGCCATCAGCTTGTGTGCAGGTTCAATCGAAATACCCCAATTAGGGACCAAACATTCTTTAAACATTTCGGTTAGTGCCGGCATTGTAGTTTGGGATTTGTTTCAAAAGATGAACTATTGATTCGAAATCTTCTTTCGAATCTCCTCCAACACAAAAACATAATCGTCTTGTTGGTTCAAGAAATCTCTATTGGTTACATCAATAATAAGGACGTTTAAGTCTTTTTGCGATTTGATATAATCCAAGTATCCACTATTGATTTTTTCTAAATACTCCGCAGGAATCTCTTGTTCGTAGCTGCGTCCTCTGTCTTTAATGTTTTTCAAAAGGCGCTCGGTGCTTTGGTACAAATAAATATAGAGATCCGGTTTCGGCATTTCCTTGTAGATGATGTCAAACATGGTTTTGTACAAGCGGAATTCATCTTCGGCCAAGGTTACTTTGGCAAATATCAAGGATTTGAAAATGTGATAATCGGCCACAATGAAGTCTTTGAACAAATCAAACTGCGCTAAATCATCGGATATTTGCTGGTACCGATCTGCCAAAAAAGACATTTCCAACGGAAAGGCATAACGGCTTTGGTCTTCATAAAACTTAGGCAAGAACGGATTGTCGGCAAAACGTTCTAATACAGTTTTGGCATTAAAATCTTCGGCCAGTTTATTCGTCAACGTAGTCTTTCCAGCTCCTATATTCCCTTCTATGGCAATGTAATTGAAGTGGTCTAACTTGATTTTAGCAATTGGAATCTCCAAATTCTGTATGACTTTACAATTGCTTTTATCCTCCGACAATACTAGTAATTCGTGCAGGTACTTTTGCAAGATCGGATGGCGCCAGTCCAGATTTAAATCGCGCATCGGCAACAACACAAACAAGCGGTTGTGCATTTCGGGATGGGGCACTTGTAATTTTTCGGAAGCGATGATTTCTTCGTCAAACGTGATGACATCGATATCGATAAGACGGGCTTGATAGCCTTCTATGGTGGTATCCCTAACCCTTCCCAAGGCTTCTTCTAGCAGCAGCACTTCTTCTAGTATAAGATGGGCTGATTTATGAGTATTTAGGATGACCGCGCAGTTGTAAAATTTTTCGCTTTCAAACCCCCAAGATGGCGTTTCATAGAGTTTGGAAACCCTGATGACCGTGCCAATTTCATGATGCAAGCCTTCGATACAACGCTCGATGTTTTCGAGACGATTGCCTAGATTACTGCCTAGCGATAAAATGACTTGGTGTTGCGTTTTCATGGAAGCACAAATTAACTAAAACTATTTTAGAATAAAGGCAAAAACCAGCAGACTGTTAATAACAATTTCTCAACAAGCACCATTTTATAAAATCATAAAACTTCGCTAAATAATAGGGTTACTATTCGTAAAAGGCATTATTTTTGCTTGCACAACTTGTAACCTAAACTGTAGCACTATGTTAAAGAAAATCCTAAAAATTGCCGGCCTAATATTCTTGTTATTGGTCATAGCAGCCTTTGCAATTCCGTATTTCTTTAAAGATCAAATAAAAGCCAAAATTGAAGCCGCCATCAATGAAAAAGTGGATGCCAAAGTAGCCTTTGCGGATGCCGATTTGAGTTTGTTCAAAAACTTCCCCAATGCCAGCGTTACGATTGAGAAGCTTTCCATCATCAACAAAGCACCCTTTGCAGGAGATACTTTGGTGGCCTTTGACGAACTGAATTTAAAAATGTCAATCAAAGAATTATTCAAAGGCGAAAATGAAACGATGAGCATTGACGGTATATCCTCTAAAAACGGACTAATCAACATCATCTTTAACAAAGACGGCGTCGGTAATTTTGATATTGCCCTTAAAGATAAAAATGCCAAAGAAGACGGCAAGAGCACACCAATTTCCTTAACGGTTAAAGAATACTCAGTAGAGAACTTCAAGTTTAAGTTTACCGATGAAAAGTCTAAAATCCGTATGGTTTTAGACAGCATCAACCATGAGGGGACAGGCGATTTTGCAGCGGCCAAGCTTGATTTAGTGACTAAGACGACCACCAAAGTTTCGTTAGACATGGACAAAGTCAACTATATGAATAATGTTGCCCTATCTCTTGACGCTACCTTAGGAATCGACTTGAACAACAGCAAATATACTTTTAAAGAAAATAAGGCTAAAATAAACGAATTGCCATTGGAATTTAATGGCTACATCCAAATGTTGAAATCCGGACAGCAGTATGATTTGACCTTTAAAACGCCTACCTCTTCTTTCAAAAACTTCTTGGGGTTGATTCCGGCGAAATATGCTAGCAATTTGAAAGATGTTAAAACTAGTGGCGATTTTACAGTTTCGGGATTTGCTAAAGGGCAACTGACGGATACTAAGGTACCTATGTTCAATATTGCTATTGCTTCTAATAATGCTTCGTTTCAATATCCTAACTTGCCTAAATCCGTTCAAAAAATCGTTATTGACACTAAAATCATCAACGAAACAGGATTGATGAATGACACCTATGTGAATTTGGACCAACTCTCGTTCCAAGTCGATCAAGATGTCTTTACTGCGAAAGCGAACATCAAAAATGTAGCTACTAATGCCTTAGTAAATGCAGCCTTGAAAGGAACGATTAACTTGGGGAATTTGACTAAAGCGTATCCTATTAAATTGGACAAACCTTTAACGGGTATTTTGAAAGCCGATGTGACTACCGAATTTGATATGCAATCGGTAGAAAAAAGTGACTATGCGCGTATTCGCAATGCAGGAACGATTGATTTAACTGGTTTCAACTATACGGATGAAAACGGAAAAACGATGAAGATTAGCAGAGCCTTAGTAAGCTTTGACCCTAGCCGTGTGAACTTGCAACAATTCAATGCCACTACGGGCAAAAGCGATATCGCTGTAAACGGTGTGTTGGAAAACTTTTATGGGTTTGTCTTTAAAAATCAAGAGTTGAAAGGAAACTTTGCTTTGAATTCGAATCAATTAGCGGTAGCCGACTTTATGACTCCAGAAACGGCGCCAAAAAAAGATGCTAAACCAAGTGAGCCGATGAAGATTCCTGCCTTCTTAAACTGCTCCCTGACGGCCAAAGCGAACACGGTATTGTATGACAATTTAGTGCTTAAAAACGTATCGGGGAAGGTAATCATTAAGGACCAAAAAGCTACGTTACAGAATGGTAAAACCAATATATTTGGCGGCACTATTGCCTTTAATGGAGATGTGTCAACTAAAGAAAAGATTTCCAAATTCAATATGGACTTGGGATTAAATGGGGTGGATATTGCCCAAACCTTTACCCAATTAGAAATGATGAAAAACATTGCTCCTATCGCTGGAGTGATTAATGGAAAATTGAATTCTAAAATTAAAGTTTCGGGTAATTTGAAAGCCAAAGAGATGACGCCTGATTTGAATAGCATGACAGGGGATTTAGCAGGACAATTGCTATCGACTACGGTGAATGCGAGCAATTCGGCTATGTTGACCGCCTTGGATGACAAATTGAGTTTTGTGGATTTAAAGAAATTAAACCTCAACGATTTGAAAGCGGCTTTGACGTTTAAAGACGGAAAAGTTAATTTAAAACCGCTGGAATTAAAATACCAAGACATTAAAGTAACCTTGGGGGGTTCCCATGGATTTGATCAGAACATGAATTACAATTTGAAATTGGATGTCCCAGCCAAGTATTTGGGCACCGAAGCTAATGCTTTATTGGCTAAGTTATCACCGGCAGATGCTAAAAAAATCGAGAACGTTCCGATTAATGCGTTACTTACTGGAAACTTTAAAAACCCGAAAGTCACGACCGACATGAAACAAGCGAGTGCTAGTTTGATGACCAGTATTGTGAACCAACAAAAAGAAAATTTAAAGAACAAAGGCAAAGACGCTATAAACGACTTGATTAAAAATGCCGGCAAATCAAAATCGGATACCACTAAAACCGACACTAAGACCAATGTAAAAAACACGGCGAAGGATTTGATTAATGGCATTTTTGGGAAAAAGAAATAAAGAAACAAGAAACCCTTACTCAACAGCAAGGGTTTTTTATTACACCCTTAGTTTTACCACATACCCTTCAAAGGTTCGGACATTAAATACGGTACCGTCTTCAAAGAGCAAGTATTGTCCTTTTACCCCACTTAGTTTTCCAGTGAAATTAGGCGACTTGTCAAGATTTAAACTAGTTACTTTCTTAGGATACGAAAGCACTGGAAAATGGAGTTCATACAAATCGTTGTCGTTGACATCGTAATACTCTTGTACTTCTTTTGGGATTAAATATTTTAGGCTTTCTTTTTCTTTGATCAAGTCGGCTTGCGGCACTTCATTTTTTAACATTTTTTGCCAATTGGTTTTATCGGCGTAATGGCTTTTTAGTGCTACCTCGGTGATTCCTGCCAAATATCTATTGGGCACCTCCACGATGGGAATGGCTTGCACAGCTCCTTGATCGATCCAACGGGTAGGGACTTGAGTTTTGCGGGTCACCCCTACTTTCACTTCGCTTGACAAGGCAAGGTACACGATATGGGGTTGCAACTGCACTCTTTTTTCATAGTCTAAATCGCGATCTTCGATATCCAGGTGGGCGGTGCTAAGTTCGGGTTTCATAATCCAATCCCCTGCGGAGGCGCTGCTCATGAAGCAATCGTAGCAAAAGCCTTGTCGGAAAATCTTTTTCTTCTTCCCGCAATTGAGGCATTGGTAGCCGGTGAAGTTAATTTCTATTGTTTTGTCGAGCAATTGGTTTAGGCTTACAAAACTATTTTCAAAGACCAAATAATATTGAATGGGGTTTGAAAACTCCGTTTGCATTTTGGTCAATACGCCTTCGTAAGTCATATATATTTAGGATTTAGGAATGAGAATTTAAGAATTTATTGCTATTTTAGCGTAAAGTTACAAATCCTAATTCGTAAATCGTAATTCCAAAATCAAAATGCCCATCCCTTTAATCAATTCTATCGCTTCTTGGGTTTTGAAACAGCGCATTCATCAGATTGAGTTGTTTTTGAAGTATCCAAACGAGGTACAGGACGAGTTAATGATGAAATTAGTTCGTTCGTCAGAAGACACGGTGGTGGGTCAGAAATACGATTTTAGCAGTATTAAATCCTATCAAACTTTTTCAGAAC
Organism: Bacteroidota bacterium; assembly: GCA_046051865.1. Lineage (GTDB taxonomy): Bacteria > Bacteroidota > Bacteroidia > Flavobacteriales > Flavobacteriaceae > Flavobacterium. Next base: position 19,850 of record JBJONL010000080.1, on the reverse strand, counting down.
GGATTCCGGTGTCCACTTACGAAGATTTGGAACCCATGATCGAATTGACCCGTAAAGGGGCGCAAAACGTTTTTTGGAACACCCCTATTAAATGGTTTGCCAAATCCAGTGGCACGACGAATGCCAAGAGTAAGTTTATCCCAGTGAGTAATGAAGCCCTCGAGGATTGTCATTACAAAGGCAGTAAAGATTTGTTGTGCATGTATTTGAACAACAACGAAAACTCGGAAATGTTTATGGGCAAGAGTTTGCGATTGGGTGGCAGTTCGCAAATCTATGAAAACAACAACACCTATTTTGGCGACTTGTCGGCCATCCTAATCGAGAACATGCCAATTTGGGCTGAATTCAGTAGTACTCCTAGCAGTAAAATATCGTTGATGAGTGAGTGGGAAAGCAAGCTGACGGCCATTATTAATGAAACAAAATCAGAAAACGTTACCAGTTTTGCCGGCGTTCCTTCATGGATGATGGTTTTGTTGAATCGCATCATGACCGAAACGGGAAAAGACAATTTGTTTGATTTGTGGCCTAACTTGGAAGTCTACTTTCACGGCGGCGTAAGTTTTGAACCGTATCGGGAGCAGTACCAAAAAATATTGCCTTCCAACAGCTTTAAGTATTATGAAATTTACAATGCCTCGGAAGGGTTCTTTGCGATCCAAGATTTGAATTATTCCAATGATTTACTGCTAATGTTGGATTACGGCATCTTCTATGAATTCATTCCGATGGATACCTTTGGCACTCCAGATCAAAAAGTCATTCGATTGGCCGAAGTAGAATTGTTTAAGAATTACGCGGTAGTCATCACCACCAATGCCGGATTGTGGCGTTATTTGATTGGCGACACCGTTCGTTTTACGTCCTTAAGCCCGTATCGCATCAGGGTTTCGGGGCGCACTAAACATCACATTAACGTCTTTGGCGAAGAATTGATGGTCGAGAATACCGATTTGGCCTTAGCCAAAACCTGTTCGGCGCTGCACTGCGAGGTTAAAGATTATACCGTGGCTCCAATTTTCATGAAAGGCAAAGAAAAAGGGGCACATGAATGGATGATTGAATTCAAAAAGCTCCCCGAAGATTTAGGCCTTTTCCAAAAAACATTAGATGAGAGTTTGCAAACGGTCAACTCAGACTATGAGGCTAAGCGCTACAACAACATGACCTTAAATCAACTTGTGCTTAATGTGGCTCGTGAAAACTTATTTTATGATTGGCTCAAAGAAAATGACAAATTGGGGGGCCAACACAAGATTCCCCGCCTCTCCAACGAACGGGATTATTTGGAACAGTTGAAGCAAATGCAACGAAGTGCCGTAAAATAATCTTTACGCTTCTTGTAACATTTATTTTGATTTGAAGTCTTATGGACAATCATCAATCAAAATTAATCAAAAATGAAATCACTACTTACGAGCGTATGCTTATTAATCACCACTGCCTTTTTTGCCCAAGAGACACCTACTACCAATCAAGAAACTCCTAAGAGCACCCCTCCTAAAGAGCAAACTAACGAACTGAAAGAAGTAACCGTCTACGGGAACAAAAAGCAGTATTTAAAAGTCGAGTCGGATAAAACCACCATTAGTGTTCGCGACAATGCTATGTTGAATAGCGGGAGCAGTTTGGAAGCCGTAAAAAAGATTCCGGGTGTTATCACATCTCCAACAGGGAGCATTACCCTGAACAGTCGGGGCGTAACCATTTATATCGATGGAGCACCCAGTACGCTAAATGGCGCCGATTTGCAAAACTACTTAGCCACGTTACCAGCCAATGCTATTGAGAAAGTAGAACTCATCTATAATCCAGGAGCCTCTTATGATGCGAATGCTAGTGGCTCAATCATCAACATAGTCACCAGCAGTAAGCGTAAGAAAGGGATCAACGCCAGTTTTAATATCAATTACAACTTTAACAAGTATCAAAAACCTAGCCCCCAACTCTTATTGAACGGCAAGGTTGAAGATTTGAGTTGGCAAACCATGCTAGGCTACAATTACATTGACGGCGAAAACAAAACGAAAAACGACCAAATCTTTACCTCGTTTACTCCCAACGAGCAATTACTTCAAAAGAATTTATCGCTAACTACGAATCGAAATTTCTATTTCAGGTTGGGTACCAATTACAAGCTAAACGAGAAATCGAATTTGCTATTCAATTACAACATGAATGCGGCCAACGATCGATTTGCCAACGAATCGAGCACAACCGGTACAGGAATAGATTTTACGAATACTAGTTTGTCTAAGAACAAAAACAACAACCACGAGTTGAGTTTGCAGTACAAAACAAAATTAGACACCTTGGGTCGCACGTTAGACATCACCGGATTTAGCAATTTTTTTGATAAAAAACCAATTACAACCTCTTTAGGAAGCAGTAACGGAGACGCTTCGTATTACAACGGGGACGTGAATTTTAAATTGGCTAATCACTATTTGAAGTACGACTTCTCCTTTCCTTTCAACAAAGTTGATTTTTCTTTGAATACCGGCGGAAAATACAATTTTATCAAAGTGGATGACCTTGGGATTTACAATTTAAATTCGGCCACCAACTCGGTTACCGACTTCAATTACAAAGAAACTAATTTGGCTTTTTATGTCGAAGCGCGCAAGAAAATCAAGAAGTTTAACTTCACCGCGGGAATTCGATATGAAGATTACAAAGTAGACCGAACCGCGATACAAAACGCTACAACTACCAAAGTAAACTTTAAAAATTCCAACTTTTTCCCGAACGTTAGTGCGTTGTACGAATTTAATGAGAACATGAATATTGCGGCATCCTATTCTAAGAAGATACAGCAAGCCGATTATAATACTTTGGACCCTAACAACTTTTCCAATTTTGACCAATACAATACTTCGAATGGAAATCCGTTTTTGGACCCCACCTTTTTTGACAACTTTGAGTTGAAGTTGACGGCCTTTCAGTTTGTACAAGTAGGTGGTAATTATACCATTGCGAAAGACAATAACCGCTTTGTGTTTAATGCTAACCCGGGAGAATTGGTTAGTAATCAGACGTTCCAACAGTTTGACAAAATCAAGACTTTGAGTTTCTTTGCCTCCTTTCCCCTTCCCTTAGATTATTTCTTGAAAGGGAAAGAAGAGTTCCAAAAGCGCATGAACAATATGGATAAGATGAATTATATTTACTTTAATGTCAATTATATCAAATCTACTACCGAGGGCTATACGTTTTCTTTTGATAACAAGCCTATCGTAAACTACTCTGCTCAAGCACAATTCATCTTACCATGGGAAATCAAGAATACGATGACGTATTTTATTTTGCCGAAGGGGACTTGGGAAATTTACCAAATCGAGAAGCCGATCCAGCAATTTGATATATCTTTTAATAGAGACTTCTTAAATAAGAATCTAAAAATTGGATTGCATTGTTTTGATGTATTCAATGCCAATGAAGTTAATGCTTTGGTATCTTCCACTAATTTGCAAACGAAGTTTTACCAAAAGCAAGATTCTAGAACCTTCCGAATTTCTTTGACGTATAACTTTGGAAATCTAGGTTTGAAGAAAGACAACACCGATATTGAAGTAGAGAAAAAGGCCCAAAGTGGTGGTTTCTTGAAATAGTATACCCATGAAAATCCCTCACTTGAGGGATTTTTTTATGACCAACACCCATTCCATTTTTCCAGTTGTACGTAGCGGCACACAAAACCGTACGGAACTCTTTTTTGATTTATCCCGAAGCATTTTTCAAAAGATATATATGTTTTTTCTAAAAGATATATATGTTTTACACAAAAGATATATATGTTTTACACAAAAGATGCACATCTTTTTTAACAGGTGTAGGCATACGCCTATGGAATCATAAGGACAAAATAAAAAATGGGTCCCATCGCTTGAAGATAAGACCCACTTTGGTTACTTTATTTAGTAGCGTTATGACGCTAATTCCAACCGTTTTAATAAATTTTTGGTTAAGGCATCATGGGTATAATCCACGTCAATGTGTAATGTTTTCTCATCTGAACTCGGCAAATCATACATCGCATCGGTTAGTATGGCTTCGCATAGTGAACGTAAACCTCGGGCACCCAGTTTGTATTCTAAGGCTTTGTCTACGATGTAATCGAGAGCTTCATCGGTGATTGTAAACTTCACATCATCCATACCAAACAACTTTTCGTATTGCTTGATTAGCGCATTTTTAGGTTGCGTTAAAATAGCTCGTAAAGTTTCTTTATCTAGCGGATCCATATGGGTTAAGACAGGTAAACGTCCAATAATCTCCGGAATTAAGCCAAAGTCTTTGATGTCTTTTGGAATCACATACTGCAACAGGTTATTCTTATCGATGCCTTCGGCATTTTGCGAAGTAGAATAACCTATGGCTTGACGGTTTAACCTTTTTGAAATGATGCGTTCGATACCGTCAAAGGCGCCTCCGGCAATGAAAAGAATGTCTTTGGTATTGACCTCGACAAACTTTTGATCGGGATGCTTTCTACCACCTTTGGGTGGTACGTTGACCATGGTTCCTTCTAGTAATTTCAATAAAGCCTGTTGCACCCCTTCACCTGACACATCGCGAGTGATGGACGGGTTATCGCTTTTGCGGGCAATCTTATCGATCTCGTCTATGAATACGATTCCTCTTTCAGCTTTCGCCACATCATAATCAGCCGCTTGCAAAAGGCGGGTAAGGATGCTTTCTACATCTTCCCCAACATACCCCGCTTCCGTTAAAACAGTAGCATCTACGATGGCTAAGGGCACGTCTAACATGCGGGCGATGGTTTTGGCCACAAGGGTTTTCCCGGTTCCTGTTTGCCCCACCATGATGATGTTGGATTTTTCAATCTCTACATCTTCTTCGTGTTGCAATTGCATTAAGCGTTTGTAGTGGTTATACACCGCTACCGACATTACCTTTTTGGTTTGGTCTTGCCCAATCACGTATTGGTCTAGGAAGGCTCGGATTTCTTTTGGCTTTTTTAGCACCAAGTCGGCTGCCTGCTTTGTGGCATTGTTTCCTTTTAACTCCTCTATCACAATACCGTGTGCTTGTTCGATACATCGATCACACACGTGCGCATTAATCCCTGCAATTAATAAATTGGTTTCGGGTTTCTTTCTTCCACAAAAGGAACATTCTAAAACTTGTTTTGCCATTCTTATAGTCTAAAGTCTAAAGTCCAATGTCGTAAAGTCGTTTGACTTTAGACTTGCAACTTTCAACACATTTATCTTCTTAATACTTCATCAATCATTCCGTACTCTTTAGCTTCATCAGCAATCATCCAATAATCGCGTTCTGAGTCTTTGTGCACTTTATCGAAGGTTTGTCCGGAGTGGTGCGAAATGATTTGGTATAATTCGTCTTTTAGTTTCAACATTTCTTTCAAGTTGATTTCCATATCAGTTGCAACCCCTGAGGCTCCCCCTGACGGTTGGTGAATCATGACTCTTGAGTGTGGTAATGCCGAACGTTTTCCTGCTGCTCCAGCGCATAGTAACACTGCTCCCATGGATGCTGCCATACCGGTACAGATGGTAGCGACATCAGGGCGAATGTACTGCATGGTATCGTAGATTCCTAGACCGGCATATACGCTTCCGCCTGGAGAATTGATGTAGATTTGGATGTCTTTGGAAGCGTCAACGCTTTCTAAGAATAGTAATTGCGCTTGAATGATGTTGGCCATATAATCGTCTACTCCAGTACCCATGAAGATGATTCTGTCCATCATTAAACGAGAGAATACGTCTAATTGAGAGATGTTCATTTGACGTTCTTCAATGATATAAGGCGTCATACTGCCTACAATTTTATCATAATAGAGGCTGTTTACCCCGTGCTTTTTGGTAGCAAATTTTTTAAATTCTTTTCCGTAGTCCATTTTACTAGTTATAAGTTAAGAGTTATGAATGATAAGTTTCTATCTTTTACTTAGTCAAAGTTCGTGCCTGAATAGGATTCCTGCCAACCTGACAAAAAATAAAAAAGCGTCAAAGCCTAACTGACTTTGACGCTCAAATATACTAAATAATCTTATTAGTGTTTTAATTCACCATACATTGCTTTGATGAAATCGTCATAAGAAACTTCTTTTGACTTCGCTTTTACTTTATCTTTAAACAAGTTTAGCATTTTTTCGTTCATTACTTGTTCTGACAAACGACGCACTTCGTCTTGGTTTGACATTACACGAGCAACAATCCCTTGTACATCTTCATCGGTAGGATCCATTTGGCCGAATTGTGCCATTTGTTTTTTGATGATTTCAGTAGTGTAGGTTTTTAAATCTTCGAAAGTAATTTGTAGACTGTTCTCTGCAATGATTTTACCTTCGATTAATTGGTAACGTAAACCGTTTTCTGATTTAGTGTATTCAGCTTCTGCTTCATCAGCAGTTAATGGATTTTCTCCAGCGGTTTGAATCCATTTTTTCAAGAATGCTGCTGGCAAGTCAAACTTTGTATTAGCAATCAAGAACTCCGTTACATCATTAAGGAATTTTTGATCGGCTTGTTGTTCGAATTGTTTTTCAGCGTCTTCTTTGATTTTGGCTTTCAATTCGTCTACCGAAGTCACCACTTTGCTTCCGAATAATTTATCAAATAATTCTTGGTCTAGTATAGCGGGCTCGTGTGTTGTAACTTCATCGATAGTGAAAGTTACTTCAATATCTAATCCGTGTACGGCATCGTGTCCTACTGCTAAAAAGTCCATTAATTTATGATCATCATCAAACAACCCTTTCGTTTTCAAAGTAACTACATCCCCTACTTTTTTACCGATAAAAGCTTTTGCTGTTTTTTTATCTTTAAATACATCTAGTGACAAAGTCGTTCTGTTGTTGATTCCGTTCTCTTCGTTAGCGAAAATTCCCGAAACATCATTTCCTTCCTCAACGGTATCTTTAGCGATTAGTTTGCCGTATTGTTTTTGAATACGCGCTACTTGATCGTTAAGCATTTTATCGTCGGCAACGATTTTGTATTGAATTAAAGAATTTTTAGCGGCAAGGTCCAATTTAAATTCTGGCGCTAATCCTAATTCGAATTCGAATTTATAATCCTCTAAGTCCCAATTGAAATCTTCCGTTACTTTCGGTAATGGATTTCCAAGGATATCTAATTTTTCTTCTACTAAATAGCTGTTTAAATTCTCTTGAAGTATTTTGTTCACTTCCTCTAACAATACTGCTTTACCGTATTGTTTTTGGATTAAACTCATCGGCACTGCTCCTTTTCTGAAACCTGGTATAGCAGCATTTTTTCTATAATCTGCTAATGTTTTCTCTACTTTTCCTGCGTAATCCGATTTTGATACTTCTACTGTAATTACGGCATTTAATGCGTCTACATTATTTCTTGTGATGTTCATTTCTTGTGTTTTTTACATACTAAAATTGGGTTGCAAAATTATAACATTTCTGCAACCCAACCAAGTTTTTATTTTATTGATTGTAAGTGCTTTATTTTGACTCCCCTGTGAATTGAAAAACCAAGGATTGCGACAAGGATAAGATGATGCTAAAGAGTGTGGCTGTCCAAAAAGAATCCACTTTAAAACCCGCTACAAAATGGTCGCAAAGGAGGATAATTAGGGCATTGATGACAAGCAAAAACAAGCCTAGGGTAAAAAACGTTACGGGTAAGGTGAACAAGACCAAGACCGGCTTTACAAAAAAATTAAGGAGTGCTAATACGATGGCAACTGTAAGTGCTGTGGTGAACTCGTCAACCACTACTCCTTTCATAAAATGCGCAATGATTAATACTAGTAGTGCTGAAATAAATATTCTGATTAAGATTTTCATAGGTATTATTTTAAAAATTGGATGGTTTCTTCAAAAAAGGCTTTAGGGTTTTCGGCATGGAGCCAGTGGCCAACATTTGGAATCGTGGCGAGTACTGCTTTTGGGAAATGATTTTTTAGTTCAGGCCAGTCGGTATCCAAAATATAACGGGAATTACCTCCTCGAATGAACAAGGTGGATTTTGTAAACGAGTTGTTTTCGGGCAAGGCCTCCCCTACGGATTCGATTTTAGCATTAAATACGGCTAGGTTAAAACGAAAGGCTAGTTGGCCGGGTTCCACCCAATACAAGTTTTTCATTAAGAATTGGCGCGTACCAAAATCAGGGATAAACGGGTAGAGTATTTCTTCCACTTCGGCTCTATCGGGTTTTGTTGAAAAATCAACCGCATTTAATCCCTCCAGTATATCTTGATGGTGCGGCGCATAGTATTTCGGTCCTATGTCGGCTACGATTAACTGTTCCACCAGTTCGGGATAAGTGGTAGCAAATAACATAGCAACTTTTCCACCCATGGAATGCCCTATAATTGAAATCTCTTTGAGATTATGGTAGTGACAGTACTCAAGCAAGTCATTTGTCATCACTGTATAATTGAACTCTTCTGATTGAAAACTTCTACCGTGGTTGCGCAAATCGAGCAAATGCACTTGGAAGCCTTCAGCAGCATATTGTGCGCTAAAGGATTTCCAATTATCACTCATTCCGAGGAATCCATGAATAATTATAAGGGGCTTCCCTTCTCCTTCTATTCTTGAATAAAGCATATTATTGTTGATTGCTGATTGCTGATTGTTGATGGCTGATTGTTGATTGTTGATTGTTGATTGCAGCATTTACTTAATAGTTAGTATCATTTTAATTTTTGTAAATACATGTTAACCACATTATCTAATCCTAGATAAAGTGCTTCTGAAATCAGAGCGTGGCCGATGGACACCTCTAAAAGTCCCGGTATATTTTCCTTGAAAAATTTAATATTATCTAGACTTAAGTCATGACCGGCATTTATACCTAAATCCAATTCGTTTGCCAAGACTGCAGCCTTTATATACGGATCGATTCCCTTTGTATTTCCTAAACCATAATCATGAGCAAATGCTTCGGTGTACAATTCGATTCTATCGGTTCCTGTTTTTTTTGCTCCTTCGATCATTTCTAAAACGGGGTCTACAAAGATGGAAGTGCGTATGCCGTTTCTTTGGAACTCGGCGATAACCTCCGTCAGATACGCCTGATTCTTTAGGGTATCCCAGCCTGCAGAAGAAGTAATCGCTCCAATCGCATCGGGCACTAAGGTTACTTGTTCTGGCTTGCATTCCAAAACCAAATCGATAAAATTGTGTTGGGGATTCCCTTCGATATTGAATTCGGTATACACTATGGGTTTTAAGTCTCGGGCATCTTGATAGCGGATGTGTCGTTCATCGGGTCTGGGATGTATGGTAATTCCTTGGGCTCCGAAACGTTGAATATCTTTGGCTACCTGCAATAAATCGGGCACATTCCCTCCTCTTGCATTTCGTAAGGTCGCTATTTTATTGATGTTTACACTTAATTTTGTCATGAGGTTTGGCGTTTTCAATTTCTATTTGAAAATTTGGTTACAAAAATACAAAGTTAAGCAAGTCGGCATGTCCCAAAATTTGATTATTTTGCAGTCGCTAAAAGATAACGAATAGATGAGATTACTTTCTGAATATATCAATAACGATTTTAAGCCATTTACTCCCGCTGACACCGTGGGCGAAATACAAGATTTTTTTGCAGACAGCAGCTATTCTCATTTCCCTTTATTGGATCATGGGGTCTATTTAGGCTGTATATCTTCGGTAGATTCGGAAACGTTTGAATCGGAGAAAAACCTGTTTGATTACCGGTATGCATTTGAAGGTTTTTTTGTTAGAGACACGATGATTTGGCTTGATGTACTCGAGGTATTTGCTAGAAACAATGCAAATGTTGTCCCTATTTTGGACGCAAACAACCTTTATATGGGTTATTATGAAATCACCGATGTCATCAAATTTTTAAATGAGACTCCTTTTTTGAAAGAGACTGGTGGGATCATTGTCGTTGAAAAGCCAACTGCTGATTATTCGATGAGTCAGATTACACAAATTGTGGAGAGCAATAACGGTAAATTGTTGGGTGTATTTGTATCGGAGGCCAATGCTGAAAAAGTACAAGTGACCATTAAGACTACCCTGGGCAGTGTAAATGAGATTATACAGACCTTCCGTCGTTACAATTATGAAATTGTATCGGAACACAATGAAGACAATTATTTGAACAATTTAAAAGAGCGTTCCGAATATTTGGATAAATACTTAAACATGTAAGTTATGAAAGTTGCCATCTTCGGACAATATTATCAAAACGACACCCGTCCTATCATTAGGGATATTTTTATTTTCTTTAATTTGAACAATGTCGAAATGATCATTGAAGAAACGTTTTTGAAAACACTGTATGAAGAAAAAATAGTTCAAAAACCTTATAAGACCTTTTCCTCTCATACCGACTTGGATGCTAGTTTTGATATTTTAATCAGTATTGGTGGAGATGGAACCATTTTGCGTGCTACAACGTTTGTTCGCGATTCAGGGATACCCATTTTGGGCATTAATGCGGGACGACTTGGTTTTTTAGCCAAAGTTCAAAAAGAAAACATCGCTTCCTTTCTTCAAATAGTCTTAGAAAAAAAATACACTTTGTCAAAAAGGACGTTACTGACGTTAGCTTGTTCCAATACGGATACGGCGATTGACATAAACTTTGCCATGAACGAAATTTCTATTAATCGCAAGGACACCACTTCGATGATTACCATCGAAACCTCTTTGAACGGAGAATATTTGAGTTCGTATTGGGCTGATGGATTAATCATTAGTACGCCTACAGGGTCTACGGGTTATTCCTTGAGCTGTGGCGGCCCGATTGTAATGCCAGAGGTCAACGCCTTGATCATTACACCAATAGCACCACACAACCTTACGGCAAGACCCTTAGTCATTTCAGATGAGACCGAAATCAAACTCAAAGTTTCGGGCCGAGAAGAACAATATTTGGTTTCCTTAGATTCTCGAATTACGTACATCAATAATAATACCGAGCTTACTATTAAGAAAACCCCTTTCCAAATTACGATGGTCGAAATTCCTGAAGAGACCTTTTTAAAAACCCTGCGCACCAAATTATTGTGGGGAGAAGACAAGAGAAATTAGAAAATATTTACCCCTGCCTTATACTACAATTCTAAAAAATCCGTTTAGAATATAAACCGCAATAACTACCGTAATTTTCAGCACTTTATTTAATTTAACAGAAATACAAAAATCATGTTAATTAAGTACTGAGAATTATTATATTTGCACGCTATTTTCAATTTGATGAAAAGGATTTTAGTATTATTTTTTTGTTTGTTTTTCCAGCATTTTTTGAGTGCCCAAATTAATGAAATTGGGTTGTTCTTAGGAGGCAGCAATTACATTGGTGATGTGGGTAAAACCAATTTTGTTTCACCTAATGAATTGGCTTTTGGTGTGTTGTATAAATGGAATAAAAGTCCGAGACACTCCTATCGTTTTTCCTATACGCAGTCGACCATTTCGGGTAATGATTTAGATTCTGAAGTCCCTGGAAGATATGAAAGAGGCTTTAAATTTAAAAACAACATAAAAGAATTTTCGGCTGGATTAGAGTTTGATTTTTTTGATTTTAATTTGCACAACATTTTAAGAAGAAAGTTCACACCGTATGTGTATACGGGACTATCGTATTTTGCTTATGATGAATTATTTGTCGTAAATGGAGAAACCAAAACAGATTACACGGCTAGTGCTATGGCGATTCCGATGACTGTGGGCGTTAAAGCTAATTTATTTACAAAAATCATAGTGGGCTTTGAAGTGGGAACCCGATATACATTTACCGATAATTTAGATGGTAGTAATCCTAAGAACGCTAATTTAGCTCCTTTAAAATTTGGTAATATAAACAGTAATGATTGGTATGTATTTACTGGCTTTACAATAACATACACCTTTACCGAAAAACCCTGTTTTTGTGCCGATTAAAAAATGAGTTTACTAACGACCATAAATAAAGAGAATTTACCTAGACACCTTGCTATCATCATGGATGGCAATGGCCGTTGGGCGAAACAAAAAGGATTGTTGAGAGCTTTTGGCCATGAAAACGGCACTAAATCAGTTAGGATCACCGTTGAAAATTGTGCTAAACTAGGCATCGAATATCTTACTTTATATGCGTTTTCCACTGAAAACTGGAATCGTCCTAAACTCGAAGTCGACACCTTAATGCGTTTATTAATTTCTTCTTTAAAGAATGAGTTGGACACCCTTCAAAAAAACGACATTCGATTAAATTGCATTGGCACGATTGATTTATTACCGGCAAAAGCTAAAAAAGAACTTTTAGCAGTGATCGAAAAGACCAAAAATAATAGCCGCATGACCCTCACATTAGCACTGAGCTATGGTTCAAGAGAGGAATTGTTAAATGCTGTTAAAATAATAAGTAATAAAGTTAAAAATAATATAATTTCGATAGACTCCCTTGATGAATCAATTATTAATCAGCATCTTTACACGCACAATCTACCTGATGTAGATTTGGTTATTAGAACTAGTGGGGAACACCGAATAAGCAATTTTCTGTTATGGCAAATAGCCTATGCAGAATTTTATTTTACGGATGTATTGTGGCCCGATTTTAAAGAAGAAGATTTATATGAAGCCATTATTAGCTATCAAAAAAGAGAACGAAGATTTGGAAAGACAAGTGAACAAATTAAATAAAATTTCAGTGCAGATTAAACCTTTAAAAATATTTCTACTTATTTTATTATTTGGAACTATTTTTCAATTACAAGCCCAAGACCGAATTCCGTTTGATCAAGGTAAAAAATTCATTTTAGCAGCTGTTAAAGTAAATGGCAAAATAAGTTATAATCAACAGACCGTGGTAACTTTTGCTGGACTAGAAAAAGGACAGGAACTTACCGTACCAGGCGAACAAATTAGTAATTCAATAAAAAAATTAGGGAAACTTGGATTGTTTAGTGACATTGATTTTTATGTGAACAAGATTGAAGGAGACAGCATTTGGTTGGATTTAGATATCGCTGAAATTCCAAAACTGAGCGAAGTAAAGTTTCAAGGAGTTAAAAAGTCAAAAGTAGATGGTTTGATAAAAGACAATGGTCTTACGAAAGGAAAAATTGTTAATGAAAATCTTATTACCACAACGCGCAATTATATTGAAAACAAGTACAAAAAAGACGGTTATTTCAACACCAAAGTTTTCATAAAAACCATTCCTGATACTACCGATGGGAATCAAGTAAAAATGTTGGTCAACATTGACAAAGGCGAAAAACTAAAAATTTCAAGAATAACCTTTGATGGCAACGACCAATTCTCAGACAAAAAACTGAGAGGCGCCATGAAAAACACGAAGCAAATCAATCCTATTCGGATTTTCAAAGCCTCAAAATTCATTAAAGATAAATACAAAGAAGATTTAACTTCTATTGTCGACAAATACAAAGAAAAAGGCTATCGAGACGCACGAGTGATACAAGACTCTGTTTTTCTTAATGCCAAAAAAACCAAATTAGCCATCAACATCAAAGTGGAAGAGGGCAAAAAATATTACTTTGGAAACATCAAATTTCTGGGCAACTCGGTTTATTCGGATCAATTGCTTTCCAGAGTGTTAGGGGTTAAAAAAGGAGACACATACAATGGTGTTCTTTTAGAAAAAAGAATAGCCGACAAGTCAAAACCAGACGGAGATGACATTACCAATTTATACCAAAACAACGGGTACTTATTTTCGAGCATCAATGCGGTAGAGGTTAAAACTGCAAACGATACGATTGATTTTGAGATTAGAGTTACAGAAGGACCCGTGGCCTACTTTAACAACATTACCGTAGTAGGGAACGACAAAACAAATGACCGTGTAATCTACCGCGAATTACGCACCCAACCCGGTCAAAAATACAGCAAAGAGGATTTGGTTCGAACCATTCGTGAGATTGGGCAATTGGGCTTTTTTGATCCAGAAGCGATTGATCCTAAATTTAAAAATGTAGACCCTGCAGCAGGAACAGTAGATATTGAGTACCACGTAGTGGAAAAAGGCTCAAGTCAAATAGAACTACAAGGTGGTTACGGTGGTGGTGGATTCATTGGAACCTTAGGATTGTCTTTCAACAACTTTTCCGCTCGAAACATGTTTAAAAAAGACGCGTATAAACCTTTACCGATGGGAGACGGACAAAAAGTAGCCTTACGATTGCAAGCAAGTTCGTATTTCCAAACCTACAGTTTATCATTCAGCGAACCCTGGTTAGGTGGTAAAAAACCGATTAACTTTTCCTCGTCAATTTCGCACAGTAAGCAATTTTTATATTCTGGAAGTGTCAGCAGTGTGGACAAAAGCAAAAGCTTTAATATTACCTCATTAACCGCAGGTATTGCCAAAAGATTAACAGTGCCGGATGATTATTTTGTGTTCTCCACTTCGGCATCGTTCCAATATTATGACTTGCATAATTACAACACGGGCTTATTCACCTTTGGTGATGGTGCTTCTAGAAATTTAGCTTTTACTCTTGGATTGAGTAGAAACAATAAAGGGGTTAATCCAATCTTCCCTACTTACGGTTCAGAATTTAATTTATCAGCCAAGTTTACCTTACCTTATTCCACATTCAATGGTATTGACTATGGTAATTTGAAAAACTTAAAAGAATACAAACAAACCTATACTTCGTCAACTGACCCTAACGCTAACTATGGTATCGATGGTGTATATATCGCACCAGGAGATTATATTAAGACCACGACCATCAATAATGCTGGAACTACCGTTTCAGGAATTGTAAGAGTGGATGACTATAATCAGGCCGATGTTAATCAATCTAAAGTTGACCAAGAAAAATTCAAATGGCTAGAATATTACAAATTGAAGTTCAAAGCCGATTGGTATACAAGATTGGCCGGACCACAATCCAAAGCCTTAGTTTTACGTACGTTGGCTGAATTTGGTTATTTAGGCGCCTATAATGGCGGTAGAGGTTTAGTTCCTTTCGAACGCTTTTATCTTGGTGGTGATGGATTAGCGAACTTCTCTTTAGACGGTAGAGAGGTTATCCAATTGAGAGGCTATCCAAATCAATCCTTATCTTCGAGTGATGGTGGAACGGTATATAACAAATTTTCAATGGAGCTTCGTTATCCTTTAACCTTAAAAGCTGCGGCCTCTATTTATGCTTTAACCTTTGTCGAAGCTGGGGCGTCGTACAATACTTTTAAACAATACAATCCTTTTGTTTTACAACGTTCGGCTGGTTTTGGAATTAGAATTTTTATGCCGGCGTTTGGTCTGTTAGGAATTGACTTTGCCCATGGTTTTGATGCTGTACCAAACAGTTCAGGAATCACGACTCCTAACGGATGGGAAACACATTTTATTATTGGTCAACAATTTTAATTATATTTGATACCGTATTTATAAATCATTATCATATGAAAAAATATTTTGCACTATCAATTTTACTTTTAGCCTTTGGTTTTAAAGCTACTGCTCAATCTAGAGGAATTAAGATTGGCTACATTGATATGGAATACATTTTACAAAATGTTCCTGATTATGCAGAAGCTAAAAATCAATTAGAGCAAAAAGCACAAAAATGGAAGCAAGACATTGAAGCTAAAAAAGTTGAAATTGCAAAATTAAAAGATGCCTTAAAAACGGAAAGCGCCCTGTTGACCAAAGAATTAATTGACGAGCGACAAGAAGAAATTAAATTCCAAGAAGATGAATTACTTGACTTTCAACAAAAAAAGTTCGGTCCTGAAGGGGATTTAATAACGCAAAAAGCTGTTTTAGTAAAACCGATACAAGATCAGGTTTTCACTGCGGTTCAAGACATTGCGGAATTAAAAAAATACGACTTCGTTTTTGATAAATCATCGGATTTAACCATTCTATTTGCCGCTAAACGTTTTGACATCAGTGATCAAGTTGTTCGCAGTATTACAAGAGCCGAAAGAAGACAGCAATTGAGTAAAAAAGAATTAAAAGAGCAAGAGAAAAAGGAATATGAAGAAGATGTTACCGACGAAAACCCTGCGCTAACGGCTCGTAAAAAAATATTAGAAGAGAAAAAAGCGGCTCGTGAGAAAATGGTAGAAGAGAAAAAAGCGGCGGCGGAAGCAAAAAAGGCAGAACAAGAAGCCAAACGCAAGGCGTTACAGGACGCCAAAGAGGCTAAAAAAAATGGCACGGTTCCTGCTAAAGGTAATGCAACAGAAGAAGGAAACAAAACTTCAGACAACACTAAAGCAGAAAATAAAACAGCTTCTGACTCCTCATATACTGGCGGTCAAGTTGCGAAACAAGATAAAGCTGCTGAGAGAGCAAAATTGCTAGAAGAGCGAAAAAAAGCCCTAGAAGAGAAAAAGAAAAAAGCATTAGAAGAAAGAGAAGCGGCTAAAAAAGCCAAAGAGGAAAAGAAAGCTGCTACCAAAACAGAATAAAATTAAACTTTATAATAATTAATACTTTTAAACAATGAAACGATTGAAATCATTACTAATAGCTACTGTAGTGTTTTTAGGAACATGCCAAACCATCAATGCTCAAGCTAAAACTGCACACGTAGATGTAAATGAATTAATTTCTAAAATGCCAGCGATGTTGGATGCACAAAAACAATTAGAGAAATTGAGCGCTACTTATGATGCTGAATATAAAACCATGGCAGATGAGTATCAAAATAAAATTAAAAAATACGATCAAGAAGCTTCAACCGTTACGGATGCCGTAAATCAAACCCGTCAAACTGAAGTTCAAGATTTAGTGAAGCGTATTCAAGATTATAGAGAAAATGCTCAAAAAGAATTGCAAAAAAAGGAATCTGATTTAGTTAAACCTTTAATGGATAAAATTAAAGCTTCTATTTCAAAAGTAGGTAAGGCAAAAGGATATCAATATGTATTAAACGTTGCGGATTTACTTTTAGCCGATGGACCAGATTTAACGGCCGATGTTAAAAAAGATTTAGGTTTTTAATCCCTCTTTAAAATACTCCATTAAACTGCTCAATTTCTTGAGCAGTTTTTTTTTACTTTTGTTTTATGATAAACAATAATCCCATTGGACTTTTTGACTCAGGAATCGGAGGCACTTCCATTTGGAAAGAAATTCATGAACTACTTCCAAATGAAGACACCTTATATTTAGCTGACAGTAAAAATGCACCCTACGGTCAAAAATCCAAAGAGGAGATCATTCACCTAAGCATTAAAAATACGGAGTTCCTTTTAAATGAAAACGCCAAACTAATTGTAGTAGCTTGCAATACCGCTACCACAAATGCGATTAAAGAATTGCGTGCGAATTATGATGTACCTTTCATAGGTATCGAACCGGCTATAAAACCAGCAGCCTTAAATTCGCAGCAAAAAGTTATTGGAATATTAGCGACCCAAGGAACATTGAACAGTTCCCTTTTTCATGAAACGGCCGAAAAATTTCAAGATACTAGAATCATAGAACAGATTGGTCATGGATTAGTACCTCTTATCGAAAATGGAGCTATTTATTCAGACGAAATAAATAAATTACTACACGAGTATCTTGAACCTATGATCATGGCTAATATCGACTATTTAGTACTTGGCTGTAGTCATTACCCTTATTTAATTCCTCAGATAAAAAGAATACTTCCTCCTCACATCAAAATTATCGATTCAGGAGAGGCCGTTGCTAAACAAACCAAAAAGATACTAGAAGAGACTGTAGGGTTGTCTGACCCTTTTAAAAAGGGGAATCCTATATTCTATACCAACTCGAATCCAACGGTCTTAAAATCCATTTTAAATCATCCCTATCTTGTACTAGAGAAAGATTTCTAGCTCAAGAAGTAAACATCTAGGACACTTCTAAAAAGGCCTTACTCCAAGTCTTTATTCTTTAAACCAACTTGAATACATTACGTAGTTATTTGAAATACGTTCAATCTCTCCAGCAAAATCCGATTGATTGATCTCCTTTACTTTTTTGGCAGGAATACCGGCATAGATTGAACCCGATTCTACAATAGTATTTTGAGTCACTACAGATCCAGCGGCAATGATCGAATTACTCTCGATAATACAATTGTCCATCACAATTGCGCCCATACCAATAAGCACATTATCATGCACTTTACAACCGTGCACAATTGCATTATGTCCAATTGAAACGTTATTGCCGATTTCGGTGGGATGTTTTTGATAGGTACAATGAATTACTGCGCCATCTTGTACATTTACTTTATTTCCTATTTTAATATAATGTACATCTCCTCGCAGCACCGCATTAAACCAAATACTGCATTCCGAGCCCAATGTAACATCTCCAACTATAGTAGCGTTTTCTGCTACATAGCAATCCTCTGGTATAAGAGGTGTTTTCCCATTTATAGTCTTTAGTATCATATAAAAAAATTGTCCCGATAAATCGGGACAAGTATATTTTAAATTAATTAATTGCTGGACAATTACAGTGGTACTTTTCTGGTTTACAGAATAAGTTAATCCCTAAAGTAATTTGGTGGAAACCACCCGAATCAAATTTAACCGTTCCTAACAAATGTGAGTATGTGTAGGAGAACATATAATTTTTGAAGTTTACACCTAATATTGGCGTTACATACTGCAACTTTTGGTCAGAAACTCCACTTCCGTTAACATGTTGAGCACCGTCTAAACTTCTTCTATAAGAGATCCCGCCCCATAGTTTTCCAAAGTCGAGTTCTTTATAGGCTTTCATATTAAAATCCATTGTGCTCTCTTGTGTTTGTGAAACCAACATAAACATAAAAGAAGGTTCCCATTGGATCGTTTCGGCGTCACCAAAAGTATAACCCGCATTAATAACTAACTTTTTCAAGTTGGTTGATTCTCTTTCAGAATAGATCTTTCTAGCACTCCCTAGAGCGTTGATAACGGTAGCATGAATATAGAAATCTAAATAATTATAGGATGCTCCAATATCCACATTGAAGTACGGTGCTTTTTGAACTGTACCATAGATTAATGGATCATATGTTGGATCATTTTGATAAAAAGTAGATTCGTCTAAACTACTTTGATTAAATCCAGCACTCATACCAAATGACAACTGATTTAAATCAATATTATCACGAGAGAACATAAGATGATGCGCATAGGTTAACTTCATCCCTGTTTGTGAATGATAACCATTCTTATCATTGAACACGATAATACCAGCACCTGATCGTTCTCCTATAGAGCCATTTAAACTCAAGGTCTGTAATGCAGGAGCATCTGCTTGACCAAACCACTGCTGTCTTCCTGTAATTCTTAATTTCGCACAATTTGCAGCGCCTGCCATTGAAGGATGGAGCAAATAATAATTATCAGAAAGGTAATCAGAATAAACAGGCAACCCTTCTTGAGAATGAGAGAACTGTGCAACGAATAGGAATACTAATAAATAAAAATTTTTGAAATTCATTTTAACTATCTTTTTAATGAGAAATGGGCTTTATATTGTTTGGTTGTTGTTTGCTCTGCATAATCCACTGTAAACCAGTAATCATCCGAAGGCATCAAATGGCCATTGTAAGTACCATCCCATCCATCGGTCGTTGGACTGATTTGTTTGATTAGTTTTCCTGTGCGGTCAAATATATAAATTTTTGCGTAAGGTTGGTTCACTAAACCATGGATATTCCATGTATCATGGATTCCATCGTAGTTTGGTGTGAAGTAATGTGGATAGTCAATCGTTTCAACATTCTCGATTAATTGTACCCCACAAGAATACCCATCGGGACTCAAAGTATCCCATACATATATGGTGTGCGTTCCTATAGAGACATTCTCGAAGATTGGATTCATTTGTCTCGGTCCGTCGTCCATGCTGTATTGGTAGAGACCATAACCGTCGTTAGTAACGGTGATTACTTGGTTCTCGGCAAACGCAT
>JBJONL010000079.1:0-16327 GCA_046051865.1 Bacteroidota bacterium | reverse complement strand
ATTTTTATGTCTATTCCTATAACAACAATTGTATTGGCACCCCGTTTTACCAAACGACCTCGCCACTAACGAACAACGCTACTACTTGTCCGGCACCTCCAACGGTGGCTGTCAACTCGGGCGTTACTAGTACGGACGGCACGATTAGTTGGACAGCCTCGATAACAGGTGGTGCGGCTGCCACAATCAATTACACTTTCGAGGTATATACCGATGCCGGTTATACATTACCCATAAGTGGATCCCCTTTTGCTGCGGGTACTGCCGTAACCTATACATTATCAGGACTAAATCCGAGTACTACCTATTATTACCGTATTAAAGCAAATAATGGTAGTTGTGATAGCAGTTATCTAACTAATACTTTACAAACAAATTGTACAACACCGAGTACCCAGCCTACGGTCTTAGTATTTAGCAGCATTGCAAGTACTACAGTTGCAGGTAGTTTTACAGCGGCGAGCCCTGCACCTAGCGGTTATTTAATCATTAGAAGTACGAGTGCTACCCCTCCTACTCCGATTAATGGGACTACCTATGCGGTAGGCTCGAATTTAGGCGCAGGTACATATGTTGTTCAAGGCAGTGCGGTTACTAGTAATACGGTATCTTTTACAGATACAGGTTTGACTAGCAACACCTTTTATTACTATTATATTTTCTCCTACAACAACAGTTGCAACGGAGCACCTTATTATTTGACCACTACCCCGTTAAGCAATAAAGCCATCACTTGTCCGGCTGCACCTACGACAGCCGTTAATTCTGCAATCACAGGCAGTGCATTCACGGTAGGGTGGACCGCTGCAATCGCAGGGGGTTCGGCCGCTACTATTACTTATACGGTGGAGGTTTATACCAATGCTGGATTTACGCTTCCGATCACTGGTTCGCCTTTCGCGGTTGGAACTGCAGTAACCTATACGATTACAGGATTAAATGCGGCTACTACTTATTATTACCGAATCAAAGCCAACAATGGCAGTTGTGACAGTGCTTATTTGACAGGGTCTGTTATCACGGGCTGTTTGTCTCCAAGCGCACAACCAACCTCTTTAGTGTTATCAACCATAACCAACACTAGTATCAACGGTTCCTTTACTGCGGCTAGCCCCGCTCCTAGTGGATATTTAATTGTGAGAAGCACAAGTGCAATTGCACCGACTCTAGCAAACGGAACTACCTATGCTGTGGGATTTGCTGGTTTAGCGCCGGGAATTACACGTGTAATTCAAGGAAGTGCCGTAACCAGTAATGCAGTAACTTTTGCGGATACTGGGTTGACTAGTAATACTAAATATTATTATCATATTTTCTCCTACAACAACGGTTGTGGAGGCGCCCCTTTTTATCTAACCACAAGCCCTTTAAGTAATAACGCTATTACTTGTCCGGCTGCGCCCACTGCACCCGTAAATTCGGCGATTACTGGTAGTGGTTTTACCGTTAGTTGGACCGCCTCTACGGTAGGTGGAGGTGCTGCAACGATTAATTATACGGTAGAAGTTTATACGAATGCTACATATACTACTCCTATAAGCGGATCTCCTTTTTCGGTAGGAACTGCGCTAACTTATACGGTAACTGGGCTAACCGGACCTACAACCTATTATTACCGAATCCGAGCAAATAACGGCAGTTGCGATAGTAGTTATTTAACAGGATCGGCTACTACATTACTTTCTAATGACAATTGTACTAGTGCTATAGCCATTACGCCAACAACCACTTGTACCTACACCACTTATTCTAATGCTGGCGCTACCGCTAGTGCTGGTGTTCCAGCGCCGGGATGTGCGAATTATTTAGGAGGTGATATCTGGTTTTCAGTAGTAGTCCCTACTACCGGCTCATTAACGATTAATACTGCAGAAGGTGGAATGCTAGATGGTGGAATGGCTGTTTACACCGGTACCTGCGCGGGCTTAACCTTATTATTATGTGATGATGATGGCGGAACGAATTTGATGCCTTACATGAGTTTAACCGGTTTAACAGCAGGCAGCACGATATACATTCGTTTTTGGGAATATGGCAACGACAACAATGGTACTTTTGGATTGTGTGTAACTGCTCCCGTTCCTTGTACAGCAGGCCCTGGAACTGGAACGACCACTTTACCTTGTCCGTCTGTAACTTCAGGAGGATTAGGATTGAACGGCGCACCGCCTCAAACTGTAGCGTGTAATGCAACAGCCGCTTGTGTTGATTTAGAGGCCACTTATCCTACGTATTATCAAACTACGACTTATACCGTTTCACAAATCCCTTATGCGCCTCCTTATCAATTTAGTTGTTTGGCTAATCCTGTGAGCGTTAATGTAGATGATGTTTGGTCTTCAACGGTTAATTTGCCTTTTAACTTCTGTTTTTATGGCAATAGTTATAATCAGTGTTTGATTGGTTCTAACGGTACGTTAACTTTTGACACCACTAATAATTTACCCGGTGGATATTCCACTTGGTCATTTGCTAACAGTCTTCCTAACAATACATTGTTTTTGAATACTATTTTTGGCGTATATCAAGATATTGATCCTAGTATAGGCGGAAAAATAGGTTGGGAATTAATAACGTTGAACACAGGTTGTAGAGCTTTAGTAGCGGCTTGGAGTGACATTCCTATGTTTTCGTGTAACACTCAATTGTACTCGGGTATGATTGTACTCTATGAAAACACTAACGTAATTGACGTATACATTAAAGAAAAAAGCGTTTGTGCTTCTTGGAATAGCGGAAATGCAATCGTGGGCTTACAAAATGCCACAGGAACACAAGCGGTTGTAGCTCCAGGACGCAATGGATTAGACGCGGATTGGTCCGTTACTAACGAAGCGTGGCGATTTACTCCGGCAGGTGCTTCTTTAACTTCTATTAAATGGTACCAAGGTGCGGGCACTACCGGACCAGTCGTTGGGACAACCAACACCATAAATGTATGTCCTTCTAGCACCACAACCTATACTGCTGAAGTTTCGTATGCGTTGTGCAATGGAACTTCTTACAAAACAACGGGACAAACTACCGTAACTATATCGACTGGAAAAACCTGGAACGGTTCGGTGGATACTGATTGGAACAAGGCCAATAACTGGACTCCTAGCGGCGTACCTACAAGTGCTGATTGTGTTATTATCCCTAATGTCACTAATGACCCTCATATAATAGGCAGTAATTATAATGCTGTCGCAAATACTTTAACGATCCAAAGCGGTGGCGAATTAGAAACGGAGAATGGAAACAACCTCACAGTAACTGATTTTGTGAAAGTTTTAAGCGGTGGAGCCTTACGGGTAAAAAATGGGGCCAACTTAGTTCAAATAAACAACAGTGCCGCTAATTCGGGTACCATTACGATGGAACGTACTACGAATGTGCATAACTATGATTATGTGTATTGGTCTTCACCAGTGGTTGGATTTAATTCGGCTGCAATTTCTCCGGGAACTTCTAGTTATCTAATTTATAAGTGGGATACTACAGTAAGTAATGGCAACGGAGGTCAGGGTACATGGGTTGCCGGAGCCGAAACAATGAGTGCCGGGAAAGGTTATATTGTTAGAGGCCCAGACGCGTATAGCACCTTAGCTCCCTTTACAGCCACTTTTACTGGAACCCCTAATAATGGAATTATACAACCCACGATTTCGAGAGGATCGATTACCGGCCCTAATTTTGCTGGAACCAATGGCGCGAACATTACGAATTTGGACGACAACTGGAATTTATTAGGAAACCCCTACCCATCTGCGATTAACGCGACCACATTCTTGGCTAATAACCCTAATATAGACGGAAACATTCGTATTTGGACGCATGGTTCGCCGATAAGTAGCACCAACCCTAATCCGTTCTATGGTAGTTTTGTACAAAACTACACGGTGAACGATTATGTGAGTTACAACGGTACAGGGTCAACCCCTCCCGGCTATAACGGTAAAATTGCTGCCGGTCAAGGATTCTTTGTCATCATGAATGATGGTGCCGCTGCCACAAGTACCGTTACGTTCAATAACAGTTTAAGAAGCAGTGCTTTTAACAATACGCAATTTTATAAATCTAGTACCAATGAGGCTAGTACAGCAGCTGAGGCGAACCGCCTATGGTTGAGTTTAGTAGACAGCAGCAGTAATTCGGCCACTACCCTAGTGGGTTATGTCAGCGAAGCTACTTATGATCGAGATCGTCTCTATGATGCTCCCTATAAAGTTGTTCCCCAACTGAGTATTTACTCGCTGTTGGATAGCAATCCGATGATCATACAGGGACGACCAGTACCTTTTGATGATAATGATTTTATTCCATTGGGGGTTACCATTCCTGCGAGTGGCGTATACACCATAGCGATTAACCAAATTGATGGATTATTTGAGAATGAAGCACAAACCATTTACTTAGAGGACACTTATAATAATGTCGTTTATGACTTGCGTCAGGCTCCATATTCGTTTTCGGCCAATGATGGTAATTATGCTGACCGTTTTATATTGCGGTACAAAAACAATGCTTTGAGCAATCCGGCGTTTGACAACGGTGCTACTTATGGTTACATTTCCAATCATACGTTGCATGTTAAGTCTACAGAGGACATCAAGGAGATTGCCTTGTATGATATAGCAGGCAAACATATTGTTACTTACAAAACGGATGCGAACAAAACCAATATTGAAGAGCATTTTCCCTATGCAAACGGTGTTTACATTGCTAACATCAAGCTAGAGGATGGCAAAATAGTCACTCAAAAATTATTGAATTAACACCTATTTTATTTCAGATAAAAAAAGCCGTCCTAGTGGACGGCTTTTTTTGTTACTGCCTACATTAATTTTATTACAAGTTTGAACGGTATAAAAAGAAATTATCTTCAGTACAACTGTTGTTGCTTAGACTTGATTTATATACCAACAAAGAGTTGGGGAAATATGAAATAAAATAAGGCGATGAAGTACCTACTTATGCGCTTGATTAAATAACACTTTTCCTATTCTACGTCCTTTCCTCTTAGCAGAATCCTTCCCCTTTAACAACAAGTATTATTTCTTACCATTGCCACAGCAAATAACCTTCCTGAAAAGCCACTGCATTAATCTTTATTCAATGGAATAAAAAAAGCCGTCCAATAGGACGGCTTTTTTATTTTTAGCACTACCTGCTTATTTCACTAACGTCATTTCGTCTACAATATTCTTAGCACCTGAGTAGTTTTCAATTACCCAAAGAACAAAACGAATATCTACGTTGATCGTACGTTGCAATTTGTTGTCAAAGATAACGTCACCAGCCATCGCTTCGATGTTTCCATCAAACGCTAAACCGATAAGTTCGCCTTTACCGTTTAATACCGGTGAACCTGAGTTTCCTCCTGTGATGTCATTATCCGTTAAGAAGTTTACGTGTAGGCTACCGTCTTTATCGGCATAGCGACCGTACTCTTTATTTTTTTGCATTTCTAAGACACGAGCAGGCAAATCAAATTCCTCGTCTCCTTTTTTGTATTTCTTCACCATACCTTCCATGGTAGTATAGTTGTTGATTTTCGCATCATTACGTTTATCTGCCGGCAATGAGCGTACTTTTCCGTACGTTAAACGTAGGGTTGAGTTGGCATCCGGATATTTAATAGTCCCGATTTTAGATTCTCTTAATCCTTCTACTAGCAAACGGAACGAAGCGCTGTAATCGTTTTGTGCTTTCGCGATTTCATCTGATTTTGAATTGTAATGCGCAATCATGTCATTAGACAATGCATAGATAGGATCGTTGTCTAATTGTCCTTGCGTTGGGTATTGTAAAAATGCTTTTACTTTATCCACAGACGAGAAGATACTTAAATCGACAGCTGCGTTTACGTAGTTGGTGAAATCGTTGTTGTTTTCTTTACCTATTTTTTCCACCATAGGTGCAATTTTGTAGCCTACTGCTTTTGTGGCATACAATTTTAACTGTGCCGCCAATAAGTCTTTTTCCGCCGGAAGGTATACATCCTTATATAGCTCTTCTGCCATTTCAGTGATGGCTGGTGCTGCTTGTGCGCGTTTTGCTGCATCCGCTTTTACATAAGAATCCAATTGTTTTCCTAACGTTCTACCAATAGATCCAAAAGCCGTAGTTCTGAATAATTGTTGTAAGTAATTGTCATGTCTTGACTTTTCGTTAGTTAAGCTATAGAACTTATTGATGTTGGCCACTACATTACCGTATTTAGCTTTGTTGGCTGGTTTATTAGCCCATGCATTGAATTTCGCTTCTTGTTTTGCTTTTGAAGCCGCTGTACCAAATTTAGATAAGGCATCAATCATTCCTTGACGGTTTTTCCAATAATTGGCTGTTGAAGCATATTTTGAAGCGTATACTAGGCGCAAAGCATCGCTTTGGTCCATGTATTTTTTCATGTTGTCCATTCCGGTTTTAGCCCCTTCCACCCAAGCAGGATAAGCAAACTTCACGTTTTGCTCAATTCCGCCTGCTGGCATCCAACGGTTAGTACGACCCGGATAACCTAGAATCATCGCAAAATCGTTTTCTTTCACTCCCGAAAGGTTTACGGGTAAATAGTGCTTTGGTTGTAATGGAACGTTAGTAACCGAATAATCTGCTGGGTTGTTGTCTTTGTCGGCATATACTCTAAACATAGAGAAGTCAGCCGTATGACGAGGCCATTCCCAGTTGTCTGTATCTCCCCCAAATTTACCTAAGCTTTCTGGTGGTACTCCTACTAAACGAACGTCTTTGTAATCTTGGTACACGAAGTAATAGAATTCATTTCCTTGGAAGAACGAACGAACAGAGACAGTATATTTCCCACCTTCGTTATTTTCTTTCTCAATGGCGGCAATCTCAGCATTAATTGCTTTCTCTCTGTCGGCCTCCGACATAGACGGATTTACTTTGGCCAAAATTCGTTTTGAACAATCGTCCATACGGACGAAGAAGCGCACGAATAAACTGCTTTGCGCGTGTTTCTCGGCCATTTTGTTTTCGGCCCAGTATCCATTTTTAAGAATGTTGTCTTGTGCAGTCGACAATTCAGCTACGGCATCATATCCACAGTGGTGGTTCGTTAAGACCAAGCCATCTTTTGAGATGATTTCGGCGGTACAGCCTCCATTGAATTGTACGATAGCATCTTTTAGACTGTGATGGTTGATGCTGTAGATTTCTTCAGCGGTCAATTGCAAGCCCATTTTTTGCATGTCGCGGTGGTTTAAACGCTCAATGAACATCAAAAACCACATTCCTTCATCGGCTTTCACGCTCATTGGGAGCAACATAATCCCGACGATTAAGGATAGGATAATTTTCTTCATAATAAAGTATTTGTGTTATTAGTTTGAATACCAGTAGTCTTTTCACACCATTTTTAAGGTATTTGCAAAAAAGCTAAAAGCGATGCGAATATAGTTTTTTTTGGGAATTTGACCTCCCTTTTTAACAGAAAACGATAACGTTATAGCTTCACCACGGACTGCTATGCAGATACTGCAGCCCTCTCCTCTAGAAGCCTTGTGAGAATCACCATCGTAATGGTTTAAAATCACCATGGTGATTTGTGCAAAAGACCATGGTGATTTGTGTAAAAGACCATGGTGATTTGAGAAAAAGACCATGGTGATTTTGCAACTCCCTAACGACAAGGCGTGACGGGCATTACTTTGCTCAAACCTAGGGTGGCGGATGCTTCGTTAAAACAAAGGGGACGGGTGACGATATTCCCAAAAAAAACGGGTACTAATTTGGCCGTGATGTGTGGCGCATGCCCGTGATTACTTTCACCCAATCCAATTGCCAGTTTCCAGGCAGTTGGCTCGGCGGTACACTATTATTTAGGACACTATTTTTTATCATTTTAGCCCCATATACGATACCCTATGAAAATAAATATCTTTTCCTTACTATTATTTTTTTCGCTTAGTTGCTTGGCACAACAAAAGAAAGCGTCAATCGAATTGAATTACCCTATTCCTGCGGGAAATAACTTTATGGGGGATTACAAAGGACTGATTGATATCGGTATTAAATACCGATTTTCAAGCAAACAAGATTTTGCCTTTGGTGTTTCTTTGAACGCGAACTATCTAACCTATTCCGTAGCTAATCCCAATATCAGTTTTGATACTAAAAACTACAACATCCAACCTAGAATTTTTGGGGAACTACAACTTAAAGGGTTGCCTCGATTTCATCCAGCACTTGGATTAGGATATACTTTTATGAACTTTAGTTCTAGTGGCAGTGCTAACACCGCTGAAAATCCAGATGTAGGTTTTAGCGATTCCGCAAGTTTAAACGCCATTAATTACAACATCTCCTTTTCCTATGACTTCTTTCCGAAGATCTTTGGTCAAATTCAGTACGATGGCCTTAAAATACAGAACACTCCAAAAGGCGTTCCCGATACTAAGTATAACACTACGGCTAGTTTGATTAAAATAGGAATTGGTTATCGCTTTTAAGTCTATAGTGCTACCCATAAAAAAACCGTCTTGTATAGTATAACAAGACGGGCTTTTGATTTATATACCGTGACTGTTTTCCGGTTCTTCGGTGTCTATGTTGAGCATTTCCCAAAGCTTGTCTTTTAACTCGGTCAGCCCTTGGTTGGCTACCGACGAAATAAACAGATAAGGGATTCCTTTGAATTCTTTGTCTAATTGCTTTTTTAATTCGGCTTTCAATTCGTCATCCAGCATGTCGCATTTCGAAACCACTATTAGCTTGTCTTTGTCTAGCATCTCCGGATTATAACGGCGTAATTCGTCAAGAAGGATTTCGTATTCTTTTTTGATGTCGTCGGCATCGGCTGGGACTAAGAATAACAAGGTTGAATTTCGTTCGATGTGACGCAAAAAATAATGTCCTAATCCTTTTCCTTCGGCCGCACCTTCGATGATCCCTGGAATATCGGCCATGATGAACGATTTGAATTCACGGTACGCTACGATTCCTAAATTAGGTTTTAAGGTGGTAAACGGGTAGTCGGCAATCTTCGGTTTGGCGGAAGTTAATACCGACAATAAGGTTGATTTACCAGCATTAGGAAAGCCTACTAAACCAACATCCGCTAATACTTTTAATTCTAGAATCACGTCCATTTCCTCGGTAGGCATACCCGGCTGGGCATAACGCGGCGTTTGGTTGGTCGAACTTCTAAAGTGCCAGTTTCCTAATCCTCCTTTACCCCCTTTGGCGATGATTCGCTCTTCGCCGTGTTCGGTAATTTCGAATAAAATCTCTTCCGTTTCTTTATCGCGCACTACGGTTCCGAGTGGCACTTCGATTACTTTATCTTCACCATCGTGGCCGGTACTTCTCGAACTTCCTCCATCCCCTCCGTGCCCTGCTTTGACGTGGCGGGCAAATTTCAGGTGGAACAAGGTCCAAAGTCCTTTGTTTCCTTTCAATATTACGTGTCCTCCACGGCCTCCGTCTCCTCCATCAGGACCTCCTTTTTCAATAAATTTTTCTCGGTGTAAATGCGTAGAACCTTTTCCTCCTTTACCGGAAGAAACATATATTTTTACGTAGTCTACAAAGTTTCCTTCTGTCATGTTTTCGCTTATTTATTGGAATGAAGAATCTTTAAGTTAATACCTGACAGCCACTGGCTGTCCTCCTCTTAATCTCAAATCTTCTGTCATGTTTTCGCTTATTTATTGTAATGAAGAATCTTTAAGTTAATACCTGTCAGCCACTGGCTGTCCTCCTCTTAATCTCAAATCTTCTGTCATGTTTTCTCTAATTTATAGTAATGAAGAATCTTTAAGTTAATACCTGACAGCCACTGGCTGTCCTCCTCTTACTCTCAAATCTTCTGTCATACTATCTCTACTTTATTCTTTTAATGCCTTGACTAGCACTTTATCAATCTTTACCCCATCCTTGTCAATGATTTCCATGGCCAGTTTGTTCCAGGTTAGGATTTCTCCAGTATTCGGTATTTTACCCATTTCGGTCATGATGAGTCCGCTTACGGTGGTTACTTCGTAATCGTTGGTTAATTCATCCATATCAAAATAGGTCAGGAAGTCGTGTAAGGAATACAAACCGTCCACTAGCCAGGTACCGTCTTCTCTTGCGATTAATTGGTATTCGTCTTCATCAAAATCGGATGCATCTCCCACTAGGGCTTCTAAGATATCGTTTAGGGTAATGATGCCTTGGAACACTCCGTATTCATCCGTTACTAAGGCATAATGTACTTTCGATTTTTTGAAATTCTCTAGGGCTTTGTAGGCAGAGGTATGCTCGATAAGATAAACCGGTTCTCTGGTAATTGATTTTAAATCAAAGGGGCCTTTCTCAAAACTAGCAAATAGATCTTTTAGCAATACTATTCCGTTTACATCATCTAGATTCTCGTTGCATACCGGATACACCGAGTGTAATTCGTCTAATACTTTTGCTTTTAACTCGGTCACCGATTCGTCCAGTGAAAGGTACACGATGGATTGGCGGTGCGTCATTAGGGAGTTGATTTTTCGATCTCCAATATGGAATACGCGCTCTACGATATCTTGTTCGATTTCTTGTACTTCTCCTCCTTCGGTTCCCTCTTTGATGATGGCTTTGATTTCTTCTTCGGTTACTTTCCCATCGGCGGTAGGTTTGATTTTAAAGATGTCTAAGATAAAATCGGTTGATTTAGTCAGCAACCATATAAAGGGCATGGTTACGATAGAGACCATTTTCATGGGAACGGCTACCCCTTTGGCAATGGCTTCGGGATAATTGAGTCCGATTCGCTTAGGCAATAATTCCCCCAGCACTAATGAAAAGAAGGTCAACACTACGACTACGATCCCTACCCCAATACTTTGGGAATACGGTTTTAGGACTTCAAAGGTTGCGATAAAGGCTTGTACATCGTGGGTAATCTTATCGCCCGAATAGATTCCGGTTAGGATACCGATTAAGGTAATTCCGATTTGGACGGTCGAAAGAAACTTGTTGGGTGCATTCGCTAAATCGAGTGCTACTTTGGCATTGGTATTTCCTTTTTTGGCTGCCGTTTCCAAACGGTTTTTACGTGCGGAGATGAGTGCGATTTCCGACATGGAAAAGACACCATTGAGCAAAATTAAAAAAAGGATAATCAGTATTTCCATTTTAAGTTATAAGTTATGAGTTATGAGTTATACGGATAACTTCTAACCAAAAATTTCAATTATAGGTTGTCGATAACATGGCTTAATCGTTGGGTAATCTCTTCAATCGCCCCAATACCATCAACGGCATGAAACTTCCCTTGACCTTGGTAATATTCCATCAGTGGGGCCGTTTTCTCGTTGTATTCTTGGTAACGGTTGCGTATTTTCTCTTCGTCTTGGTCATCAGGACGTCCTGAGGTTTTTCCTCGTTCTAACAAGCGTTGTACTAATAGTTCGTCGTTGGCTTCTAGCGCAACCGTTGCGGTAATACTTTGTCCTTTGGATTCTAAAAACGCATCTAAGGCATCGGCTTGTGCTAAGGTTCTTGGGAAACCGTCAAATAAGAACCCGGCTGAATGTGGGTTTTTATCTACTTCGCTTTCTAACATTTTAATGGTAACTTCATCGGGTACTAAATCGCCTTTATCCATGTAGGTTTTGGCTAGTTGCCCTAATTCGGTATCGTTTTTTATATTGTATCTGAAGATATCTCCGGTTGAAAGATGCGTCAGATTGTATTTTCCTTTTAAAAATTCAGCTTGTGTGCCTTTTCCTGCACCTGGTTTTCCGAAAAGAACGATGTTAATCATTTTAGTAAAAGTTGTGGTTATAAAAGAGGTTCGTTATTCAGCTAATTGGTATACGTCTGGCAGGTTTCTGCCTAAACCATCATAATCAAGGCCGTAGCCTACAATGAATTTGTTAGGGATTCTGATGCCTACGTAATCTATTTTAATTTCTTTTTTATAGGCTTCCGGCTTAAAGAATAGGGTCGCGATTTTTAGGTGCTTTACTTTTTTATCTTTAAAAATGGCTTTTAGTTCTTCAATCGTATTTCCGGTATCAACGATGTCCTCGAGGATGACTACGGTTCTCCCTTCTAGGTCTTGGTCTAAACCAATAAGTTGTTTCACTTCATTGGTAGACTGTGTTCCTTCATAGGAAGCTAGTTTGACAAATGACACTTCACACATCCCTCGGTATTTTTTCAACAAATCGGCCACTACCATAAAAGCCCCGTTTAGTACTCCTACGAATACAGGCACTTCATCAAAAAAATCATCATCCATTTGCTTGGCCATATTGGTGATTGCAAAATCAATCTCTTCCGAAGAAATGAATGGCTCGAATGATTTATCGTGTAAGTGTATCATGTGTGTTGCATTTAAAATAAGGTGCAAATTTAAAGAAGTATTAAGGATTACCTACTAAGTACCAAGACTTTTTTGTAAAATTGGTATATTTACGAAATGAATACCGAGTTTTATCAAGCCATCGAAAAGGGCACAGCGCATCGATTCAGCAGGGATGCTAATAGGGATTTAGTCCTAGCTCATCCTGAATACCTTGGCGACTTAGTTGCCATTGCGTGCAATCCCAAAGATAAAATCCATTATAAAGCCCTTTGGGTTATTGAATTACTTAGTGTTAAAAAGCCAGAGCTGTTAGTTCCGTTTGTTAATCAATTTTGTCTAGCTTTACCCAAGTACACCATTGAAAGAGCTATTAGACCGAGTGCTAAGATTTGTTTTCAATTGGTTCACAGCAAAAAAGTAACGCTGACCGAAGCGCAAGAAGAGCGGCTGATTGAGACCTGTCTCGATTGGTTGGTCAATAATGTTAAGGTAGCTCCGGCAGCCTTTGCTTTGCGAAGTTTGTATTTGCTTGGCTTACAGCACCCATGGGTTCATGACGAATTGAGACTACTCCTTTCCAAAACAGTGGTGCATCCCACCCCTGGTTATAAAGTTGTCGTAAAAGAGCTTTTGAAACGATTGAATTAAATTTAACTATTACTTATCTTTGCGCAAACAACACAACCATGAACTACTTTTCATCCGATTTTAAATTGGGTATCCTTGGCGGCGGACAGTTGGGCAAAATGCTCTTGGCTGAAACCCGAAAGTATGATATACAAACCTACGTCCTTGACCCTAGTGCGGCTGCTCCGTCACAATTTGGAGCCACCCATTTTGTTGTAGGTGATTTAATGGATTATGCCACGGTGTATAATTTTGGAAAGAAAGTTGACGTACTGACGATTGAAATAGAAAATGTAAATCTGGATGCCTTAGATACATTAGAGGCGGAAGGATTGGCGGTATATCCCTCTCCAAAAACATTGCGTTTGATTCAGAATAAAGGAACGCAAAAGGATTATTATGTAACCCATGGCATTCCGACCTCTCCTCATCAACGATTTGCCTCGATAACTGCATTGCAGGACAGTGGATTGGCCTTTCCCTATGTGTGGAAATGTGCTCAATTTGGGTATGATGGCAATGGGGTAAAGATAGTGCGCACTGCTGCTGACTTGGCGCAGTTGCCTGATGTTGAATGTATAGCGGAACAAATGGTTCCATTTAAAAATGAACTGGCCGTCATCGTAGCCCGTTCGGTATCCGGTGAAGTCAAAACGTATCCCGTAGTGGAAATGGAATTCCACCCTGAAGCGAACCAAGTAGAATATGTGATTTGTCCGGCCCGTATCGCTGCATCAGTAGCCGAAAAAGCCACTGAAATCGCTTTGCAGGTATCTAAAGCTTTTAACCATGTTGGTTTACTTGCTGTGGAGATGTTCCAAACGGCGGATGATGAAATTCTCGTTAACGAAGTTGCTCCTCGACCGCACAATTCGGGTCACTACAGCATAGAAGCTAGTTACACTTCGCAGTTCGAGAACCATTTACGTGCAATCTTAAATTTGCCTTTAGGCAGTACGACTAGTAAAGTGGCTGGCATTATGGTAAATTTGGTTGGTGCCGAAGGATTTTCGGGACCCGTTGTTTATGAAAACATTGAAAAAATAATGGCGATTGATGGCGTTACTCCACACATTTATGGTAAACGGGAGACGCGTCCTTTTCGTAAGATGGGACATGTCACTATAGTAAACGAAGACATGGCACGAGCACGAAGCATTGCAGAGGAAGTGAAGAATAGTATAAGGGTAATTAGTTAATTTGAAAATTTGAAAATGTGCTAATTTGAAAATGTGAAAAGCGAGAGTATATCACAATAATGATTAGAAAGAAAACAAACAATTAATAAAGAATTATGAGCAAAGTAGCGATAATAATGGGAAGCATCTCTGATATGCCCGTGATGCAGGAAGCAATTGATATCTTAAAAGGATTTGATATTGAAACAGAAGTCGATATCGTGTCGGCCCATAGAACCCCTGAGAAATTATTTGATTTTAGTAAAAATGCACATATGCGTGGTATTTCGGTAATCATTGCGGGAGCGGGTGGTGCAGCGCATTTACCGGGTATGGTGGCTTCCATGTCGCCTCTACCAGTAATAGGCGTTCCGGTAAAGTCAAGTAATTCCATTGACGGATGGGATTCGGTTTTATCCATCTTGCAAATGCCAGGCGGCGTACCGGTAGCTACTGTTGCTTTAAATGGCGCTAAGAATGCAGGTATTCTTGCGGCGCAAATCATCGGGAGCCATGACAAATGTG
Organism: Bacteroidota bacterium; assembly: GCA_046051865.1. Taxonomy (GTDB): domain Bacteria; phylum Bacteroidota; class Bacteroidia; order Flavobacteriales; family Flavobacteriaceae; genus Flavobacterium. Next base: position 1,714 of record JBJONL010000079.1, on the reverse strand, counting down.
TTTTGGACAAAATTGTTTTCTACAAAGAAGGACTTAAAGAGGCCGTGAATAAATCCTCTGAAGCGTTGAAGCAATAAGTTGGACACCCCTAAAGTCCCCTCAAGGGACAATCACTTGAACACTATGAAAATCTTAACTGAAAAGTTTACTACTAAATATAATACAGCGCCTTTTAGCCAAATAACGATAGAGGATTACCAACCCGCTTTTGAAGCTACTATTGCTTTGGCTCGGGCGGAAATTGATGCCATTACGGCCAATACAGACGCTCCCACTTTTGCAAATACTATCGAGGCTCTTGATTTTTCGGGAGAAGCCTTGGATCGTTTGTCTTCGCTATTTTTTAATTTGAATTCGGCTGAAACCAGTGATGCGCTGCAGAAAATTGCTCAAGAGGTCTCCCCATTGCTGACGGCTTTTGGCAATGATATTACGTTGAATGAAGATTTATTTAAAAGAGTTAAGGTGGTTTACGATGAAAGAGCTAACTTAACTTTAACGGCAGAACAAGCCACCTTATTGGATAAAAAATACAAGAGTTTTGCGCGTAATGGTGCATTACTCTCAGAAGATCAGAAAGTACGTTTGCGTGAAATTGATACCGATTTAGCGAAATACAAACTGACGTTTGGTGAAAATGTTTTGGCTGAAACGAATGCCTACCAATTGCATATTACGAACGAGGAAGACTTAAAAGGATTACCCGATGGCGCTAAAGAAATGGCCCGTTCGTTGGCAAAATCAAAGGAACTTGAAGGATGGATTTTTACCTTGGACTTTCCTAGCTATTTGCCTTTTGTTACGTATGTTGACAACCGAGCGTTGCGTCAAGAAATGGCCATTGCTGCGGGTAAAAAAGCGTTTCAAAATAATGCTTTTGACAACCAAGACAATGTGAAAAAGATTGTTGCTTTGCGTCATGAACGAGCGCAACTCCTAGGATACGCTTCGCACTCCCATTTTGTGTTAGAGGAGCGCATGGCACAAACCCCAGAAAAGGTACAATCGTTTTTAAATGACTTATTAGAAAAAGCCAAACCAGCCGCCGAACGCGAGTTTGCCGAGTTAACCGCATTCGCCAAAGAACTCGATGGAATTGCGTACTTGGAGAAATGGGATGGTGCTTATTATGGTGAAAAGTTGAAACAGAAACTGTTTAGTTTGGACGACGAAATCTTGAAGCCTTATTTCAAATTGGATAACGTTTTAAACGGAGCCTTTACGGTGGCTGAGAAGTTATTTGGCATTCACTTCAAAGAAGTTTTTGACATCGACAAATACCATGAAGAAGTGCAAACTTTTGAAGTAATAGATGACGAGGGAACATTGGTTGCAATCTTTTATTCCGACTTCTTCCCACGTAAAGGAAAACGCAATGGAGCGTGGATGACCTCCTATAAACCACAATCGATACAACATGGTGTGAACGAACGACCGCATGTTTCTATTGTATGCAACTTTACGCCACCAACCGAAACGAAGCCTTCATTATTGACTTTTAATGAAGTGACTACCTTGTTTCATGAATTTGGACATGCCCTTCACGGGATGTTGGCCAATACTACGTATCCGAGTTTATCGGGTACCTCTGTTTATTGGGACTTTGTGGAATTGCCGAGTCAGGTGATGGAAAATTGGTGTTACGAACCCGAAGCCTTAGCGTTATTTGCTACCCATTATGAAACGGGCGAAATTATTCCGCAAGTTTATGTCG
>JBJONL010000078.1:0-3707 GCA_046051865.1 Bacteroidota bacterium | reverse complement strand
GGTGTAAGGGCGCAATACTTCTGGGATTACGATACCTTCTGGCGTTTGATAATTTTCTAGAATACCGGCCAAAACTCTAGGTAAGGCCAAAGAACTTCCGTTAAGGGTATGGGCCAATTGGGTTTTACCGTCTTTGCCTTTGAAACGCAATTTCAAACGGTTCGCTTGGAAGGTCTCAAAGTTAGACACTGAAGAGATTTCTAACCAACGGTCTTGCGCCGTGGAGAATACTTCGAAGTCATACGTTAACGCTGAAGCAAAACTCATATCACCGCCACACAGGCGTAGGATACGGAACGGTAATTTAAGTTCGCGCATGATGTTTTTCACGTGTTCTACCATGCCGTCAAGGGCAGCATAAGAGTGGTCTGGGTGTTCCACGCGTACGATTTCTACTTTGTCAAATTGGTGTAAGCGATTTAATCCTCTCACGTGAGCGCCATACGAACCCGCTTCTCTACGGAAACAAGGCGTATATCCGGTACACAATACAGGCAATTCGCTTTCTTGTAGGATGACGTCGCGGAACAAATTCGTCACCGGAACTTCGGCGGTAGGGATTAAGTATAAATCGTCTAAGCCAACGTGGTACATTTGTCCTTCTTTGTCTGGCAGCTGTCCGGTTCCATATCCGGAAGCTTCGTTTACTAGGTGCGGCACTTGGATTTCTTGGTAGCCCGCTTCTGTATTCTTGTCAAGGAAATAGGCAATAAGTGCGCGTTGTAGACGGGCCCCTTTTCCTTTGTATACAGGAAAGCCAGCACCGGCAATTTTTACGCCTAATTCGAAGTCGATGATGTCGTATTTTTTTACTAATTCCCAATGCGGTTGGGCTCCTTCGTGCAGTACGGGAATTTCGCCTTCTTCAAACACGTTAAGGTTTTCTTCAGGGGTTTTCCCTTCGGGTACGATTTCGGCCGGAAGGTTGGGTAGCAAGTACATTTTGTGGGTCAGATCTGAAGTGAAGGCCTCTAACTTTTCGGAAAGTTCTTTGCTGGTTTCTTTGAGCTGACTTGTTTTTTGTTTTAAGATTTCGGCTTTGGCTTTTTCACCATTCTTCATTAATTCCCCAATAGCCGAGGATAGTTTGTTCGCTTCAGTGAGCGTATTGTCAAGTGCCACTTGGGTACTTCTTCTGTTTTCGTCTAATTGGATTACGTCCTCCACTATGGTTTGAGCATCCATGTGTTTCTTGGCCAAAGCAGTAATTACTTTGTCCTTGTTTTCTCTGATGTAACTGATTTGTAACATGACATTTTCTTTAAGGCGCAAATTTAATGAAATGTTTGATATAACCTCTAGGATGTCCAAAAACTTACAGCAGGGGAACTGGGGTGGGTTTTTTCTCAACCGAATTATAATCAGGCGACTAGTAGGGTAAATTATCATTTTTTTGGCAAAAGGTTCCTTTGGGAATTATTATATTCGCATAAAATTGAACTTTCTTATGAAGAAAACCTACGCTTTGTTGCTTTGTCTTTCGGTATCGGTTGCTTTTGCCCAAACCAAGCGATACGATTCACAATCCATAGCCGCCTCTGAGATGAAAGCGGCCTCGCAGCTCCTTTCGGTCCAAGTAAATCCGAACACGCAGAATTATGATATTAGCTATCATAAGTTGGAATTCACCCTAGACCCTTCGGTAAAATTTATAGCTGGAACGATTACTACGACTTTTACCGCCTTGAGTCCTATGAACAGCATCACCTTTGATTTTGCCAATGAATTAACGGCAAGTTCGGTTATGATGGGAGCAACCAATTTGACTTTTGTGGAAAACTCGAACAACGAATTGATTATTACCTTGCCTAGTGCGCTACCAACGGGAAGTGAGGCTACACTAGCCATAAATTACTCGGGGGTTCCTCCAACCAATGGTTTTACGGCCTTTGAGCAAACCACCCACAACAACAGCCCGATAATTTGGACTTTATCAGAGCCTTTTGGCGCGAGGGATTGGTGGCCTTGCAAGCAAGATTTGAATGATAAGATCAACAGTATCGATGTTTATATTACGGCACCGTCACAATACGTAAGTGTGTCCAACGGCATTGAAACCACAGCGCCTGTTCTTTCAGGCGCAAACAAAATCACTCATTTTCACCATGGCTATCCTATACCGGCCTATTTGATTGCGATAGCTTGCGCCAATTATACAGTTTATAACCAAACGGGAGGCACCGCGCCCAATGATTATCCTATCGTTAATTACATTTACCCAGAGGATTTTGCTACGGTCCAACCCTTGTTGGATATAACCCCAACGATCTTGGATTTATATGAAAATTTGTTTGAGCTGTATCCGTTTCACAATGAAAAATACGGTCAGGCACAATTTGGTTGGGGAGGGGGTATGGAACACACTACGGTATCGTTCATGGGCGGCTTTGACCGCGAGTTGATTGCTCATGAAATGGCCCACCAATGGTTTGGAGACAAAATTACCTGTGGTACATGGAAAGACATTTGGTTAAACGAAGGCTTTGCGACTTATTTGGCTTCTTTAGTAATTGAAAACTTTGACGGTATTAATGCTTTTGTCGCGGACAAAGCGGCTATGATTAATAACATTACATCTTTCCCGAATGGAGCGGTTTACTTGACCAATACGGAAGCGACCAATGTGAATCGCATCTTCAGCGGTAGGTTGAGTTACGATAAAGGCGCGATGGTTTTGGAAATGTTGCGCTTTAAGTTGGGCGATACCGCCTTCTTTCAAGGGATGAGAAACTATTTAGCTGATCCAGCTTTGGCTTATGGCTATGCTTTGACGCCTAATTTTCAGGGTCATATGGAAGCAGTGTATGGGCAAAGTTTGACCGAGTTTTTTAACGACTGGGTTTACAACCAAGGGTATCCTACGTATACCATCACCGCCCAAAACTGGGGAACGGGACAAGAGAAGTTTGTGGTGAACCAAACCCAATCGGATGCGTCTGTAAATTATTTTGAGATGCCGGTACCTGTAAGAGTCTACGGATCGGGCGGACAGTCGGCCGATGTGGTGTTGAACAACACCGTAAACGGGCAACAAATCATCGTAGATGTTCCTTTTGTAGTGACTAGTGTAGCGTTTGATCCAGAGCGCCATTTAATTGCTAAGAACTCCACCATTACTTTGGCCAATGAGTCGTTTACCTTAGACCAAGCTATAGCCGTTTATCCCAATCCGACTACTGCGGTATTGCACCTCCAAATGCCAACGACCACGACCTTAGAAAAGGTAACGGTTTACAACAATTTGGGGCAAGTTGTGCTAGAGGAAACGACAGCCGACCTTAACGTGAGCAGCTTGGCTGCTGGGGTTCATTACCTTGATATTCAAACTACTGAAGGCGTATTTCATAAAAGATTCATTAAAAAATAATGGGCCTACCATGGGGCAGGTGTATATTTAAAAAAATAATTAACGAGAGTAAGGTGAAAACCTTACTTTTGTGCGTTTAAAAGAAACGACATATAAGAAATGGAAATTGCAATCAAATTATCTCAATTTTTACTGAGTTTATCAATACTAATCATACTGCACGAGTTAGGGCATTTCATCCCGGCTAAATTATTTAAAACCCGAGTAGAGAAGTTCTATTTGTTTTTTGACATCAACTTTTCTTTATTTAAAAAGAAAATAGGCGATACCGAATACGGCATCGGTTGGTTGCCCCTAGGAGGTTATGTAAAAATCTCTGGGATGATTGACGAGAGTATGG
>JBJONL010000077.1:0-25710 GCA_046051865.1 Bacteroidota bacterium | reverse complement strand
TTGCAGTCCGTGCCTAGCCGCACAAAGTCTACCATAGAAATGCTCCACAAAAGCCTCATGACTTTATGTTTGTTTTGATGTTGATGGTGGGCACGGACTGCAAGTCCGCGCCATCGGGGTTTGTTTTGATGCTGCTTGTGGGCACGGACTGCAAGTCCGCGCCATCGGGGTTTATGTTTGTTTTGATGTTGATGGTCGGCACGGACTGCAAGTCTGCGCCATCGGGGCTTGTTTTGATGTTGATGGTGGGCACGGACTGCAAGTCCGCGCCATCGGGGCTTATTACTATGTAGGAAATAATTAACAAAATGTATGCAAAAAGTGTAAAGCCAAAGTTTTGGATCTATCTAATTTTAACAGTATTAACCTTAATATATAGTACAATGAAATTAAAACATCAATTTTTACCGCGTTACTTAGGTTGTTTGTTATTGTTAATAATCAACCCTTTATGGTCTCAAGATATCCACTGGGAGAAAAGTTACGGCGGAAAGCAAGCAGATTATTTATTTGACGTTATTCCAACACCCGATTACGGCTTTATTTTGGGAGGTTGTTCACTCTCTAAGAAGTCAGGGGCAAAAACCGCAATTAATCGTGGTGATATGGATTACTGGGTTTGGAAGATGGATGAGAAAGGAAATCAAGATTGGCAAAAAGGCATGGGAGGAAGTGGTCAAGATATGTTGGCTTGTGTTCTTCTAACCAATGACGGAGGGTATATTTTAGCAGGCTCTTCTGAATCCGATAAGAGTCTGGATAAAAAAGAAGACTCTAGAGGATTAAGTGATTTTTGGATCATCAAGCTCAATGCAAAAGGAGGCGAAGAATGGCAAAAGACCATTGGAGGCTCTGGACAAGATGAATTAACTAGTATCGTTAGAACAAGAGATGGAGGATTTGTTTTAGCTGGTTCTTCCAACTCGGAACTATCTGCTGACAAAACTACTACCTCCTTTGGTGGGATGGATTACTGGGTAATTAAAGTGGACCGAGAGGGAAAGCTTGTTTGGCAAAACAGTTTTGGCGGGATGTACAATGACGAACTTAGAAGTTTAGTCGTTACACAAGATGGTGGTTTTTTACTGGGAGGAAGTTCCAATTCACCCGAGGGAGGCACTAAAATAAACAAAGGATTGGGTCAAAGTGATTACTGGATTGTGAAAATTGATGATGAAGGCAAAGAGGTATGGCAACAAACTTATGGAGGCAATGGAGATGATCAATTGTATGTAGCACAAGAGTTGGCAAACGGCTCTTATATTTTCGGAGGCTCTTCTAATTCTGAAAGTGGAGAAAGTAAGACCAAGAGTAATGAAAGTGGCACCGACTTCTGGGTAGTCGCTATCGATAAAGACCAAAAACTACTTTGGCAGGAAACCTATAACATCGCTAAGACTGATGTGCTGAATTCATTAGTTGAAAATGATGATCATACCTTATTATTAGGAGGCTATGCGCAAGGGGAAGTGGCAAAGAAGAAAAGCACAGCCAAAGCCCTAAAAATGGCAAAGTCTGGCCTTGTAACTGAATCTTTAAAATCAGGAACAGGCGATTATGTGGCTTTAAAAATAAATGAGAAAGGAGAAGAACTTTGGCGCAAAAGCGTGGGAAGTAGCGGAACGGATATCCTAAAGAAAGTAATTGAAACTAGAGACGGAGGTTATTTAATGACGGGTACCAGCAAAGGCACTCAATCAGGAGACCGTTCTAGCGGTATTGGAGGAGCTGATTTTTGGGTAGTAAAGCTCTTGGATAAAGATAAAAAGAAAGCAGACAAATTACCTGTTGAGGCGATACCAAATCCTGCCGTTGATTATACCAATGTAATTGTAGGCTATGATTTTAAGAAAGGTACTGCCACGCTTGTGGATATAGCAGGTCACGTTTTACAACAATTTGAAATTACCGAACGAACCGTGCCCATCGATTTACAGGGACTTCCAGAAGGAGTATATGTAGTCAATATTAAGACCGATGTACAGAACAGTGGCGTTAAGATCATTAAAGGAAATGGAAGAAAATAAGAACCTAAAAGAAATAAAGATTATGAAAAAATATATTCTATTCAGTTTGTTATTCATACAATGCATGGTAGGGCAAGAACTTCCAAAAGTTGTGCCGCCATCACCCGAAGCGGCCTCCGTTTTTAAATTTTCAGAAGTCCCCGTGTCTTTGCATACAGGTTTACCTTCTATAGAAATCCCTTTGTATACCATAACCTCAGGGGGAGTTACTGTACCTATTACTCTTAGCTATCACGCTAGAGGCATTAAAGTTGCTGAAATTGCTTCCCGAGTAGGGTTAGGATGGACCCTTAACGCAGGAGGAATGATTTCCCGCCAAATAAGAGACAAAGCGGATGGCAGCAGCGGTCAATTTAATATCGCAAATACCTATAAAAATAACGGAGATTTTTTTACTTCAGCTTTGAAGCGAAGTGCGGTATGGAACTCGTACTCAGGTCATTCAGAAGATTATTATGATTTTATACCCGATCAATATTACTTTAACACAGGTACAGGTTTAGGGGGTAAATTTATTTTTGATTATAATGATGGCCAAATTCTGGCGCAGAATTATAGTAATGTAACGGTTAATTCGTTACAAAAAATAACAGATGGTCAAGGGAACGAATTCTTTTTTGAGGAAGAGGGAGATACTGAGGATGTAAGCACCAGTTTTGTAATGGAAAAGAACCACCATTATACTCAAAATAGCGCAATTGGACAAAATGGAATTCGTAATACGTGGCACCTTAAGAAAATTAGAACACAACAAGGTAAGGAAATAGAATTCTTCTATGAAAATGAACTATCGTCTTATATAAGACGTTCTTATGATCACTACGAGGAGGGAAATACAATCGCGGGCAATTCCACTCATATTACGCAGGGGGCGTATAAATGTTATGCAGCACAAATTCAAAGTAATCAAAGGCGCATACGAGAAATAAAATTTGAGGAAGGTAGCATTGAATTTCAATACGCAACAGAAAGTAGACTAGACTTGATGTATGGTGGCAATTACTTGAAAAAGGTGATACTATATAATAAAGCCGGAGAAATCGTCAAACAACAGGTTTTAGATTATTTGTATACCAATAGTTCTGATCTTGATAGTGATCAAAATGTGAATTTCAATTTAAGAACATTAGACGATGAAGCCGCCAATAGATTGTTTTTGAAATCAGTACAAACCATTGGGTCAGGTCTAACAGACAATAGGTTGCCTCCTTATGTTTTTGAGTATGATGCTACTAAATTACCAAGCAGGCATTCAAATTCCGTTGATGTTTGGGGGTATTATAATGGGGAACAAAACCTTGAGTTTTTCCCTGAAAGTGTTATCGGGGGAGGGACTAGGGCAGTTAATGAAGTTAAATGCGGTGCCGGACTCTTAAAAAAAATACGATACCCAGAGGGTGGCAGTGTTACCTTCAATTACGAACAGAACAGGGTTTTTTGCAATTATCCTAAAAACATCATTTTTTTTGATAATCCTAATCCATTGCAGATGAAAACAATGCTTTTAACGCCTTTAGATTATTCCGTTTTTGATTCAATACGCAATGAACCGGTTTATTCATGGTCAGATAGAATATATAGAAAGGCATTTGTAATTTCTAATTCGTGTTCGGGAAGTATTAAATTTAAAAACATATCAGGAGTGCCCGATTGTGGGGTATTAAATACTAGTAGTTGCAAGTTTAGAGCCCAAATACGTAGATTAGAAAATGATGCTCCGGTCTATCAATTTCCAATCACTACCGATGATCTTTTTCATGAAGCGGTGACGCTAGCCCCGGGAAGTTATACTTTAACTGTAATACCTCTTGACCCGCAGTACGATCATACTAACTTTGGAGAAGACCATCCCGAAGAGTACTTTGAAGTAAGTTTAGAGTGGATTGAAGAAGTGGCAGGAACTCAAGACCCTATCTATGCCGGGGGTAAAAGAATTCAGAAAATAGAATATCGTGATTCCAACGATTTGGTTACGATGTCTAAAACGTATGATTATACCGATCCAAATACAGGTAAATCAAGTGGGATGTTGTTTGGATTGCCAAATTTTTTTGGAATAGAAAGCCAATCAACTATGCTGTTTGGCGAATCATTTACGATTTCTAAACCTTTTGGGAATGTATCTGGAGCTCCATTGAGTACCTACCAAGGAGCAAGTTTGGGATATGGCGTCGTGACAGAGTACCTAGGAGAAGGTACTAATACAATAGGGAAATCGGTTCATCGCTTTACTATGAACCCAGAATCAGGAGATTTCTACACGTTTCCTTACCATCCTTCAACGGATAGTGAATGGATGCGAGGAAAAGAGTTAAGTGTCGTGCACTTTAGAAAGAATGAGAACAATACGTATACTCCCGTAAAAATGATTGAAAATGAGTATTTGTACGCTGGTAATGTCGAAGAAAATACGCCGTCTGCTTTTTATTCATTGTCCTATCGAAAACAGTTAAATCAAAATCTACAGTGTGCTGGGGGTGATGAGCCAATTGAACTTTATTGTACACACTCGGGGTATTTAAAAACTAGAAAAAGGTTCAGGCTACCATTGGCCTCCATTTATTTGGTTGCCGGGACTTCATTGCAAAATGCACTACGCTATAAAGTCTTTCAGTTGACAGGAGGAACCATGGACTTAAAGAGCACGAAAACCACGGATTATTTTGATGGAGGTACGGAAAGGGTAACAACAACCAATTATCATTATCGACATGATTATAATTATGCCCTTTCTTCAAAAGAGGAAGAAGCGAGCAACTGGGACATGACGGCTTCTCATTTCTACTATGCAACTGATCCTGATATGGACGGTCAACCAAATGTAGCGATGTTAAAGGATCATAATGTCGTTGATGTTCCTCTTAAAACGCAAACGATCCGGAGTAATGTTCCTGTCGCGACAACTTCAACTCTTTTTAATGAGCGTTTGCTCCCCGAATTTATTCAGACCGCAAAAGGTACGGCTGATCTGGAAACAAGAATTCATTATACTCGATATGATGCATGGGGTAATCCAATAGAATTGCAACAAGAAAACGGGATGGTAATTAGCTATATATGGGGGTATAATAACAGTAAACCAATTGCAAAAATTGAGAATGCGGCGTACGAAACCATTCCTAGTGATTTAATACAAACAGCAGTTTCAGCCTCAAATTCTTCTCAAACAGGAACTGAAACAGCCTTATTAAACGCACTCCAACAATTACGGGATTCATTGCCTGACTCTTTTGTAAGCACGTTTACCTATAAACCTCTAGTAGGTGTTGCATCCATTACGGATCCTGGCGGAAGCACCACTAGATATGACTATGATAAATTAGGCCGTTTGATAGGTGTTTATGATGCTAATGATCATCTTCTTTCGACAACCGATTACCATTATAAATCTCAAAACTAACATTCTATGAAAAAGATATTATTTTGTATAGCATTATTTCCCTTGTTTGTTTTAGGGCAAAGTCCAGATCAAAACTATATAAAAACTACAACCTTTCAGGATGCTTCCTTAAGCGGAGTGCCGCCAATTATACAAGTCACCTATTTTGATGGCTTAGGGAGACCGATTGAAAAAATTGCACATAAACAATCTCCGCAAGGGAATGACCTTGTAATACCAATAGAATACGATGAGTTTGGAAGACAACTATTCGATTTTTTACCGATTGTAAGTGGACAAACCCTTGCTTATCATGGTATAACTAAAGAAAACGTCATTAGTAATTATGAAAGCCAAACGATTCCAAGTGTGGAAAGTACAAGCCATCCCTTTAGTCAAAAACTAGTAGAGTCTTCGCCATTAAATCGCGTTTTAAAGCAAGCATCGCCGGGGAATCCTTGGTCTATGGATAGCGGTCATGAAATAATGTTTGACTATCAAACAAATATTTTTGATGACGATAAAGTCTTGATTTTGAGGGTAAGTACAACACCTCCATCTACGACAGCAGCGTATGAGCCAACTTTAATTCATAACGGTAGTTTTTATCAAACCGGAACCTTGTATAAAACAATCACAAGAGATGAGAATTGGAGTGCCACCCAAACTTATTCCAAACTGAATACAACAGAGGAATTTAAAAATAAAGAAGGGCAGTTGATCTTAAAGCGAAACTACAACTTGGTTGAAAATCATGATAAAGTGCACGATACGTATTATGTTTATGATGATTTTGGGAATCTCACTTATGTCATTCCGCCTTTAGCAGCTGCCGGTTCTTCAGATTTTACGGCTGTTTTGGATGATTTGTGTTATCAATATAAATATGATTTTCGAAATAGGTTAATAGAAAAAAAATTGCCGGGTAAACAATGGGAATATATCGTTTACAACAACCAAGACAAGCCAATAGCAACTGGGCCGGTCCTAAATCCATGGGGAAGTGATGCATGGGGTTGGATGATAACCAAGTATGATGTATTTGGACGGGTAGTCTATACAGGTTGGAAAGCTGCTACCATAAATAGTGAAAGTAGAAACAGTTTGCAAGAAAGTTTAGGCTCTATATGGTACGAAAAAGTAGCGGCTTCAAATACTATAGATGACGTTGAGGTGAGTTATACCAATGATACAAACCCAAAAGAATTTAAACTCTTGACCGTGAATTATTACGACACTTATGAACATGCTTTTGCCCCTTTGACAGTACCTACTGCAGTGGAAGGAGCAGACGTTTCAAATAAACTCAAAGGATTAGCAACGGGCAGTTGGGTGCGAGTTTTGACAAAAGAGGAGGAATCAATGGCGGATGTTGCTCATTTGTATTACGATTATAAAGGAAGCGTTGTAAAATCAGAAAAAAGGAATTATTTAGGAGGATATACCATTACCGAAAACAAACTTGGTTTTACAGGTAAAGTTTTGCAAACGACTGTTAGGCATAAATTAGATCAAAGTCCTATATCGAGTGTGGTCAAGGTTAAAGATTTTTATACCTATAGTGATCAAGGGCGTTTGCTTGTACATACGCAACAAATCAATAGTTTGCCGATCCAACTTATTGCCAAAAATGATTATGATGAACTAGGTCAATTAATCACCAAACAAGTAGGAGGGACTGATGTAACGAACTATGTTGGTTTGCAAAAAGTGGATTATAGTTATAATATCAGAGGCTGGTTAAAAGGGATAAACAATATTGATCAATTGCAAGAAGCTAGTCTTTCGATTCCTAAAGATTTATTTGCCTTTAAAATAAATTATAATGATCCACAATCAGACGCAGACGGCCAAGTTAGTGGTTTGTTCAATGGGAATATTGCTGAAACCTTTTGGCGCAGTAGTGCTGATAATGTAATGCGTAAGTATGGATATGCTTTTGACAATTTAAATCGTTTGCGCAAAGCAATCTATCAAAAACCTTCTAGTGCATTTCAAATAACCGACATGTATAATGAAGAAATGGATTATGATTTAAATGGAAATATTCAATGGATGAAGCGCAACGGAGACTTAGACGACCCTTATGCTACTTTTGCCCTTGAGATTGATAATCTTCATTATGATTATGACGAGCAAATGAAGAATCGACTAAAGAAGGTAACTGACTATAGCTTTCATCCCAAAGGATTTAAAGATGACGCAGAGTCTTTGCAAAATCAAAACCCAGATCCAAATGCGACACCAGATTACGAGTATGATGAAAATGGAAATATGAGAAGTGATGCGAATAAAGCTATCGCATCTATATCTTATAACCATCTTAATCTACCTGTCGAAATAAGTTTTAACAGCACCAATAAAATTGAATATCTTTATGACGGAACAGGAGTAAAGGTTCAAAAGAAGGTTACAAAAGGAGCTGTAGAAACAATTACTAATTATATGGACGGGTTTCAATACACTAATAGTTTGCTGAGTTTTTTTCCGCACGCTGAAGGTTATGTGAATGTAACTAGATGTGAAGGTTGTGCGGATAAATATAAGAGCTTATACGATTATGTATTTAATTACATGGATCAAGTAGGGAATGTAAGACTATCATGGGCATTAGACAAAACCCCCAATCAATTAAAGATTGTAGAAGAAAATCATTATTATCCCTTTGGTCTAAAACATACGCATTACAATGTAGACCATAAACATTTTGAAGTACTAGCTCCCAATGAGGGCATTACAGCACCTGGTGAAATGCCATTTACTAGAATGGCACAGTTGAATTCAAATAGCAATAGTGCAACGACCTATGCGACTAATAAATTTAAGTTCCAAGGGCAAGAACGTCAAGACGAACTTGGATTAAACTGGGATAGTTTTAAATACCGTAACTACGACTATGCTATTGGCAGGTTTATGAATATAGATCCGCTAACAGAGGAGTATAATACATGGTCCCCTTATGCTTTTAGCGGGAACAGAGTAATTGATGCAAGGGAATTGGAAGGATTAGAGCCCTACACGATACATTTTACAAAAGTTGATGCCGCTAAAAATTTTGGCGAATATTATAATGGCGCCTCGATTCTCGAGAATAGAGAATATGCATCAGGGATTTTCTCGCAAACAATTACAGGTAAAATGCCGTTAGGAATGATAACTTTGACCATTTATTCCTATAATCAGGCTAGTAGAGGGGCAATGGCGGAGTCAACAGTTAATAGTATTATTCCTTCAGGCTCAACATTAGTTGGTGATATTCATTCCCATGGAGCATCCACTGCAAACGATGAAGATGTATATCTTGACAATGATTTTTCTGATACAGATATTATTGCGGCTATTAATTTGGCCGATACTGTTCCAGGATATTCCATCTACCTTACAACGCCAAATGGAAGCTTACTAGAATTGGACGTTGAGAATCCAGGGGAAATAATAAGATCAACTCAAATGCCCAGTGACCCAAAAGATCCTGAAAGACTCAATGCAATAGACCCTGTAAATAATTTAGAGCCGGGAAGAGAACAACTTCTCAATGATATTGATAAAGCAATAGAAAATGGAAAACCTATTAACTAATGGTTAGTAGGCTACTTGCAATACTTAGCCTACTATTCTTATTAGAATTAAGGAAAACAATTTAAACGAAAAATCCAGTGTGACCCATGCTGAAATCAATGCTAATAATTGTAAAATAATCAAGATTAAGCATGGGGAATAAAGATACTAAGAATGAATTAAGGTGGTTTTGTAAATGGGCTCAAGTCATTTTTCAATTCATTATGCATCAATAATTTAACTTATATAAAAAAGACGAATGCCCGCATTCGTCTTTTTAAATTTAAAGCCATTGGCAACTAAATTTTAACAAAATATACACAAAAAGTGTAGCTGTCGAAGTAATACATTTAGTAATTTTAGGATTTGAGAATAGAGTAAGTAGTATAGTAACACACTAACACCTTTAAACTAATGATGTTAAAATCACTTTCAATGATAAGTCTATTATTCTTAATGGGCTTAAGTACGGTCGAGTTCAACGAGAAGGCCTGCGTAGCCGATGCTAATCAAGCAATCGCCATTGCAGAAAAAGAATTTATAAGAGTATATGGAGAAAAAGTAAAGGAGGAGAGGCCTTTTGTAGCTAAACAGGTAAGGGATAGTGTCTGGACAGTAAAGGGAACTTTTTATAATAACCTCAATAAAACTAGGCGAGGAGGTGTTGCCTATGCTGAAATCAATGGTAACAATTGTAAAATTCTTAAGATTATCCACGGAAAATAAGGGACGCTTAGACGTGCTCGATGGCGCGGACTTGCAGTCCGTGCCTAGCTCTGCAAAGCGTGCCATAGAAAGGCTCCGCAATGGTTTACTGCCTTTGCGGAATTTTTCAATATATGTTATGACTTGAATGCCAGCAAGGAACATTTTTTCGATTGTAAATTAACCGATGGCGCGGACTTGTAGTCCGTGCCTAGCCTCACATAGAAGTTAGTAGAAATACATTCGATGGCGCGGACTTGCAGTCCGTGCCTAGTTCCACAAAGTGTGCCATAGAAAGGCTCCACAAAAGCCTCCTGATTGTGCGTTTGCTTTGATGTTGATGGTGGTCACGGACTACAAGTCCGCGCTAACGAGGAAAAAGGGATGCTTAGAAGCAAATCCGATGGCGCGGACTTGCAGTCCGTGACTTAACCACGACTAAACTAAAATGTACACAAATAGTGTAGTAAGGATATTCACTGTGTACTTAGTTTTGAGTATGTCTACAAAGTACAAAGCAACCAAAACAGAAGAAGCTTACTTTATCACTATAACAACGGTGGGTTGGGTTGATGTTTTTACACGGCTAAATCAAAAGTATACGCTTATCAAGGCTCTACGATATTGTTGCGAAAACAAAGGTTTAGAGATTTACGCGTATGTAATTATGAGTAGCCATCTACATCTTCTATGCAAATCAACTGATGGATTTGTTTTATCTGACGTAATCCGTGACTTTAAAACATTTACTTCAAAAAAGATAATACAAACCATCAAAGATGAACCTGAAAGTAGGAGAGAATGGATGTTGGAATATTTTCAAAAGGCCTGTAAGCACTTAAGTCGAGCGCAACAATACAAGGTTTGGCAGGATGGGTATCATGCAGAATTAATTTATAGTAATACATTCATAAAGCAGAAAGTAAATTATATCCATAGTAATCCTGTTACTGAAAAAATTGTAGCATATCCAGAAGATTATTACTTTAGCTCTGCACGCAACTATGCAGGATTGGATGGTGATTTAGAGGTTGTGATGGTTTATTTATTTTAAAAATAGTCACGGACTACAAGTCCGCGCCATCAGGATTTTTATGGCAGCGCAATAGAATAGGAGTACTTTGCATATTTGTGGTTGTTTTGATATTGATGGTGGACACAGACTGCAAGTCCGCGCCATCAAGTCAAAACGTATGCGTTTGCGTATTCGTTGAGTAAAAATACGTTAATTTTAGGCATAAAAAAAACGATTTAAATTGCTCTAAATCGTTAGTTTTGAATTAAGTAATCCTAGTAGCGGGAACAGGACTCGAACCTGTGACCTTCGGGTTATGAGCCCGACGAGCTGCCTACTGCTCTATCCCGCGATCTTCGGTGCAAATATACAACCATTATCAACAAAAGCAATAAAAAACATAAAAAAATCTTTTTTCGGCTATTGAGTTGATATGACTACCTTTGCAAAAAATAAATCAGTTTACATGTCACATAAAGCCGGTTTCGTCAACATCATTGGAAACCCAAACGTAGGGAAATCCACTTTAATGAATGCTTTTGTGGGCGAAAGATTATCCATCATCACCTCCAAAGCACAAACCACCCGTCACCGTATTTTAGGAATTGTAAACGGGGAAGACTTCCAAGTAGTCCTATCGGATACACCGGGAATCATCAAACCCGCCTACGAAATGCAAAAATCGATGATGGACTTCGTGAAGTCCGCCTTCGAAGATGCCGATGTGCTGATTTATATGGTTGAAATAGGAGAAAAGGAACTAAAAGACGAAGACTTCTTCAACAAAATCATCCACTCCAAAATCCCAGTACTACTCCTGCTCAACAAAATCGATAAATCCAATCAAGTCGAACTGGAAGAACAAATCGATCTTTGGAAAACCAAAGTCCCTAACGCCGAGATTTTCCCAATCTCTGCCCTAGAAAACTTCAACGTACAGGAAGTGTTTGCCCGCATCTTAGCGCTATTACCCGTGTCGCCACCGTATTATCCTAAGGACGCCCTAACCGACAAGCCGGAACGCTTCTTTGTCAACGAAACGATCCGTGAAAAAATACTGCTGAATTACGATAAGGAAATTCCATACGCCGTCGAAATCGAAACGGAAGAGTTCCTTGAAGACGATAAAATCATCCGCATCCGCTCCGTAATCATGGTGGAACGTGATACTCAAAAAGGAATCATCATCGGACACAAAGGCGCCGCATTGAAAAGAGTAGGGATGCAAGCCCGTGAAGAATTAGAAAAGTTCTTCGGGAAGCAAATCCATATCGAACTATACGTGAAAGTAAACAAAGACTGGAGAAGCAACGCTTATCAATTGCGCCGCTTTGGTTACAACCAAAAGTAACTAGCTTTTCAGTATAGCCAAAAAGACTTCCTCCAACTCATGCATTTGGCCATACCCGTTCTCTCGGGTTTGCCGCGCAATGACATAAAGCAGGAACCATCCAACGATCATGATGAACATAATGGTTAGGTCCATCGTGACCGGTTTATGCAAGGAATAGTCGGTAAAGGCAAACATCGCAAAAGTCAAAAAGATGCCCGCCATAATGAAATGCATAAAGATGAAAAAGGTCCACAGCGTTTGTGCCGGACCAAACAACCCCCTGATATGGGTCATCGTGGCATCTTGCTCGGTCTTTTCCTCTAATTCTATCGTCAAATAAGGAGACCAATACCGCTGCTTGGCACCCGCAATCGTAAATTGGATGTGGTTGTTCCGAATCTTCATCATAAAATCGGCAGACAAGTGCTTGCGATAGTTCACAAATTTTTCCCGAACAACCGCAATAGTATCGTCTACATCTTCATAAAAACGTAAGCGCAATCG
Organism: Bacteroidota bacterium; assembly: GCA_046051865.1. GTDB lineage: Bacteria > Bacteroidota > Bacteroidia > Flavobacteriales > Flavobacteriaceae > Flavobacterium. The sequence goes on along the minus strand of JBJONL010000077.1, from coordinate 13,189 downwards.
AATGTCATGGTGCGTTTCCATAAGACCTTGATTTTGAAGTGAACCCATACTAAAATAAGAAAAAAATTGATATTGTGCTCTTTAATAGTACCTTTGCACCATATTTAAAATGATTATGAACAATATAGTAGCCATAGTAGGGAGACCCAATGTAGGGAAATCTACGTTTTTTAACCGTCTAATCCAAAGAAGAGAAGCAATTGTCGACTCAGTAAGTGGCGTTACACGCGATAGAAATTATGGGAAAAGTGAATGGAACGGAAAAGAGTTTTCGGTAATCGATACGGGTGGGTACATCAAAGGATCAGACGATGTCTTTGAAGCCGAAATTCGCCGCCAAGTAGAATTGGCTATCGATGAAGCCGATGCCATCATTTTCGTAGTGGATGTTGAAGAAGGAATTACCCCTATGGATGCCGAAGTGGCAAAATTACTGAGAAAAGTAACCAAGCCCATCTTATTGGCCGTAAACAAAGTGGACAACGCCATGCGTGAAAAAGACGCAATCGAATTTTATAATCTAGGATTAGGAGAATACTTTACCATCGCCAGCATCAGCGGGAGCGGTACGGGAGATTTACTCGACAAACTAGTAGAAGTATTACCAGAATTACCAGATACCCCCGAAGAAGTAGAAGCCTTACCAAGATTTTGTGTGGTAGGACGTCCAAACGCTGGGAAATCGTCGTTCATCAATGCCCTTATCGGGGAAGACCGATACATTGTAACCGATATCGCAGGTACAACCCGCGATTCTATTGATACCCGCTACAATCGTTTTGGATTCGAATTCAACTTAGTCGATACCGCTGGTATCCGTAGAAAAGCGAAAGTAAAAGAGGATCTCGAATTCTACTCCGTAATGCGTTCCGTACGTGCAATCGAACATTCCGATGTTTGTATCTTGCTAATCGATGCCACCCGTGGCTTTGAAGGACAAGACCAAAGCATCTTCTGGCTAGCTGAGAAAAACCGTAAAGGGGTTATCATCTTAGTAAACAAATGGGATCTAGTAGAAAAAGATACGATGTCAACCCGCGATTATGAAAACAAAATCCGCGAGGAACTCCAACCCTTCACTGATGTGCCTATCATCTTTACTTCGGCGTTAACCAAACAGCGTTTGCTTAAAGCCCTAGAGGAAACCGTGAAAGTATTCGAGAACCGAAAACAACGCATTCCAACGTCCAAATTCAACGATTTCATGTTGAAATTAATTGAGGCCTACCCACCACCAGCCCTAAAAGGGAAATACGTGAAAATCAAATACTGTATGCAGTTGCCTACACCAACACCTCAGTTTGTGTTTTTTGCCAACTTGCCGCAGTACGTAAAAGAACCGTACAAACGTTTCCTAGAGAATAAGATTAGAGAAAACTGGGACTTCTCCGGAGTGCCTATAGATATCTACATTAGAGAAAAGTAATTTAAATGTTAAATTCCGTAAGAAATTTTAGCATTACATAATAAAGTAAGAAATTAGCCGTTATGGATGGGTACCTATCTCTAACCGCTAATTTTTTTTTATGACCAAATCACTCTACGTACTCTACGCCTTTCTTATTTGCTCCCTTTCCCTCGCACAAAGTAGCCTCACACTCAAAGGGAGAGTAGTGGACGGGACGACCAAACTCCCCATTGAATCCGCAACGGTGTACTTAACCGCAATCAAAGACTCTTCCGTAGTGGATTATACCATTACCAATAAACTAGGAGCCTTCTCGTTTAAAATTAAAAAAAGCGACAAACCCCTCGCCCTAAAAATAGCCTACATCAGCTACCAAGACTTCAAAGAAGAGGTGACAGGGCTGACCGCCGATAAGGATTTTGGGACTATCGAACTCGTAGAAGCCTTCAACGCACTCAACGAAGTAGTAGTGAAGTCGGAAATCCCCCCAATACGCGTAAAGAAAGATACCCTTGAGTTCAATGCCGCCTCCTTCAAAGTAGGGGCGGATGCTAATGTAGAAGCCTTGCTAAAACAACTACCCGGAGTAGAAATAACCCCCGAAGGGAAGATTACCGTTAACGGTAAGGAAGTGAATAACATCCTAGTGAACGGCAAACCCTTTTTTGGCAAAGACGGTAAAATCGCCACCCAAAACCTCCCCGCCGAAATCATCGACAAAGTCCAAGTGGTAGACACCAAAACCAAAGCCGAAGAAATCGCAGGCGATGCTTCCAGTTCCCAAGAAAAAACGATCAACCTAACCATACAAGAGGATAAAAACAAAGGGTTCTTCGGTAAGATAGTAGGGGGCTACGGCTCAGATTCCCGCTATGAATCCAGCTTACTCCTCAACTATTTCAAAGGGGAACAGAAAATTAGTCTATTAGCCTCCTCAAACAACATCAACTCCATAGGTTTTTCCATGGACGAAATTTTCGATAACATGCGCGGCGGACGCAACAGCTCCGTTTATTACGACGAAAATGGTACCTTCGGTATCAACAACATGCGCTTTGGGGGTAATCAAGGTATTACCCAATCCAATTTGGTGGGAATCAATTACCAAGACAAATTCCTCAAGAAATTAGATACCAACGGAAGCTATTATTTCTCCACGACCGATTCCAAAAACGACAACCGTACGGATAGAATCAACCTCTTACCCTCAGGAAAAACCTTCACCAATTCCCTAACCTACACCAAAAACAGCAGCGTTGGAAATACAGCCAATTTAGATTTTGAAGTTGAAATTGATTCCACTTCATCCCTATACGTAAGTCCAAAATTCTCTAGAACAACCGCCAAAAGCAGGTTCTCGAAGTCCCAACGCACCCTAAACGAAGCGCTGGCCGAATTAAACAGCAGCTCAAACGACGACTACAGCGAGAATACGGATGCTAATTTTAGCACCGACTTAAGCTACAGCAAAAAGTTCAACAAGCGAAACCGAGCCCTGGTAGTGAATTTCAATACCGAGATTAAACGAAACGATAATTTCACCAACACCAACTCAGCAACCCTCTTTTCCGATACCACCCCCGACGACATCAGGAAGCAGAACCAATACGCAAAAAGCAAAGACGATATGTTCAATTTCGAACTGCGCTACGGCGAACCAATTACCGATTCCTTGCGTTTAAGCTTGACGTCCGAGGTGACACTACATAAAGTAAGAAGCAGTGAGAATACGTTTGATTTTGATGGGGCAACCAACGATTATACGCAGTTCAATGATAAGCAATCCAATGCGACGACGTCCAACTTGAGTTCCTATTTCCCTTCAACCGGTATCATTGTCAGTAAAAACAAAATCAACGGACGCATTAACTTCGGACCCGAATTCGTCAGCTTTAAAGCCCAATCGGATTATTTAGGGGTGACAACCAACCGCAATAGAAATTACGTCTTCCCTAGAATAAAAGGATACGTAAGCAATACCATCGGGAAAGGGAAATCCATTTATATGAACTACGAATTCAAAATGGAAGTGCCTACCGCCGAACAAATATTGCCAGTCGAAAACTTAGCCAATCCTCTAAATACTATTGTGGGGAATGAAGACCTAAGACCGTCGCAACAACACCAAGTGTATTTCAATTACAACGATTACGACTATGCAAGCCGCTCAGGGTATTACATTTATTCGGGTTTTAATTTAACCAAAAACACGGTTATGTCATCTACTGTTTTTGATGCCAATTTCAAATCCACAACCACTTATCAAAACGTAGACAAAGGTCTGATGTCGTACCTTGGAGCGGATTGGAGCAAGTCCTTCAAAAAAGAAAAACGTACCTTCCGCTTCAGTACCGGAGTAGACATGAACTATAACATCGACCAAGGGCTAACGAATGCCGTTTTATACGAGTCGCGTAATTTCGAAGTCAATCCGAAAGTGAACTTCACTTGGAGCATAGACGAACTAATCACCATCGCACCGAGCTACCGGTACACCTACAGCACCATTGATTATAAAAACTACATCATCGACAACGCCAATAACTTCAAACACAACGGTAAGATTGAAATCACGTCCTATTACCCCAAACATTTTGTCATTGGGAGCGACTTTAGCTATACCTACAACTCAGGCATCGTGGACGGCTTCAAAAAAGATTTCTACCTGTGGAACGTAAGTCTAGGCTATAACTTCTTCAAAGACCAATGGCTAGCCAAAGTGAAAGTATACGACCTGTTAGACCAAAACCTAAACAGTACCCGTACCATCACCTCCACAGCCATCATCGACGCACAAAACACAGTTTTAAAACGGTACGTCATGTTCTCCCTAACCTACAAACTAGAAAAGTTCGCAGGCAAGAAGAAAGAAGAAGGCGGTATATTTATAGACTAAAAAAAATCCCAATCGAATGATTGGGATTTTTTTTTAATTAACTCAAAGCACCAAAGACATAATCTTTAGTCAGCTGCTCTTTGGGATGGTTCAAAATCTGATCGGCAGTGCCAAATTCAACCAACTCACCCATATAAACAAAGCCTATATAATCAGATACCCGTCGCGCCTGGCGCAAAATATGCGTGACCAAAACGATGGTATATTGGTCTTTCAATTGCAAAAACAATTCTTCAATATGCTTAGTCGAAATAGGGTCCAAAGCTGAGGTAGGCTCATCACCCAAAATGATTTCAGGGGATACGGATAATCCTCGTGCCAAACAAAGACGTTGTTGTTGACCTATGGACAAACGAGTAGCGGGCGATTTCAAACGGTCCTTCACCTCGTCCCACAAATTCACATCACGCAAATATTTTTCGACTAGGATATTCAGTTCTTTTTTGTTGGTATTGCCATGAATCCGCTGTCCATAAGCAATGTTGTCATAGATGTTCATAGGTAAGGGAAACGGACGCTGCGATAATAACCCCATCTTCTTACGAATGTGGGTCACCTCAACCTTAGGGTCGTAAATGTTCTCGCCATCCACGAGTACCTCGCCCTCAACCCGCACATCGGCTTGACGGTCCAGCAATCGGTTCATCGTTTTCAATAAGGTCGTCTTTCCACATCCGGAAGGGCCTATTAACGAAATTACCTTCTTGTCAGGAAGGTCCAAATTAATGTTCTTGAGAATATGATTATCCCCAATGTATACGTTCAAATTCTTAATACTGATATGGGATTGTGACATTAGATTTTATTTTTTGAAAGTTTCTTGCTGACCAACTTGGCCGCAACACTAATTACTAATACAATAAGGGTAAGCACCACCGTAGCCGCATAAGCACGGTTTTGGACCTCCGGAATAGGACTGCTTAATTGGAAGAAAATAGACAACGGTAACGTTGCTGCGGGTTGGTTTAGGGAAGTCGGAATACTATCCGTAAAACCTGCCGTAAACAACACACAGGCTGCATCCCCAATCGCTCTACCAAACGATAATAAGATGGCCGTAACGATACCCGCAGTAGATTGACGTAAAATAATTTTAGCGGCCTCCCAACGTGTACCTCCTAAAGCATAAACCGCATGGCCCATTTCTTCAGGAACCACCCGAACCGCCTCATCGATGGCTCTAACCAAAATCGGGATAATCAACAGCGTTACGGTAACAATTCCCGCCAATAACGAAGTCTTCATCCCCATATACACCATAATGGTAAATCCAAAGGCACCATAAACAATGGAAGGGATGCCAAACAAGATGTCAAAGGTCAACCGAGTAATATTCGTAAACAAGGAGTTTTTAGCCGCATAGACATTGATATAAATGACAATCGGGACGCTAATGAGTAAACCCAACAGCGTAGAACCTATAGTGATATAGAGCGACCCTATAATCGCATTCAAAATACCACCGCCTTTTCCTATGTAAAAGCCACCCTCGGGAATCTTAGAAACCATGTCCCAGTTCAGCGAACCAAGACCCTTCGAAAAGATAGTGTACAAGATTAAAAACAAAGTGCTCGTGATGATCAGCGTACTCAAGACCATCAAAACTTTAAAGATCGTTTCCTCAATTTTTCTCATGGCTACGTCGTACTTTTTTCGATTCGGAACAAGATGATGCGCGAAACGGTGTTAAACAATACTATAATCACAAACAACAACAAGGCGGTAAACATAAGAGCCGAATCATATAACGGAATCGACATCATCTCACCATAATTGTTGGCAATCAAAGCGGGTAGGGGATAACAAGAATCAAATACGCTATGAGGGACTTGGGCAAAATTACCACACACCATCAACACCGCAATCGTCTCCCCAAAGGCACGCGATACCGCAAGCACCACCGCCGCAATAATCCCCGAAGAGGATTTGCGCAACAAGACTTTCTTAACCGTTTGCCACTTCGTAGCACCCAAAGACAACGAAGCATCCCGCAATTCCTGAGGGACATTGTCAAAAACCTCCATCAAGATGCTAATCAACAACGGAAAGATCATAATAGACAAGACAATTCCTCCGGCCAATACAGAATAACCGGTAGTGAACTCCACAAAATGAGGCGCAATATGATCCTGTATCAAGGGAATAACCACCAAGACACCCCAAACCCCAAAAATAATCGGAGGGATACCCGAGAGAAGTTCAATGAGAGGTAAAACCAACTTCCGGATGCGCAACGGCGCATACTCCGAAAGGAAAATAGCAGTCAACAAGGACAAAGGCAACGCAATCAATAACGCAATCCCCGTAATCCACAAGGTGCCTATGATGTAGGGATAAAACCCAAATTGCTCCTTAAAAGGCTTCCACTCCGAAGAGAACAACAACTTAGATAAGGAGTTCTTCTCTAAAATCGGGATGGATTTATAATACAATCCAACACCCACCATAACAACGATCAGGATCGAAAGTAGGGTGAGTGTTAAAAAAGCTTTACTAAGGAGTTTGTCTTTTAGTAATCGGTATTTTTTCATGTAACTTCTTCAGTGGATTACTATAACTTACCTAATTCTTTGGTGAGTTTATCTTTTGTGAACTTAATGTAGCCTGCTTCGGTAACAAACTTCTGTCCCTCCGTCAAGATGTATTTAATAAACGCCTTTACAATCGGATTACTTGGCTTTCCTTTGGTAACAAAATACAAATCTCTAGCCGGAGGCGAAGGATATTTACCCGCCGTAATGGCTGCAATCAAGGTATCCAAATCACCGTAGAAATCTTCATCCGGATCCAGTTTTCCATTGTTGTTCAGGTCAATCGGCACGGGTAACACCCCATTAATAGCTTTATTAGTTTTAGTATCGTAGATGTATACAATGTTATTATATCCCATTCCAGTAGGGTCGCGTTTTACCGCCTGTGCCAAACCTGGATCGCCAAAAACAGCCACTCCCTGCAAGTCTTCTTGCTTTTTACCAAAATATTTAGCCCAAGTCTCCGCAGCTCCTGCAGCATCCGAACGGGTGTACACATGCAAAGGGGCATCACTCTTAAAGCCTAAGTATTTCCAGCTGTTAAAACGGCCCGTAATAAAGATATTATTAAATACATCCTTTTTTACACCACGCTCATACAGTACTTTTTTAAACGGACTGCTGGCACTAATCGTCGGAATCACCGCGTCTTTAGTTACAGCGATTGGATAAGCGCCCTTCTTAAGCTCCGCACTGTTAATGTCTCGAGATACAAGACCAATATCTGTAATCTTTGACAAGACATCGGTCATCCCTTTTCCTGCCCCTCCAGCCTGTATGTCGATCTGTACTTTAGGATTAGCTTTCTTAAATTCACTGGCCCACTTAACCGTAATAGGATACAAAGCAAAAGCCCCAGAAAGACTGATACTACCGTCCAATTCCTGAGCGGTCGTTCGTGTCGTAACTAAATGCGCTACGGCTAGCAATAGTAGTATTTTAAATAATTTCGTTTTCATATCGTGGTATATTGGTATTAGTTAAAAACACTTTTGAATAATCGAGGACTGAAGCGGCATTGCAGATAAAACCATGTCGGTACCCTTCCCGGCTCTCCCGATTTCTTAATGGCAATCATTGTCTCAGTAGGTAACGCAAAACATAAGCCGGCCTCAATGTTAAATACAGCATTAGGCTTATAGGTCAGCAATAAATCATGCTCATACCCCATGTATTTCGTTAACTTTTCTCCTGCAGCATCCACAAAGCGCTGCTGCGTGAAATAAAGGTGGTGGTACGATCCTACTTCTAGCTTCGGACTCACCGTTTTTGTAATAAACAAATAAGGATTGACTAAACCCGCATTATTCAAATCGCCCGGGAATTTGGTAAACAAATCCATAAAGCCATTAAAACGATGCGCCACACCATAAAGCGGCACAAAGTTATGATCAACCTCTCCCACCGTGCCATCATCCCCACTAAAGACTTCCGCCCCTAAACGGATGACAAAATTGTCAGCCTGCGTATATCTTAATTCGGGTTGGAGATACCAAGCGTCCAAAGTCTTACCACCGGAATTTCTACCCGATTGCAAATACCCACTAGCCGTAGCATACCAATGCTCGTTCTTATATTCCAAGCGCCCTCCATAAGTAAAACGCCAATAAATTTTCTCCTTAATAGTAGCATCTTGATATCCATCACCCGCTACGATACTGGTAGCGGTTACACTAGGGGAAATGTCATATTTAATATAATTAACGCCCAAAGCTTTATAAGTAGCCCAAGTGGCGGCGGGAGTGGAACTCGCCGGACTAGTACTAGGCTCCGCCGGAGTGAAATCGGTGCCAAAGACACGCTCACTGGTTTGGTTAAACGCGGCCGCCAATTCGACATTCAATTTATTTTTATTATACCGGAAATTAACCGCATCATGCGCATTAGCATTAACTCGCCAATCGTTTTCGGCAAACAAGCGTTGGTTGTCATAAACCAAGCGTTGACGCCCTATTCTTATCGAAAAAGAAGGAGTTAGCAAAGGCTCAACATAGCCTTCAAACAACTGAATGGTGCCATCTAACCCTCTCGGGTCGTGCATCCCCCATACGCGAACGTCCTGTAGGGAAACAACTGAATTAAACATATTGTTGTGCTGATAGTTGAAGGTTAATCGGGTACGTTGGTTCACAAAAGCACTAGCCACCGAAGTTTCGGTCGGCAAACTAGCATAGCCATTGCGCGCCTCTAAACGATTTTTCAATTGCAAGTCAATTGTCAAGGTTTTGTCTTTGGGTTTGTCTTGTTGCTTAATCGCATAATCCGCTCGAACAGAATCGGCATCCGCCTGCTTTACAACGCCCTTTTGTATCAGTAAATTTAAAATATCATCACTCGACTGGGCTTGTGCCAGACTAAGTGTGAAAAAAGAAATGAGAATGAATAGTAGTTTTTTAGATTGCATAGGCCTCTCAATTTAATATGTTAAAATTGTTGGAGGCAAAAGTATATAAATTCTACAAAGTTAGTAGGGTTTAATGTTAAAAAAAGGTTATTTGTTTAGTAGTGAGGCAATAGAAATACCCTTCAAAGCCTTCAAAGTTTCGATTCTAACCATGATTAAACCGTGTCGCAGCGCGCAATTCTGCTCGCTTTGGCAATCGGTGCAAGGCTCGTAAAAATTTTCAGAAGCACAAGGAAGTAAGGCGATAGCTCCGTCAAAAATGCGGTAAATTTCTGCCAAGGTGATGTCGTTTTTCGACTTTAATAAGTAATAGCCGCCGAGTTTTCCTTGCCGACTACTAACAATATGCTTGCGTTTCAAGTCAAGCAAAATCTGCTCCAAGAATTTCTTGGGGATCGAAGCACCCTCCGCTATTTCTACCGTACGAGAAATACTGCCTTCCTCTTGCTGGGCTAAAAATAATAAGGCTTTGAGTGCATATTTTGCTTTCTGTGATAACATCTGTTTTGTAAAAATTGAATAGTAAATAAGTTTACCAGCCGCCGCTAGCACCGCCTCCTGAGAAGCCTCCACCACCAAAACCACCACCAAAACCACCGCCGCCTGAAGAGCCTCCTCCAAAACCACCACCGCCAAAGCCGCCACCGCGACCCAAACTGCTTAGCAAGATGATGTCGGTCAAATCCATACCGCCGCGTCCACCACCGCCACCGTTATTCCGGTTCTTCGCAATGATGATAATGATTACTATAAAAATAATGATGATAGGAACGATGGGGAAACCCTTACCGCTAGATTTACGAGTGCCTTTATACTTGCCTTTAACTACGTCAATGATAGTATCAACTCCTTTGTCCAAACCATTGTAATAACTACCTGCCTTGAACTCCGGAACAATAACATTTCTGATAATCTCCCCACAAATACCCGCAACCAAGCGGTCTTCTAATCCGTAACCCGGGCGTATACTGATTTTTCGATCGTTTTTAGAAACTAAGATAAAAACACCATTGTCTTCCTTAGCCTGTCCAATGCCCCATGTCTGAGCCCAGTTAGTCGAAACCAAATCAATACTCTCGCCCTTCAAATCGTCAATGGTAGCAATCACAATCTGCGTAGAGGTAGAATCGGAATAGCGAACGAGTTTTTCCTCTAAATGTGTTTTTTCTTGTGGTTGCAACAACCCAGCATAATCATACACCGAAGTCTGAAAGTCAGGCTTCTCCGGAATTTTAAATTGAGCAAATGACTGCTGAACTTGAAAGAACAAGCATATGATGATCAGCCAGTTGGAATTTAGCTTCGCTCCGTTCGCCTTCAGCTGGGGTGGAATTTTAAATTTTGGAATTTCCATAGGTTATCCTTTAGAGATTTCGTTCGAAAGTTCGTCTTGGTCGTCGTCTTGATGAGGAAAATGCGCCTTAAGCTGTTCTCCCGCTTGTAAGATGCCGTCAACCAACCCTTGCTTGAAAGCTCCTTTTCTAAAATGAGTCATCATAACGTCTTTGGTACTATCCCAAAAGTCGGCCGGAACTTTTTTATCAATGCCTTCATCGCCACAAATGGCAAATTGCTTACTGCCCACTGCTACATAAAACAAAACACCATTACGTTCTTTCGTATGCTGCATCTTTAATTGTTCGAAGATTTCAATGGCACGCTCCATGGGAGGTGTAGTGCTCTCTTGCTCAATGTGCACTCGGATTTCTCCTGAGGTGTTTTTCTCAGCAATACCGATGGCAACTACAATTTCTTGCTCGTCATCAGCACTTAAAAAGGTTCCTGGTTTAGACATACTATCGTGTTAGAATTTTACTTCAACAGGTTTGTCTGCTCCTTGTACGGCTTCAAAATAAGGTTTCTCTTTATAGCTTAAGAACCAGCTGTTAGGAATCGCCAAAATATAACCGTTATAGCCTTGTACAGCCTCATTAAAACGAGTACGCGCGGTTAAGATTTGGTTTTCAGTACTAGCCAATTCATCTTGCAATTTCAAGAAGTTTTCATTGGCTTTCAACTCTGGATAGCGCTCCACAGATACCAATAATTTAGATAATGATGAAGTTAGACCCGATTGAGCCGAATTAAAAGCAGCCAATTGTTGTGGGGTTACATTTGTAGGGTCAATGCTAATCGAAGTCGCTTTAGCACGAGCCTCAATAACAGCGGTCAAAGTGCTTTTCTCAAAGTCAGCCGCTCCCTTAACCGTGTTCACTAAGTTCCCAATCAAATCATTTCTTCTCTGGTAAGTGGTCTGTACATTACCCCACTCTTTATTCACCGCCTGATTCATTTGTAATCCTGTATTTTTAATTCCAATCACCCAAAAAGCAAGGATAAGAATTAGACCAATACCAACAATCCAAGGTAAAAATTTTCTAAAGTTCATGTTTTTTCTATTTAGTGTTTATTATTTGTTTCTATTTTGCTTACTATGTTACAAGAATCAAGCCTAAAGTTGATTCTTAATGTTCATTAATTGCATTTTCACGCTTTCCAGTTTGCTAATGATCTCAAATTGGTCCAACGTCTTCTTCTGTCCCTCTTTCAAATGGGTCTTTGCACCCTCGAGAGTAAAGCCACGTTCTTTAACCAAATGGTAAATCAACTGCAAATTCTTAACGTCTTCCGGCGTGAACATACGGTTCCCCTTCGCATTTTTCTTAGGCTTTAATATATCAAATTCCTTATCCCAAAAACGAATCAAAGAGGCATTAACCCCAAACGCTTTCGCCACTTCTCCTATGCTATAATACCGCTTTCCTTCTTTTAATTCTATATGCATACTATATATTTTGTTAAATCTAAAAAATCCAAAAATCAAAGTTCCAAAAATCAGCAATCAAAAATCAACAATCAACAATCAACAATCTTTGGACGTCAGTCCAAAGACTGGTTTTCTTGATTCGCAACCTTCGAAATCGCTGTGTACTCCGCCGCCGAAATATTCCCGTAATAAAAATTCAAAGGGTTTACCACCTTGCCGTCCTTATGCACCTCATAATGCAAATGGGGGGCCTCACTTCGTCCCGTACTGCCCACATAGCCTATAATATCGCCACGCTTCACACGCTGTCCCGCTCTACACTTATACTTGCTCAAGTGGCCATACAAGGTCAAATACCCATAGCCATGGCTGATTTCAATATGGTTTCCGAAACCTGATTTCGAGTTGTCCGCATTCTTAACCACCCCGTCGCCCGTCGCAAAAATAGGGGTGCCAGTAGCCGCCGTGAAATCCATCCCCTCATGCATCTTACGCACCTTGGTAAACGGGTCACTTCGATAGCCAAATCCAGAAGCGATGCGTCGCAATTGCTCATTCTTAACAGGCTGTATCGCCGGGATAGCAGCCAGTAATTTATTCTTCTCTTTAGCCAATTTCAAGATTTCATCCAAGGATTTCGATTGGATGGCCAGTTCCTTAGAAAGCACATCCACACGCTTCGAAGTGTTAATGACAAGCTCCGAGTTGTCAAAGCCTTCCAACTCCTTATAACGGTTCACACCCCCAAAACCAGCTTTACGCTGCTCCGTCGGTATGGCTGAGGTGTTAAAATAAGCACGGTAAATGTTGTTGTCGCGATCAGCAACATCCTCTAGGACCTCGTCCAATTGGTCCATCTTCTTGTTCAATAAGGCATACTTCAATTGCATCGTCTCAATCTCACGCGCCTGCAAACGGTCTTTCGGGGTTTCAAGCATCGAACTGTTCAATAAAGCCACAAAACACAAAAACCCAAATAAGGCGGAAGCCAACAAAAACAACCCTATATAGCCTAGCTTTTTGGATAACTTTTGATTTATTTTTCGGTAAGCCAAACTTTCAGTATCGAAATAATACTTTACTTTCTTCGCCATTTTTTATTTTATACTATTTTTGTGCTGGTTTTAAAAACAATGGTTATACGAACAAATTTAACAAATGTTTCAGTCAAAGCCTAAATTTA
>JBJONL010000076.1:0-4307 GCA_046051865.1 Bacteroidota bacterium | reverse complement strand
TCCCTTGTTGGCCATACAGCACCCCCATTTGGAAATTAAAACTCAACTTGGGGTCTTTTTCTATGGCGGTTTTGTAGGCCAATAGGGCATAGTCTACCAGTGATTTTCTTTCGAAGATATAGGCAATACCATAAACTTCTTGAGCATTCTTTTTGATTTTATCAATCGCTTGGTCGTAGTACTTTCTAGCCTTCTCGAGGTTCTTTTGCAATTGGAAGTTATAGCCTAGTTCGATAAGGGTGCTGGTTTGTTTGAATTTGTCGTACTGGTCTTGGATGGTTTTCTCGGCCTTATCAAATTGTTGGAGCTGCTGGTAGCATTCTACTACGCGTTGGAAATAGTTAAAATTCCCCATATTGCCCTTAAGCAATTCTTGGTAGCTGATGAGTGCTTTTTCAAACTCACCTCGATCAAAATAATTGTTGGCCAATTGCTCATTTTGAGCAGCAGCACTGAAGGCGGTGAAGAGAACCAATAAGAGGAGCAGCTTTTTCATGAGATTCCGTTAAAACGAACAATGTACTAAAGTAACACTTTTTGTGTCCGATTAGTACATTGTTTGCTAAATCTTAACTTTTTTAGTTGATGATATCAAAGCCGGTGTAAGGGCGCAATACTTCTGGGATTACGATACCTTCTGGCGTTTGATAATTTTCTAGAATACCGGCCAAAACTCTAGGCAAGGCCAAAGAGCTTCCGTTAAGGGTGTGGGCCAATTGGGTTTTACCGTCTTTGCCTTTGAAGCGCAATTTCAAACGGTTGGCTTGGAACGTCTCAAAGTTAGACACCGAAGAAATTTCTAACCAACGGTCTTGTGCCGTGGAGAATACTTCGAAGTCATAGGTTAACGCCGAAGCAAAACTCATATCACCACCACAAAGGCGTAGGATACGGAACGGCAACTTCAGTTCGCGCATGATGTTTTTTACATGTTCTACCATGCCGTCAAGGGCCGCATACGAGTTATCAGGGTGTTCGACGCGTACGATTTCTACTTTGTCGAATTGGTGCAAGCGATTTAATCCTCTCACGTGCGCGCCATACGATCCCGCTTCTCTACGGAAACAAGGCGTATATCCGGTGCACAATACAGGCAATTCACTTTCTTGCAGGATGACGTCGCGGAACAAATTGGTTACCGGAACTTCAGCCGTAGGGATTAAGTATAAATCGTCGATCCCAACGTGGTACATTTGTCCTTCTTTATCAGGCAACTGTCCGGTTCCATAACCAGAGGCTTCGTTGACCAAGTGTGGCACTTGGATTTCTTGGTAACCCGCTTCGGTATTTTTGTCTAAGAAATAGGCAATCAAGGCGCGTTGTAGACGTGCTCCTTTTCCTTTGTATACAGGGAACCCAGCGCCGGTAATTTTAACGCCCAGTTCGAAGTCGATGATGTCGTATTTTTTTACTAATTCCCAATGCGGTTGCGCGCCTTCGTGAAGTACCGGGATGTCCCCTTCTTGAAACACGTTAAGGTTTTCTTCTGGGGTTTTCCCTACCGGTACGATTTCGGCAGGCAGGTTAGGCAATAGGTACATTTTTTGGGTCAGTTCCGTAGCATAGGCATCTACCTTTTCCGATAGTTCTTTGCTGGACTCTTTCAGCTGACTCGTTTTTTGTTTCAAGATTTCGGCTTTGGCTTTCTCGCCATTCTTCATTAAATCCCCAATGGCCGAGGCTAGTTTGTTGGCTTCGGCCAACGTATTGTCGAGTGCCACTTGGGTACTTCTTCTGTTTTCGTCTAATTGGATTACGTCCTCCACGATGGTTGTAGCATCCATGTGTTTCTTGGCCAAAGCTGCAATGACTTTGTCCTTGTTTTCTCTGATGTAACTGATTTGTAACATGACATTTTCTTTAAGCCGCAAATTTAATGAAATGTTTGAGATAACCTCTAGGTTGTCCAAAAACTTACGGCACTAAAAAAGCGTGTTTTTTTGGGGCAACCAAATTAAAATCAGGGGACTACTCAGGGAAATTATAGTTTATTTAGCAAAAGGTTACTTTTGGAATTATTATATTCGCATAAAATTGTTCGTTCCCATGAAGAAAACCTACGCCTTATTGCTTTGTCTTTCGCTATCGGTTGCTTTTCCTCAAAAGAGGCAAAACGATACACAAGCCATAGCCGCCTCCGAAAGGAATGCGGCGTCCCAACTCCTTTCGGTGCAAGTCAATCCGAACACCCAGAATTATGATATTAGCTACCATAAGTTGGAATTCACCTTGGATCCCTCGGTAAAATTCATTGCGGGAAAGATCACGACGACCTTTACGGCCTTGAGCAATATGAATACCATCACCTTTGATTTTGCCAACGAATTAACCACGAGTTCGGTACTGATGGGGACTACGGCTTTGGCGTTTACCGAAAACACAAATAACGAGTTAATCATTACGTTGCCTGCCATGATACCTACGGGCAGTACGGCAACCATCGAAGTGAATTATTCAGGCGTTCCCCCAACCAGCGGATTTACGGCCTTTGAGCAAACTAGCCACAACAACAGCCCTATAATTTGGACCTTATCAGAACCCTTTGGCGCCAGAGATTGGTGGCCCTGTAAGCAAGATTTGAACGATAAGATTGACAGTATAGACGTCTATATTACGGCACCTTCACAATACATCAGTGTGTCTAACGGAATTGAAACCGCAGCTCCGGTCATTTCAGGCGCTAACAAAATCACGCATTTTCACCATGGATATCCTATACCGGCCTATTTGATTGCTATAGCTTGCGCGAATTACACCGTTTATAACCAAACGGGAGGCACCGCGCCCAATGATTATCCTATCGTTAATTACATTTACCCAGAGGATTTTGCTGCGGTCCAACCCTTATTGGACATTACCCCAACGATCTTGGATTTATATGAAAATTTGTTTGAGCTGTATCCGTTTCACAACGAAAAATACGGTCAAGCACAATTTGGCTGGGGTGGCGGTATGGAACACACTACGGTATCGTTCATGGGAGGATTTGACCGCGAGTTAATTGCTCATGAAATGGCCCACCAATGGTTTGGAGACAAAATTACCTGTGGTACGTGGAAAGACATTTGGTTAAACGAAGGTTTTGCCACGTATTTGGCTTCCTTAGTAATTGAGAACTTTGACGGTATCAATGCTTTTGTAGCGGATAAAACAGCGATGATCAACAACATTACTTCGTTCCCTAGTGGAGCGGTTTATTTGACTGATAACGAAGCCACCAATGTGAACCGCATCTTCAGCAGCAGGTTGAGCTATGACAAAGGCGCGATGGTCTTAGAAATGTTGCGCTTTAAATTGGGCGACACCGCCTTCTTTCAAGGAATGAAAAACTATTTGGCCGATCCAGCCTTAGCGTATGGCTATGCTTTGACACCTAATTTTCAAGCGCACATGGAAGCGGTGTACGGACAAAGTTTGACCGAGTTCTTTAACGACTGGGTATACCACCAAGGGTATCCTACCTACACCATTACAGCCCAAAACTGGGGCAGCGGACAAGCGAAGTTTGTAGTGAACCAAACCCAATCCGATGCATCCGTAAGTTATTTTGAAATGCCTGTGCCGGTAAGAGTGCATGGAGCAGGAGGACAGTCAGCCGATGTAGTGCTGAACAACACCGTAAACGGACAACAAATCATAGTAGATGTTCCTTTTGTAGTGACTAGTGTAGAATTTGACCCAGAGCGCCATTTAATTGCTAAGAATTCCACCATTACTTTAGCCAATGAGTCATTTACCTTGGACCAAGCTATTGCCGTTTATCCCAATCCAACCACTGCGGTACTGCACATCCAAATGCCATCGACTACGACCCTAGAAAAGGTAACGGTGTACAACAATTTGGGACAAGTCGTTTTGGAGGAAAAGGGAACTGATTTAAACGTGAGTCGCTTGGCTGACGGAGTGCATTACCTTGACATTCAAACGACTGAAGGGGTATTTCATAAAAGATTCCTCAAAAAATAGCGAACCAGTCATCTACCAATGTTTATTTAAAAAAAATAATTAACGAGAGTTAGGTGAAAACCTTACTTTTGTGCGTTCAAAAGAAACCGATACATAAGAAATGGAAATTGCAATCAAATTATCTCAATTTTTACTGAGTTTATCAATACTAATCATACTGCACGAATTAGGGCATTTCATCCCCGCTAAATTATTTAAAACCCGAGTAGAGAAGTTCTACTTGTTTTTTGACATCAACTTTTCTTTATTTAAAAAGAAAATAGGCGATACCGAATACGGCATCGGTTGGTTGCCCCTAGGAGGTTATGTAAAAATCTCTGGGATGATTGACGAGAGTATGG
>JBJONL010000075.1:0-13168 GCA_046051865.1 Bacteroidota bacterium | reverse complement strand
AGAAACCAATGGTAACTAAAGGATCAACAGTACCTCCTTGGATTTGTGCTTTAACCGAGTCCAAATCAAACACGCCAAATCCATCATTGTTTGGATCACAATAATGCAATGGTAGTGGTGTTAAGGCTAACGGTCCTTGAGTTACTTGCAGCAACTGTGTAGTCGTACTATAACAACCTGTGTTATCATTCTCTACTCTAATATATACAATCTCATTATGAGTTCCTGTATAAATTGCCGGAGTCGCTATAGGGTTATTATCATTTTGTGCATCCAGTAAACTGTGGTAATAAGTAACGGTCAATCCTGTCAAGGCACCAGTAACCGCATCGTGGTTTACCGTCAAGTCAAAAATAGCTTGCGTCGAAACTCCGTTACTACATTGTACTATCGTAGGCGGCACATATACGACCGGTAATGGATTTACCACCAAGTTAAACGAACTAACCGAATTACATCCCGTAGTATTATCTTTAATGTTCAACCAAATGGTTTGCGAACCTGAGGTATATAAATTAGGCAACGCTGCCGCAGCATTTTGTGCTATAGCATCGGGTTGCGTTAAATAATAGGTAATCGTAACATTTGTTTGTCCATTGGCAATCTCTACATCTTTAGAGTGTAAGGTAAACTGTTCTACATTATCCCCTGGTGTAGTATAATCACACAATGCATAATCCATAATCACTGGATTAGCATATGGAGTTGGATTAACGACCAATTGTAAGGTAGTGGTACTATAACAAGCAGGAGTAGCAGGATTATATACGCGAACATAAATAGTTTCATTCCATGGGTTACTACTGCAGTACGGACTAGTCAATACCGAAGTTGAGCCAGTTTGAGCATCGGTCAAGGTGCCATAATAAGCCACGACATTTGGTGCTGAAGTAATCTCGCTATCTTTAGTAGTCAAATCAAACAAACAAGATTTACCATCGTTGTTGTCATCACAAACCACATAAGGAGTTGGTGTATTAATTATAGGATTAGCATTTACCGTTACCGTAGCAGTACCGCCTTGTAGTTGCGTACATGCAGTCGTACTAGAATCCGTAACACTAACTAACGTATACGTATAAGTACCTACAGGAGAAGAAGAAACGCTAATGGTAGCACTATTACCCGAAGTAGTTGTTAGTGTCTGTGTGGCATTAGTAGCATCAAGATAGGTAAATGTATAAGGTGCTGTTCCATTCGCACCCGTAATGGTTAACGTTGGATTTGGAGCATTTAAACAAACTGCTATTGTCCCTGTTAGGATAGCCGTTGGCAATGGATTCACAGTAATAGTAGCAGAACCTGTCTGGTTTTGAGAACAGGCTGGTGTCCCTGAACTTTGAACACTAACTAAGGTGTAGGTGAAAGTACCAGCAGTTGAAGTTGCAACCGCAATGGTTGCTACATTTGAAGTAGCGGTAGTCGAAACGGTTTGCTGCACTCCATTGGCATCCGTATAGGTAAAGGTATAAGGAGCAGTACCAGAAGCACCTGTGAAAGTAATCAAAGGAGAGGCTGCATTAACACAAACCGCAGTGGTTCCGCCAATCGTAGCAGTTGGCAACGGCACTATAGTGACCACTGCCGAACCTGTCAAGGTTTGCGAACAGTTTGTAACCGGGTTCATAACACTAACCAAGGCATAAGTTGAACCAATTGTCAATACTGGTGTCGTAAGACAAGCATTCCCTGTTGCGTCCAAAGTAATGGTTTGGTTAACGCCACCATCAACCGTATAAGTAACTACGGCCAAAGGCGTTCCCACAAAACATATTTGCGTAGTACCCCCTGCGCAAATACTAACGGTGCCAGTTATACCAGCAGTCGGTAAAGGATCAACATGTAAGGTGAACGTTTCAGTATTATATACCGTAGGATCATTATTATCCGTTAACTTAAGCACAATGACTTCACCATCCAGTCCATTATAAGGATTTATGGGAGCGATCGCATTTCCTGCAATAGCGTCAGCCAACGTATTATGGTAAGTAATAGTATAATCAGCCGGATCGTATGTTCCTAAAGCAATAGCAGTTTGTGGCGTAAAATTGAACACCCCAGTTCCACTACCAATCGAAGTTTCACAGACCCTCAGATCAGGTACTACCTCCGGTTGTACCCCACATGAAATCACTAAATCAAATGGTTTTACAACCCTACAATTATAGCTATTTAGGAATATAGAAGCATAAACTGTATAGGTTCCTTGCGTGGTGCCAGGTACATAAGCAGTAGGCGTAGCAATAGGGTTAATACCATTGTCTTCTGCATCAGCTAAAGTGGTATGGTACGTTATTTCATATTCTGTAGGATCTAAAGCACCTAATATATCATCATCATTGCCAGTCAAATCAAACGTATTCGAACATTGTGTAATATCAAGTGGATCGCCTGTTAAATCAGGATTTACATTTAAAGTAACGCACGATGTTGCAGTTTGTGGAACCCCGCAAACTTGGTAAGTAGCCGTAAGACAGTACGTTTTAGTTGTGTTAGGACAAACCACCATAGTAGGACCAGTTCCTATAAGCGTCGCTCCGTCATACCATGAAATAGTTACGGGAACACTAGGTCCTGTTGGTGTGAATCGCCATGCTTCATCAAAAGCAGACCAAGCTCCTGTATTTCTTGTTGCAGGAGTATATCCAAGCGATCCTGTCGCATTTTGTATCCCAATTACACCACTTCCGCTATTCCAAGTCGTACAAGGAACTCTTCTATGCACATAAACTTCAATAATATTGGATACTTCATACAACACAATTTGAGAAGTTTGAAGTCCTACACCCAACCCACACGAGAATTGGGCCACACTGTCAAAATTTACAATTAGCTTTCTACATGGGTATGTACCCGTTAATTTCCAATTCACACTAGTTACATCGGGAGCGGCAGGTAATACATTTGGATTCAAATCCTGATAAACGCCATAAATTGCATTCAATATTGGGAAACCTGCACCCGGAACTGAGGCTGTATATGCCCAAGGACAGTTACCCGGCGAAGCATTATTGTTAAAGGATATGACGCCATTGGTCCCAACCTGACAGGTCGTATAATTCTGGTTGAAAAAACAGAAATTAAAAGGCAGTGTAATGGGACTAGACCAAATATCGTCTACCGTAATATTTACTTGATTATAAGAAGGATCATTAAAACTAGCTTGAGGACAATAAGGTATATCCCTAACTTCATAACTACTTGTGGAAGGAACATCCGAGAAATTCGCTTCTAAAGTCCTACATTCACCTGTGGTACACAACGTTAAATCTAATGGTGGTGTATCAGGGGCATTAACCGATTTTACAGTAGCACATCCATTAGGCACCACGGTAATCGTATCTTTAACACCTGTAAAAGAGGTCTCACATAAAGAGAAGAACCCTTTCACTTTCTTTAATTCATAGATTACAGTAAACTGCAAGATAGGAGTGGTAAAGATTCCAATTCCATTGGGTCCAACGGGAACACTATACGAAACTGGCGGCACATCATTATTTTCAATCGTTGCTGTTGAATTAGGTGTACCTGTAATAACAATGGTTGCGGTGTTTCCGGGACAAATAGTTTGATCATCATCAAAACTAGCAATAGTATTCGAGGTCACCGTCGCAGTTCCTGAACATCCAGAAGGCCCACCGGATCCGGTAACAGTATACGTAACAGTAGTATCTATATTGTGAGCATACACTACACTAGTAGATTCCCCAGCATAAGGAATCGTAGCGGCAGGATCAAGAAATAAATTAGTAATTGGTGACCAAATGTAAGTACTAATTGGAGCATAAGTATACATCGTTCCATTGGCTGGAACGGTAGTATTTATATCATTAGCAGTCGTAGTACTTGCTATTGTAGGACTAAAAGTGATACTACTATAATTAGTGCCATTAATAGAATATCCAGACGAAATACTATTAGACGTTTGTACACCCATAGCACCATAATGATATTCGATAACATTTGAGGTTTCATATAACCACATTTGAAACGTTGAATTGGCTGCTCCTGCATTATTCTTTGGAATAGTGACATTCCATTGTATTATAAAGATGCGATTTGGCGCCGTACCCGTTACCAAAACCTTTACACTACCGTTACTACCCGTAGACAAATCATCCCAATAGGGAAATAATTTTGGCGTATTCGTAGCACTTGTCATCGAATTAATTGGATCAGCTGTAGCAGCTGCTCCTCCTAATTGCAACCATCCATCAGGTGAAACCGAAAACTGAGTATACGTTGTTCCTTGGAATACAAAATTGAATCCAATGGTGTTAACCGACGAAGGCGTATTATCTATTGCGTTATTGATTAGTGTGGTAGCCCCCGTCATTGGATTTAAGGTTGCCCCAATACTTTTAACAAAATCAGAACCAAAAGCAGTTAGCGTACTGGTTCCTGTGGTAGTACAATTTAAAGGTGGGGTATCTATAATGGAAACTTGTACCGAATTCACAGTTACTTTAACAGAACCCGTTAAGTTTTTATTACACGAAGCAGCTAATCCTGTAGAAATACTTACCAATGAATATACGGTTTCCGCAATTGGAAAAACTGGCAATACAGCCACTCCAGTAGCATCCAACGTAATACTATAGTTTGTGGTACTGCCATTTATCTTGTAAAGTACAACAGCATTTGGAGTTCCTGTAAACGTGATATTCGTACTTGAGCCACTACAAATCGCGGCATTACCCGTTATAGTTGCGGTAGGAGTTGGATTAACAACCACTACTACAGGTTGAATATCGGTACAAGTTCCCGCGGTGCTCTTTATGTAATAGGTACCACTAGTAGTTACCGCATTTGGCGTAGCCAAAGCAATAGTACCCGCTGCGTCCGTCCAATAACTTAACGTTCCTCCGCCGGTACTGCCTGTGGTAACTGCCGCCAAGGTTAAATTAACCACAGTTGGAGCACATACCACTGCTGGATCATGGATCACTAATACTGGATGATATACCGTTACAACGATAGGTTTAATTTGCGTACAGTTTCCAATAGTTCCTTTAACATAATATGTTCCACTAGTCGTTATTGCCGTTGGAGTAGCTAAAGCAGTAGTAGCCGTAGCATTAGTCCAATACGTCAAGGTTCCCGTAGTGCCCGCGATAACGGTTGGACCCGTAATATCTACCGTAGCAGGAAAACATACTGAAGGCGGATTAGTTATCGTGATGGAAGGTGCTGGATTTACATTCACCGTCACACTTTTAGTAAGGGGAGCACACAAATTTATCGTTGATGTTACCGTATAGGTTGTAGCAACCGTTGGCGTCACAATCGGATTTGCTATGGCAGGATTGGTCAAGGTAGGATCGGCAGGAGAAGCAGTCCATGAATAGGCCGCGGTACTTCCCGCAGCAGTCAATGTGATGGGACTACCTGAACATATCGTGGTATTATTATTTCCTGATGTAGAAATTGTGATTACGGGCCCAACAACCACATTAGATAAAGTAACAGTAGCTGGTGTTGGCGATGCACTATCTGTCACCGATAAGGTATAAACTCCTGGTTGCAAATTAGTAAATAACCCTGTAGTATTTGTACTATTGGTAGACCCAGGTCCCGTTAATGTATAACTAGCATACGGAAGGGTACCTCCAAAAGCTGTTGCAGTAATCGAACCATTATTCCCTACCGTACATACAGCATTGGTCACACTATAGGATAATGTCAAATCGGCCGTTACCATAAAATCATCTACCGCAAAATCATTACCTGTAGTGCTTGTAATGGTATTTTTTAAATCTAAGGTTACCGTTGTGGCATTAGCCGTAAAAGAGTAAATTACTTGTCTCCATCCCAATGCTGGTAGCGGCGCTTGTGTAGTACCACTCAACAAAACTGGAGCAGAAGCTCCCGTAGGTGCAGCCGTAAAAGTTATATTAGCCGAAGTGGCCGCTGTCGTTACTTGTGTAGAAATCGATTTGATCCAATAACTAAAATAATAGGTCGTTCCAATGGTTAAACCAGTGACACCGGTCCCCGTACTACCGGCTTTCCAAAAAGAAGAATTGGCCGTCGTAGTCCCATCAAAAATAAGCATATTACCGTTTCCAGTCGTATGGTCTCCATCCGAGATAAAGATAGAAGTATTCACTAATTTAGGGTTGGTCGCAACGGTATATTTACCTTGCGTAGTGGTACCATAAGCTGCCGGAGCCACATAGGCATACCCAGCTCCATTAGTTAGAAAACCTACTCCACTTACCCCAGTTTCAAAATCTCCATTGGTCAATAAATTCTGGGAAAAAACAGGGTTTATTAATAGCATGCTCGCGAGAGCACACAAATAATAGATTTTTTTCATAGTCTTTTTGGTTTAATAGGGTGGAAATTTACACAATTTTAAGAAATAATTAAGCTTAAAATGCAATTATTTTCAAATATTAACACTTCAGGATGTAGTTTAATTATTATTATTTATCTTTGCTCTCTTATTAAAAATCCCCAATTAATTCTTATATTTTAATGACAAACAACGACGAATTTCAAGACGAAATAGGGAATAACCACATAGCAACTAGTGCCCAAAACCCAGTAAGAAATGATGCTTTTGACCTTAGCGATGAAGATAAAATCAATGCTATTAAAAAAGATGTTGAAAACATCCTAAGCACCTTAGGCATGGACCTTTCTGATGATAGCATTAAAGGTACTCCCAACCGAGTGGCCAAAATGTTTGTCAAGGAAATCTTTGGCGGACTAAATCCGAATAAAAAACCTAGTTCATCTACCTTTCAAAACAACTACAAGTATGGTGAAATGCTTGTAGAAAAGAATATAACCCTCTACTCTACTTGTGAACACCACCTGCTACCGATAGTGGGTCGCGCACACGTAGCCTATATTTCGAAAGGCACTGTTGTCGGACTTTCAAAAATGAATCGCATCGTCGATTATTTTGCAAAACGTCCTCAAGTGCAAGAACGCTTAACGATGCAAATCGTGCAAGAATTGCAGAACGTCTTAGGGACTGCCGATGTGGCTTGCGTTATTGATGCCAAACACCTTTGCGTCAACTCAAGAGGAATTCGCGACATCGAAAGCAGCACCGTAACTTCGGAATTTGGAGGAAAATTTAAAGAAGAACAAACCCGTCGAGAATTCTTAGATTACATTAAATTAGATACGCATTTCTAAAAACACAATTGCAATATCCGTTTGAATAAGAACCCATTAGCACCCATCAAAATGCAACTTTATAAAAACCACTCACTCAAAATATACAACTCCCTTTCAGGAGAAAAAGAACTATTCAAACCCATACACGAAGGTAACGTTGGGATGTATGTTTGTGGTCCTACCGTTTATAGCAATGTACATTTAGGAAATGTTCGAACGTTCATGTCTTTCGACATGATTTTTAGATACTTGTTGCATTTAGGCTATAAAGTACGCTATGTTCGTAACATCACTGATGTAGGTCATATCGTTGACGATGTTGATGATGGTGAAGATAAAATCGCCAAAAAAGCGCGCGTAGAGCAACTGGAACCTATGGAAATCGTGCAACGCTACACCGTTGATTTTCACGACGTACTTCAGCAATTCAACTTTTTACCGCCTAGCATCGAACCCACCGCTACAGGCCACATCATTGAACAAATTGAAATCGTGAAACAAATTATCGAAAAAGGATTTGGCTATGAAAAGAACGGCTCGGTCTATTTTGATGTGGTGAAGTTTAATGAAAACAATAACTACGGCAAACTCAGCGGCCGAAATATAGACGAAATGTTAGCCAACACCCGAGATACTGACGGTCAAAGCGACAAAAGAAACCCGCAAGATTTTGCCCTTTGGAAAAAAGCCGAACCCGAGCACATCATGCGTTGGCCTTCTCCATGGGGAGTAGGATTTCCTGGTTGGCACCTCGAATGTACCGCCATGAGCACGAAATATCTTGGGGAAACCTTTGACATTCATGGAGGCGGAATGGATTTAAAGTTCCCCCACCACGAATGTGAAATTGCACAGAATGAAGCTTGCACAGGGCACAGTCCAGTTCACTATTGGATGCATGCCAACATGCTGACGCTGAATGGTAAAAAAATGTCTAAGTCTACTGGAAATAACATCCTTCCTAGTGAAATATACGACGGTGGCAGTCCTTTTTTAAGCAAGGCGTTCTCTGCCAATGTTGCCCGTTTCTTCATGATGCAGGCGCATTATAGAAGTATACTCGATTTCACAAATGACGGCATTGTAGCAGCCGAAAAAGGATTTAACCGCTTAATGGAAGGATTAGATTTACTTAAAGAGTTAAAACCAAGCAGTACTTCTACTATTGATATCCCAACATGGATTAGCAGTTGTTATGATGCCATGAATGATGATTTCAACACGCCTATTCTAATCGCTAATTTGTTTGAAGGAATCAAATATGTAAATTTGGTCAACGACGGTAAAGAAACGTTAACTTCGGAGGATATGCAACGCCTAAGGGACACCTTGGTTTCATTTACTTTTGATGTCATCGGAATTAAGGACGGGAAAACAGCCGATAATCAATCGGATAAATTAGAAGGAGTGGTTGAAATGTTGATTCAGATGCGTTTAGAAGCACGTGCCAATAAAAACTTTGCGTTATCAGACCAAATTAGAGACCAATTACTAGCGCTTGGAATCCAACTGAAAGACGGAAAAGAAGGTACTACATTTACTATTTAGCCGCACGGGAATCTGACTATGCTAAAGAAAATCACGATAGCGCCCTTTCTTTTCTTAATTCGGTTCTATCAAACAGCCATATCCCCTTTTAAGCCTGCCACCTGTCGGTACGAGCCAACATGCTCCTGGTATTTTGCAGAGGCTCTAAAAATTCATGGCATTTTCGCAGGTACTTACCTTGGATTCAAACGCATACTTAGTTGCCACCCATGGGGCAAAAGCGGTTACGACCCCGTTCCTCCTAAACAAGAACATCACAAATAAAACCCAAAGCATTTCTATTTTTACGTTTAATATTTATAAATTTGGAAGGTTAAAACCTTATTATCATGATTTGGAATCCGTCAGAAGGAATTGAAATTGGCTCTTTTACCATTCGCTTTTACAGCTTAATGTTTGTAATCGCATTTGGACTAGGATGGTACATTACTAAAAAAATCTACGAGCGGGAACAAATTCCAATTGAAAAATTAGACACGCTTTTCATTTGGACCGTCATTGCAACCTTATTAGGAGCACGTTTAGGCCATGTATTTTTCTACGATTGGGAATATTTCAGAAACCACCTTTCTGAGATTTTACTGCCCTTTAAATTTGAAAATGGTTTCGAGTTTACAGGTTTTAGAGGCTTAGCAAGTCATGGTGCTGCTATTGCCATTATTATTACGATGTACTTTTACGCTAAAAAGATTGTGCACAAACCCATCCTTTGGGTACTAGACCGAGTGGTAATCCCTGTGGCATGTGGTGCTATTTTTGTCCGAATTGGAAATTTCTTTAACTCCGAAATTGTAGGGAAAGAAACCCAATCTTCTCTAGGAATCAAATTCGTTCGCGATTACTACTCCCCCAACCAAGTGGTTAATGATACCAAAATCAACAATGTTAATGATGCCTATCATGCTTTAGTAACCAATCCCCAATTTGCCTCGCTACTCGAAAAAGTGCCGGCTAAACACCCTGCTCAATTATACGAAGCCTTCCTATACATTTTTGTATTCTTCATATTGTTCTTGTTGTATTGGAAAACAAAAACAGCCGAAAAACATGGCCTTTTATTTGGCTACTTCCTAGTAATGTTATGGTCCGTGCGTTTCGCCGTAGAATACGTAAAAGAAAGCCAGGGTGGAATTGAAAAAGATTTCGGGCTTCTGTCCACGGGACAATGGCTAAGCATACCCTTCATTCTAGTCGGAATCTATTATATTTTTGTTGCCGAGAAACCAATAGTAGAAGAACTATAAACACAAAAAAAAGCCCCGATATTCGGGGCTTTTTTATTCGTTCTCCTCATTAACTTCGGTATGAGACTTGGCATAAGTGCGCCACTTCTCAATACATTCCTGCATATCTTGAGGTAGTTCGGTATC
This sequence comes from Bacteroidota bacterium, assembly GCA_046051865.1. Lineage (GTDB taxonomy): Bacteria > Bacteroidota > Bacteroidia > Flavobacteriales > Flavobacteriaceae > Flavobacterium. The sequence continues at coordinate 3,116 of JBJONL010000075.1, read as the reverse complement.
AAAACGTATAAACTGCTTAGTTGTTGGATGCTCAAAACCTAAGGTCTTAGCATGCAAGGCTTGTCTAGGTAAGGTTTTAAAACAATTGTCTATAAACTGCTTGTATTTAGTAAACGTAGTTCCCTTCAATATAATATCACCTCCGTATCGAGCATCATTAAACAAGGTATGTCCTATGTATTTCATATGCACTCTGATTTGGTGGGTTCTTCCAGTTTCCAACTTACAGGAAAGCAAAGTAACATACCCAAAGCGCTCCAAAACTTTATAATGTGTTACCGCATGTTTTCCAACATCACCTTCTGGAAACACAGCCATTTGCATACGATCCTTTACATGACGCGCGATATGACCTTCGATGGTTCCTTCGTCTTCTTTTACATTCCCCCAAACTAGAGCAATATATTCTCGTTCCGATGTTTTATCTTCAAATTGCTTGGCCAAATGCGTCATAGCGGCCTCTGTTTTTGCTACCACCAAGAGTCCGGTCGTATCCTTATCAATCCGGTGCACCAATCCTGGCCGCTCACTTGAATTCATGGGCAAGTGATCAAAATGAAAGGCTAACGCATTCACCAAAGTTCCGGTATAGTTCCCATGCCCCGGGTGCACGACAAATCCCGCTGGTTTATTGATGACCAACAAAGCATCGTCTTCATATACAATATTTAAAGGGATATCTTCCGGTAGGATATGATTTTCAAAAGGAGGGTGCGCCAACATAACCCGAACCACATCAAAGGGTTTTACACGATAATTCGATTTAACGGGAACATCATTTACCCATATATTACCATCCTCTGCCGCCTTTTGAATTTTATTTCGAGTAGCATTCTCAATCAGTTGCATCAAGAATTTATCCACACGCAAGAGCGATTGTCCCTTAGGGGAAACAAAACGATGGTGCTCGAATAATTCGTCTTCTAAATCGGGTAATTCAGTATTTTGGCTCATTAGTTTTCAGGGGCACTAGTGGTATCAACAGCTGTAGAATCGGCTGGAGTCTCGTCATATCCTACTTTACCGTCTCCTAATACCAAGTCGATTTTAGAAGCTTTCAATACTTTATCTCCGGCTTTTACTTTCTTTCCGTTGAGGCGCATTTCCAGGACCATATCTTTACCTAAGTAGGGACGATAGGTAATCGTTCCCTCTAATAGACCTACTGCTTCCAAAGTTGGCACCGCTTGTCGGTACGTTTTCTCCACCAAATCAGGTAACGCTACCATGGTAAACTTCTCGGCGTTTATTTTGATATAAATCTTTCTTCCTTCTTTTACTTTGGCACCTGCTTTAGGCTCTTGTTCCACTATCGTCAATTTAGGGAACTCTGGTCTGAAATCTACGGTGTCCAAAATAATATAATTTAAATCGGCTGCATCCAACTTCTCTTCGGCTTGCTCCACTGTTAATTTACGCAAATCCGGTACGGTAATTTCCTCACCATGATGCGTTGTATAGGTAATCCAATGAAAAAATAAATATGAAATCACCGCTATAATTGCGATAGCTGCCAATATTTGGGCAAAGAAAACCCGACTAGTAAGATACTTTCGTAAACTCATAAAGAAATTTAATTTGAGCAAAGATATAAAAAACATAAAGGTATTTGGTTTGAAAAAAAATGATAATTTTGTTCCTTAGTAAACTTATTCTTAACTCCTACTACCAATGAAAAAAGTTGCCATCATCATGGGCGGTTATTCTAGTGAATATCAAATATCTTTAAAAAGTGGAAACGTGGTATACCAATATCTCGATCCGGCAAAATACACCGGATACCGCATCCATATTTTTAAAGAAAAATGGATTTATGTTGACGACAACGATCAAGAATACGCCATCGATAAAAATGATTTTTCAGTAACGGTAAACGGCACTAAGATTACGTTTGATGTTGTATTCAATGCCATTCACGGTACGCCTGGAGAAGATGGACTTATGCAAGCGTACTTTGAATTACTTGAAATCCCACAAAGTTCTTGCGACTACTACCAAGCCGCTTTAACCTTTAACAAACGGGATTTATTGTCGGTTTTAAAACCATACGGAATTAAAACGGCAACATCCTACTACCTTAACCTTGGGGATGCCATTGATCAAGACGCTATACTTAAAACAGTAGGCCTACCTTGTTTCGTGAAACCTAACAAATCAGGTTCTAGCTTCGGAATTTCTAAGGTAAAGACCAAAGACGAATTGGTATACGCTATAGCCAATGCCTATAAAGAAGATAACGAGTTAATCATCGAAAGTTTCCTTGACGGTACCGAAGTGTCGGTTGGGGTAATCAACTACCAAGGCACCACAACGGTATTGCCTATTACTGAAATTGTTTCCGAAAATGACTTCTTTGATTATGAAGCCAAGTATTTAGGTAAATCACAAGAAATAACCCCTGCGCGCATCAGTCCCGAAATGACTACCAAAGTTTCAGCCATAGCCAAAAGAGCCTATGAAGTGTTAAAAATGACAGGCTTTTCCAGAAGTGAATTCATCATCGTAGACGGTGAGCCTCACATGCTTGAAATGAATACGATCCCCGGATTAACCACCGAAAGTCTAATCCCTCAACAAGCTAAAGAAGCCGGGATATCCTTAACCGACTTATTTACCAATGCGCTTGAATTAGCTTTAAAAAAGTAAAACAATGACTAGAAAAGCAGTATTCCCCGGTTCGTTTGACCCCATTACGTTGGGACATTATGATATTATCAAAAGAGGTGTTTCACTTTTTGACGAAGTGATTGTAGCCATTGGGATTAATGCCGATAAAAAATACATGTTTTCCTTGGAGGACCGAAAAAAATTCATCGAAGAGGCCTTTAAAGACGAACCCAAAGTTTCGGTAATCACTTATGAAGGGCTGACCATTGATTTGTGTCGCAAGTTGGAAGCCGACTTTATTTTACGAGGTCTGCGCAATCCGGCCGACTTCGAGTTCGAGAAAGCCATTGCCCATACCAATAGAAAGTTATCGAAAATTGAAACGGTATTCTTATTAACCGCGGCTAAAACGTCTTTTATCAGTTCGAGTATTGTGCGTGATGTCATCCGAAACAATGGAGATTATTCTGTCTTAGTTCCGGATAGCGTACAAGTAAAAAAGGAAAAAT
>JBJONL010000074.1:0-36175 GCA_046051865.1 Bacteroidota bacterium | reverse complement strand
CGGCTATCGATGAAAGGATAGTTTTTTAGGGCTTGATCGTATTTGTTTCTGAAGTATTGTGATAAGAAGAAGTGGCGGTCGTTGTCGTAGTCTAGGGCAAACAATTCGAAATCTTGGATGGTCCCTCCGCCTTGGGCCGTTACTGATTTTGTTTGGGATTTTTGTTCGGAGAACACTCCCGTAACTGTAGTTTTCCCGAATTGTAGTTGCGCTTTTACCCCGAATAAACTTTGAGCACCTCTGATTAATGAATTGGACAGCGGCATACTTACGTTTCCTACTTCAATTTTCTGAATGATGTCATCTTCGGTTGGCGCATATTCTAATTTGATCAAGTTTTGGAAGGCAAAGGTTGATTGTGTATCATAGTTGGCGTTCACACTCAGACGTGTTCCGACTTTCCCCATTAAACTCATGCTTATTCTTTGGTTGAAATCGAAAGTCGTTTGGGCTCTATTTCTAGGAGAAAATGCAGGATTATCTTGTTTGGTATAGCGAACTCCTAGGTCCATTTCTACGGAACCTGTGGGTTTTACGTCGATTGTATTGGAACCAAAAATGGTTTCGAAGAAACCAGAGTTGACATAATATCGTGGTAATAAATCTTTTTTCTTTTGCTCACTTCCTTCTTTTTTACCATCAATAGCATCTGATTTTTCTTTAAAATAGCTACGCATGGACTCACGTAAAGCTAGTTCTTGGTACTCTTTTGGGGTAAGTATGATAGGATAATTGATGTTGAATCCCTCAAAGGTACTTGAATATATGTAGCGATCGGTAGCGGGATCATAAGAGTAGGCGTCTAAAATGCTTTTTGGGTTATTGATTTCCATTTTACCTTTAGCATATCCAGTTGAATCTTTTTCTGTGGTAGCCACCTGAGAAAAAGCAGCTGTACCTACCAATAGCAGCATCACAAAAAGGATTCCTTTGAAAATTAATTTTGGTTTTTTAAAGTATATTGTTTCCAAGAATTATAATTTTTTTAATGCTTGTTTGATTATTGATTCCACTGTTGCGCCAGGGTCTTCACTGATGATTTTGTCTACGACTTTTTCGGCATTCTTTCTAATGTATCCTAAAACCTCCAAAGCAGATAACGCTTCTTCTTTGTTTATATTGTGTTGAGACATAGATAATTCGTCCATATCGTATATTTTTAACACTTTCTCTTTCAAATCGAGGATTACTCTTTGGGCGGTTTTATTACCGATTCCTTTAATGGCTTGTATGGTTCCCACATCCCCATTTCCAATTGCTTGAATGATTTGTTTTGGGTCTAAGGAAGAAAGCATGGTTCTTGCGATGCTTGCCCCAATCCCAGAAACGGATAGCAATAGTTTAAAAAGTTCTCTTTCTGATTTTTCCACAAAGCCGAAGAGGGAATGTGCATCCTCCTTGATTTGAAGGTGGGTGTATAGCTTCAGAAAATCGGTTTGAGGGAGTAAGGAAAAGGTATGTAGCGAAATATTAATATGATAGCCTACCCCGTTGCAGTCAATAACGACTTCTGTTGGTGTTTTCTCCACTAATTTTCCTTGAATGTGTGCAATCATTTTGTTTGAAATCTAATTTCAAATATAACAAAATTCTTTAACTGACAAAGTCTCTGTATTATATCTGTACAATAATACAAAAACTATTGTGCGGTCAGTTTTTTTCTTTTCTCTTTTTCTTGAGCATCAACTACGGATACGGCTACCATGTTTACCATTTCTTCTACGCTAGCTCCTAATTGGAAAATATGTACGGCCTTTTCCATTCCTAACATAATTGGCCCAACTGAATCCACGTTATAGAGTTCTTTTAGGAGTTTATAGGTAATATTAGCTGCTTCAAGGTTTGGAAAGATAAGCGTATTTACCTTTTTACCAGCTAGTTTTGAGAAAGGGAATTTGGCTTTTAACATTTCGGGGTTCAAAGCAAAATCGGTTTGGATTTCACCGTCCACGATTAAATCAGGGTAGTATTTATGCAGGTAGGCTACTGCTTCTCTTACTTTGGAGGCACTTTCATGAGTAGACGATCCAAAATTAGAAAAAGAAACCATTGCGATCACCGGTTCCATTCCGAACATTCTGACTGTTTTTGCGGTCATTAGCGCTATTTTAGCAAGTTCATCTGCGGAAGGACTTGGGTTAATTGCGGTATCAGACAGAAACATTGGACCTCTGTTGGTCATCATCATGTTGGTCGTTGCGATCAAGGTAATCCCAGGTGCTTTTCCGATTAATTGCATTAATGGCTTCACGGTAGACGGATAACTTCTGGAATATCCTGATACCATGGCATCGGCATCGCCTTCGTTGACCATCATGGCGGCGAAATAGTTACGTTCGCGCATCCATTTTTGAGCATCTAAAAGAGAGATACCGCGACGTTGTCTAGATTTCCAATAGATGTCGGCATATTTAAGGCGGCGTTTGTCTTCTTCTTTTGTTTTTGGGTCAAAAATAGGCACATCGGCATCGAATCCAAGTTCTTCTTTAAGCTCTAAAATTAATTCTTTGTTTCCAAGTAAAATTGGGTGAGCGATGCCTTCTTCGTAGGCGATTTGGGCTGCCTTTAAGACATCTAGATGGTCTGCTTCTGCAAAAACTACGCGTTTTGGATCAGTTTTAGCGCGGTTCGTCAGTAAACGAACCATTTTATTATCAGAGCCAAGGCGTTCTAGTAGTTCTTCTTCATATTTCTCCCAATCGGTAATAGGATGCAGGGCCACGCCTGAATTCATGGCGGCTTTGGCCACTGCGGGCGCTACTACTGCTATTAATCTTGGGTCAAACGGTTTAGGAATGATGTAATCTTTACCGAAATTGAGGCGTGTTTCCCCGTAGGCGATATTAACTTGTTCGGGTACGGGTTCTTTGGCTAATTCGGCTAGGGCATGCACGGCAGCCATTTTCATTTCTTCGTTGATTTTGGTTGCTCTTACATCGAGCGCACCTCTGAAGATATAAGGAAAACCGAGTACGTTATTCACTTGGTTAGGATGATCTGAGCGGCCTGTAGCCATGATGATATCTTTACGCGTAGCGATGGCTAGGTCGTAATCGATTTCGGGTATTGGGTTGGCCATCGCGAAAACGATAGGGTTTATGGCCATGCCAAGGAGCATTTCCTGGGTAAGGATATTCCCTGCTGAGAGTCCGAGGAACACATCAGCATTGACTAATGCTTCTTTTAGAGCCGTTCCTGGAGTTCCATGGGTATATCTTTTTTGTAAATCGGATAAATCGGTACGTTCAGAAGACAGGACACCGTCTTTATCGAACATTACAATATTTTCGGCTTTTACACCTAACAGTACGTATAAATTGGCACAAGCTAGGGCCGCAGAGCCGGCACCAGAGATCACCACTTTGACATCGGTAGTTTTTTTCTTGGCTAGTTCTAAGGCGTTTAATAAGGCTGCAGAAGAGATGATTGCGGTCCCGTGTTGGTCATCGTGCATGACTGGGATGTTTAATTCTTCTACCAATCTTCTTTCGATTTCAAAAGACTCAGGCGCTTTAATGTCTTCTAGGTTGATTCCGCCGAAAGTAGGTGCAATATTTTTCACCGTTTCGATGAAAGCATCTATGTCTTTGGTTCCTACTTCAATATCGAACACATCAATATCAGCGAAGATTTTAAAGAGTAGGGCTTTCCCTTCCATTACTGGTTTGGAAGCTTCAGGACCGATATCTCCTAGTCCAAGTACAGCTGTACCGTTAGTGATTACGGCTACTAGATTTCCTTTGGAGGTATATTTATAAACGTTGTTAACATCTTTGGCAATTTCTAAACACGGCTCGGCCACTCCGGGAGAATAGGCTAGGGATAGGTCTCTTTGGGTCGCGTATTTTTTGGTAGGCACGACTTGAATCTTGCCGGGAGTTGGTTTGGCGTGGTATAAGAGCGCTTCTCTTCGTTTACTGTATTTATTCATTTTCTTATGGTTGAGAAGTACAAAGGTAGAAGACTCAATTTAAAAAGGAAATTTTTAAGGGTTTCTTTTTGAACAAAGTAGTAGTTGGTTTGCAAAACAAAACACAATTGATTTGAACGGGAACGAAAGTATTTCCAATGGGTCAAATTTGTGCTTCCTTTTATTCTATCGAAATTAGAACATTGGTTAAACATAATCTATAAATAAACATAGCCTTTGCGATACGACAACTATACGATAACTATACGATAAGCCTACTTGAGACTGCACGTAAATAAGAGGTTATATTGACTCAAAATTGATTCGAGCTAACCCATGCTTAGTGAAACTAAAAAGCATAAAAAAAGGATAAGCAGCAGCGCTAGCTGACTACTTATCCCAAACGTATTAACCAAATAAATGTTTGCTTTACTTTTGAATTAGTTCGATGATATTGGCTGCATCGGGAAGTTTACCGAGGCTTTGGAGTTTTATGGCGGCTAATTTTTGAGCGATAGTCATGCAATCATCGAGGCTTAGTTGTTGCAATTGAGCATATAAAAATCCTGTCCAGAATGCATCGCCTGCACCGGTGGCATCTTTGATTTCGCTGATGGGTAAAGCGCTTTGTACAAAACTGCCTTTTAAGGTATCGGAAACGACCACTCCGTTTTTCCCTTTGGTGAGGCAAATGGTTGTCGCGCCTAGTGCGTGAAAAAATTGGAAAATATAGTCTTCTGATTTGGTTTCGCCGAACAGGCGGAAGCAGTCGTCTTCGCTCAATTTCACTAGTGGATCATTGGCTAAATAGTCTGATAGGACTTGGATGGCTTCGGCTTTATCGGGCCAAATGCGTTCCGAGAAATTGATATCGATACTTAGCTGTAGGCCTAATTCTTTGGCTTTTTTGGCGCGATTGATAATGGTTTGTCGGGCTGGGTTTTTGCTTAATGCAAAACAAGTAGTATGAAATATTTTGGATTGGCTGATGACTTCATCAGGCAAAAAGGATTCGAAAATTTGGCAATCGGCTTGGCGGTAGGGAATGAAATCGGGTGTCGTTGTTGATTTGGACACGAAAATCACTGATGTAGGTATGGATTCCATTCGGGCAATATAGGCCGTATCGACTTTTGCTTCGTTTAATTTTTTTAGGATATAATCCCCTAGGCCATCATTCCCGCAGGAGGCGACTAGTGTGGATTTTAGTCCGAGGCGTGCGGCATTTACGGCTACATTAGTAGGTGACCCCCCGAGGAAGCGGTGGAAATCTTTTGTTTTCTTGATGGGTGTATTGATTTCATGACCGATAAAGTCAATGAGAACTTCTCCAATACACAAGATGTCTATGGCTTTCAATTTAGACTAGTATTTTAAAATTATTAAAAAGAGTTTGGTGCATTAGGACTGCGGCAGCGGCACTCCAGGCACAGTAGGAAACCCCGTTTGGTTCAGCGGTTTGGGTATTGAAATTTTCATAAAACGCATCATTTTCTCTTGCGTTTGCTTCGTTAATTTTATCCAAAAGCAGGGATGCTGCTTCGTTTTTATCTTTGGTGCAGAGCGCTAAACCAAAAAAACCGTTGACCATGGCCCAACTTCCGCCGTTATGAAATTCGTAGGGGAAATTTCGAAATTCGTACTTACAGTTGTTTTTTAGCAGATTCCAATGTTCGTCTGTTTCAAAAACGGGAGGCCAGAAAGCAGGTACTAGACCCATTGCTGTATCTGAGGCAAGCGATAAAGCGTGGTTTAGGATATTGTTTTGGAAGTCGGCCCCTCCGATATTCAGCATACAAGCAAGGGAATTGGCGAAGGCATCAAAATTCACTTTGTATCCCGAAGGCGAAAATGAGCACGGCATAAAATCTTGAAAGGACAGTTCTTTATAGGCCCGTTCGTGGAATTTTTCTCCCTTGGAATGGGGTAGAAAATTGGTTTCCACTTGGGCGACGCACTGCGCAATTTTATGCGCTATAGTTTGGTCTCTTTTGAAATGATTGTAAGCAGTAAGGGCCCATATTCTTAGCAATTGGTCGTATAGAACATAACCGTCTGTGATGTATTCATCGGCCCAATTTCCGGAGAGGGGGACATAGATTAAATGTTTGTTATTGAATTCCCAAGCTTCTAGGAGTTGGATTGCCTTCTCGATATTGGTTTTGTACTTTGTGATAAAAGTAGGATTGCCGGTCGTATAGGCATATTGGCATACCCCAATTACGAACCAAGTAAGGGCATCTACTCTACCCGCTAATCCGCCGTAACTTACCTCTGTGGCCTCCTCTGTTGTTAGCACGTTTGAGGGTATGTTGCCTAGTGGGTGTTGGTTTTCGGCTAGCGTTTCAAGTGTTTTTTTGAAGGTTTCTATTAACTGTTTGTCACCTGAGGCAAGCGCTGCAAGTCCGCATATCACGCCGTCTCGAGCCCAGACTCTCTTGTAATTGGAGGTATTCTCGGCACTGGCCAAGAAACCCTGTGGAGAAGAAACTTGATGCAATAACGCTATTGCTTTGTGATAGGTACTATGAGAGTTCACTTTCCGTTGGCTTTTTGGTTACTATAAAAAGGGTGAAAATTGCGCTAATGGCTAGCAGCACACCAGCGAAGGTTATGGCAGACCTTGGATCATTATTTAGCACATGTTTCATGATGAATCCGAAGGTTACCGTTTGAATTAACATTGGAATCACAATCATCATGTTGATGATTCCCATGTAGACTCCGTATCGTTCTTTAGGAATATTGGACACAATCATTAAATAAGGAATTCCCATCATGCTAGCCCAACCGATTCCGAAACCGGTAATCACGGGGAATAACAAGTATTTGTTTTCGATGTGCGGAAAAATTAAGAACCCGATAGCTGCTAACGATAGGCAGCTAAAGTGGACTAGTTTAGGCGAATATTTTTTGGCGAAATACACTAATGAAAAGGCGCATAAGAACGTTACGACATTGTACCAACCGTTGACTAAACCGGTCCAACTAACGGCTTCACCGTATAAGTGCATATCTTTTTCGGGGGTAGTGTGCCAAACGGATAGCGCTATACTTTTGGAAGAATTTTGCCAATAGCAAAACAGTGCATACCATTGGAACAGATACACCAATGCCAGTTGCCACATTACTTTGGGCATTTCCTTAACCGCTTTAGCGATATCGATAAATGGAGTTAAGACGATTATGGGTTCGGCCTTCATTTTTTGCAACTCATCTGCAGTTGGGGGAATTTCTTTGGTTGTATGGGAGCTCCACCATACGGACGCTATAGAACAAAAGGACCCCAGGAAGAACGAAGCGAACACCCAAGTAGGTAGTTTCCCTATAGTTCCAATAAAAATTAAGGGGAAGATGAACAAGGATATGTTGGCTAACGTTTGCCCGAAACCCGTAAAAAAGCTTTGCGCTTGAAAACCAATAGGCTGTTGGGATTCGTCTAATTTATCCGCGATAAAGGCGCGGTAGGGCTCCATCGCGGTATTATTACCCGCATCTAGAATCCAGAGCAAGCCAGCAGCCATCCATAGGGAGCTACTGAACGGAAATAGGAATAATGCGGCGCTACAAATTAGCGCTCCGATTAAAAAGTAGGGTTTTCTTCTCCCGCCCCATTTTGGGGACCACGTTTTATCGCTTAGTGCTCCTATTAGCGGTTGGATTAGAAGCCCAGTTAAGGGTCCTGCTAAATTCAGCAATGGAATTTGGTCTGGGTGTGCCCCTAGGAAATCATAAATAGGATTCACGGCACTTTGCTGTAAACCAAAGCTGTATTGAATACCAAAAAAACCAACATTCATGTTGATTATTTGCCAAAAACTAAGGTTTATTTTTTTGCTCATCATTTGAATCCGAAATTAATTTATCTAAAAGTAACGATTTTGTTTTTTAAAAATAATTCCCATACCAATTTTTGTTGGTATAGGAATTACTCAAATTAAAACATGAAAATTTATTAAAACTTGTAAGACAACGCCATAGAAACCGATCTTCCCGGTAATGGTCTTGCTCTTACGTAGTTTACTGTATTTTCGGTGATGCTTCCTTCTTCAGCTTCTGTAATTGCTAAGGTGTTGAACAAGTTGTTTCCTGCCAAGTTTAACGATAAACCTTTGGTCAATTCGAAATCAACAAATCCGTTAACGATAAGGAATCCATCCATCACTAATTGGTTGCTGTCTTGCGTGTATGCTTTGGTTTGACCAATAAAGCTTAATCCTACCGCATTTTTGTTGTTAGAGAATTTATAAGACGGAATGAAGTTGTACATCATTTTTGGTTGTCTTCTTGCCTCGTTTCCTTTGTTAGCTCCCGTAGTAATTTCCGCTTTAGTATAGGTAAACCCACCGCGTAAATTTAAGTTTTGAGTAGCGTTATAAGAAGTTTCTAACTCAAGACCCATTGACTTATAATCGTTATCGATGATGCTGTTTGATGTCGCTTCGTATCCACCTTGTTCGTTTGTTTTAGAACTGAAGAACGTAGCATATACGTATCCTTTATCGAATTTTCTTTTGTATCCAATTTCGGCTTGGTTTAAGAAATCAAGTGCATTGATTTTGTTTCCATTTAGATAGTCAAGACCTGAGAATAGGATACGATCTGCTTTGGCAGAAGCACCTCTACTGTATCTTGCAAAAACAGATTGATTTGCATCGATTAAATAATTAGCCCCTACTGAATAAGACACATAGTGGTATTGATAATCCACTGCAGTTGCGTTTGCTGTATTAACCGCAAATACATTTTGTTCTGGAACAGAAATTATGTTATCGTTATTGATATCATACGCTTTTGAAGTACCGCCTGCGAAAGAACCATTAACTTGTCCTTGATCGTAGCGAATACCTCCTTCAAGAGAAAGTTTATCCGTAGCATCGAAAGAAACGTTAGCGTAAGGAGCTGCTACGTTGTATTGTGTATCATAATTTCTAGCTAAGTTTCCCCATGCTGGAGTACCATAAGCGTAAAGACCGTTATCAGACAATAAGTTTCCACCAGCATCGGTAACATTGATAAGGCGTGGGTTATTGTCAGACACTTCTTGAAGGTAAGAGTTCCATAACCAAGACATAGAGATGTTTTGGATTGATTTGAAATAACCAGCGGTAACCCCTAGTCCAATTTTATCGAATTTTTTAGTAATTCTTAAATCATTCATGAAGTTATCCATGTTGTTTAATTGAGTATCGAACATGTGGATACGAGCTACTAAACCATTAGGATTATTAAATGCTGTACCGTCATTTGCAAACGTAAGTGTTGAACCTGCTCCGAAAGAGTTAGCGATTGTAGCTGCAGAGGCTACTTCGGCAGGGAATGGAGAGATGAACAAACCACTATTAGTAGCGAAACGTCCATTTTCTGTAACTTTCCAACCTTCTGCTAATTCGAAATTAGCACTCACTCCAATAGCTTTAGTTACGGGATGCATACCGTCAGACACTTTGGCTCTTCTTAATTCGCCATTCGGACCTAAGCCTACATTGTGATCTAAATAAATGGATTGCATTGCTCCAAAAGTAGCATCATAACCACTAATGCTTCCCCAATTTGGACTAGCATTAGTACCTGAAACTTGCATTGGCATTGGCATATAAGCAGCAGCTCTATCGTTTAAGAATTTAGCATAAACGGTTACGGCACCTTTTTCGAATTCTTTGGTTACATTGAATTTAAATTGTCCTCCATTATTGGCAGTGAAACCTGGGCTTCTTACTCCTTCTCCTGTTCTGTAAAACCCACCGGCATGGAAATACATTCCTTCGCCAATACGAGCTCCATATTCGATGTCGGTTCTGAAGTCATTGTAATCTAAACCAAAGCTAGTAGCCATAGTTCCTCCTTCTGTTTTACCTGTTTTACTGATAAAGTTGATGATTCCACCTGGTGCATTTGAAGTCAATATAGAAGCAGATCCTCCACGGATGGCTTCGATTTTTGCAACATTTCTATCAAATCTTGTAAAGATATCTGCAGTAGCGAAAGCGATATCACCAAATAGTAATACGGGTAATCCGTCTTCTTGCAGTTGTAAATATTTAGATCCACCTGAAGAAATAGGCACCCCACGCACGGCGATGTTTGCATTTCCTTCACCCCCTGATGATTCAGAGCGAATCCCTGGAATGGTTCTGAAGATTTCGGCTGTTGATCTTGGCGCCGATTGTTCTACTTGTTTTACATCTAAAGTTGTAATTGAAACGCTTGATTTGATTTTGCTTCTAGGGTTAACCACACCTGTAACAACAACTTCGTCAAGTGTTTTCGCATCCTCTTGTAATTGGAAATCTAGGGTTGTTTTTCCGTTAATAGTGGTTGCTTTTTTTTGTGTAGCTAAGCCGATAAAGGATACGGTAACAGAGGCAGACCCATCGTTTAAGCCTGAGAAGGAATAATTCCCATCAGCATCGGTCTTTGTTGCTTTGGAAGTGTTGTCTAACACAACATTGGCTCCGGCAACAGTTTCTCCTTTTACATCGGTTACTTTACCTGATAAGCTACTGTTTTGAGAAAAAGCAATAGATCCGCATAGTAATAGAACTAAGAAGGACAACTTTTTCAAAAATGAAGTACTTTTTTTCATCGTTTGTAATTTTGTTTAATTAATAATTATTGTTGGATTATTTTTCGAATTTATATTTTTAGTTAACAATTAATTATGAAATAATTTTCGAAAACGTTTTCGAAAACACCGAAAACGTTTTCGATACTAAATTGATATTTTTTTATGATATTTGTTTTATGAGAGACATCACTTTAAAACAAATAGCCGAAACTTTAGGGATTTCGATAACAACTGTTTCGAAAGCTTTGAAGAATTATCCCGATGTTAGTGATAAAACTAGAAAGGCTGTTTTAGAATTGGCAAGCTCCTTAAGTTATACTCCAAATAGTTTTGCGGTAAATCTACGCACTAAAGAATCAAGAACCATAGGATTGATAATTCCGGAAGTAGTACATCATTTTTTCTCTAGTGTAATTAATGGTATTATCGATGAGGCTGAAAAAAATGGGTATTTAGTGATCATCTTGCAATCTAATGAATCGTTGGAGATGGAAAAGAAGCAAGTGGAACTTTTGATGAACAAGCGCGTTGATGGAATTATCATGTCCCTGTCGAATGAGTCGAATGATGATGAGCATATCAAGGACATCATTAGAAAAGAAGTACCCTTTGTAATGTTTGATAAGATTTCAAAGCTTATTCCTAGTTCTAAAGTTATTATTAATGATCAAAAAGCGGCATACAATGCCGTGGAGCATTTGATTTTGAAAGGTTGTAAAAAAATTGCTCACATCAGAGGTCCTGTAAATCCACAAAACGCCATAGATCGATTTTTAGGATATAAAAAAGCTTTAGAAAAGTACACCATACCTTTTGACTCAAAGTTGGTTTACACTTGTAAAAATGTAACTTTTGAAGAGGGAAAAGAATTTGCTAAGCAGATTGCCCATGACCATCCTGATGTGGATGGCATCTTTGTGATTACCGATTTGGTTGCCGTTGGGGTTTTGGCCCATTTTAATGAGGTATCTATTCAGGTACCTGAGCAAGTAAAAATAATTGGTTTCAGTAATTGGTTTATGTCACAAGTTATCACGCCAAAATTGAGTACTGTAGACCAACCTAGTTTTGAGATGGGAGTTCAATCCTTTGGGTTGTTATTAGAAGAGATGAATGCGAGAAAAGAGCTTATTCCTTTTGTTTCACGCACTATTGAACTGGACACTTCCGTTATAGCTCGAGAATCTACTTTATAAAATTAATATTTCGTTTTAACCCTTCTATTTGTGCTCGTTTCAAAGGCGAGTTTGTGAATACTTTGGCAAAGGTATCTGCCGTAATTTCTTCCCAGTCTTTTTTGGTATAAGACAATAATTCTGGATAGGGATTAAAAGCTGGCTCCTTATGAGGTTTTGCGAATTTATTCCAGGGACAGACGTCTTGACAGACATCGCAACCAAAAATCCAATCGTCCATTTTACCTTTCATTTCTTGCGGCATGTTGCCTTTTAGTTCGATTGTAAAATAAGAAATGCATTTACTACCGTCTACAACATAGGGTTGCACAATAGCTTGGGTGGGGCAGGCATCAATGCAGGCCGTACAAGTACCGCAATGATCGGTTGTAGCACTATCGTACAGCAGGTCTAAGTCGATTATTAATTCGGCTATAAAATAATAGGAACCTACCTGTCGCGTAATTACATTACTATTTTTACCCATCCATCCTAAGCCACTTTTGCTGGCCCAAGCTTTATCCATGATAGGTGCTATATCGATAAAAGCTCTACCTGACACATCGCCTATTTCTTTTTTGATTGATTTTAGTAGTTTGACTACTTTTCTTTTTATGACGTTGTGGTAGTCTTTGCCGTAAGCGTATTTTGAAATTTTATAAGAGTCTTGGTTTTGAACTTCGGCCGGATAATAATTCATAAGTAGTGAAATGACACTTTTGGAGTCTTCCACTAATAGCGTTGGGTTAAGGCGTTTATCGAAATGTTCCTCCATAAAAGACATTGACCCGTGTTGGTTTCCTTTTAACCACTTTTCTAACCGAGGCGCTTCTTCTTCAAGGAACCCTGCTTTAGCGATACCACAAGAGAAAAAACCGAGGCGTTGGGCTTCGGTTTTGATGAATTGGGTATATTTTTCTTTGTTGTTGATCAAAATAAACCTCCTTGGATATTGGTTTTGATTCGGCCTAAATGGGTATACGCTTTTTCGGTAACTTCTCTACCTCTTGGTGTGCGGATGATAAAGCCTTCTTGAATTAAAAATGGCTCGTATACTTCTTCGATGGTTTCGCCACTTTCGGAAACAGCGGTAGCGAGCGTCGACAGACCTACAGGTCCACCTTTAAACTTATCGATTATTGTGGTTAGGATTTTGTTGTCCATTTCGTCTAGGCCATGTGCATCGACATGTAATGCTTTTAAAGAAAAGCGTGCGATTTCGATATCTATTTTACCGTTACCTTTGATTTGGGCAAAATCACGAACTCTTCGCAATAAGGCATTAGCGATACGAGGCGTACCTCTACTTCGGCCGGCTATTTCGATAGCTGCTTCCATGGAAATTGGCATCTTTAAAATGCCAGAACTTCTTTGGATAATGGTAGTTAAAAGTTCGGCATTGTAATATTGCAATCTACTCTGAATTCCGAATCGAGCCCTCATAGGAGCAGTAAGTAATCCTGAACGCGTAGTTGCTCCTACTAGGGTAAAAGGGTTAAGATTGATTTGAACTGATCTCGCATTGGGTCCTGATTCAATCATGATATCAATTTTAAAATCTTCCATTGCTGAATAGAGATATTCTTCTACGACAGGACTAAGACGATGTATTTCATCAATAAAAAGAACGTCTCTATCATCAAGATTGGTCAACAGTCCCGCAAGATCTCCTGGCTTATCTAAAACAGGACCTGAGGTAATCTTTATGCCTACACCTAACTCATTGGCTAATATATTGGCAAGAGTTGTTTTTCCTAAACCAGGAGGGCCGTGAAAAAGAGTGTGGTCAAGCGCTTCATTTCTTTGATTAGCGGCTTCTACGAACACTCTAAGATTTTCTAAAACCTGTTCTTGTCCGGTAAAATCATCAAAAGATAGTGGTCGCAACTTTTTTTCGAGATCAAATTCCTCTGGGCTGAAATCAGAATTAGTAGGATTGAGATTTTCATTCATCTTACAAATATATAACAAAGTTTGGATGCAAATAAAAATGCCTTTCGTTTAGGAAAGGCATATTATCTAATATTATAAAAGATTAGTGATGTAAAACCTCTTCACCTTCTTTCATAGGTACATTTTGCGGAACAAAATCATCATCATGACCTGGTTTACTGTAATCGTAAGGCCATCTATATACATGAGGAATTTCACCTGGCCAGTTTCCGTGAATGTGTTCTACTGGCGCAGTCCATTCTAATGTATTAGACTTCCAAGGATTTTGAACACTTCTTTTTCCGTAAAAAATACTACTGAAGAAATTATATAAAAACACTAACTGGAATGCACCTCCCACTAGAGCGAATATCGTTATGATAACGTTCACATTTTGCAAATCATCAAATAATGGAAAGTTCGTATTAGTGTAATATCTTCTCGGTAGACCAGCCATTCCGATAAAGTGCATAGGGAAAAACACTCCGTAAGCACAAACTGCCGTAACCCAAAAGTGAATATATCCTAAATTTTTGTTCATCATCCTCCCGAACATTTTTGGGAACCAATGGTAGATACCGGCAAACATTCCGTACAGAGCAGAAATACCCATTACCAAGTGGAAGTGAGCCACTACAAAATAAGTGTCGTGCACATTAATATCTAGTGTGCTGTCGCCAAGGATAATGCCTGTTAAACCGCCAGTGATGAATGTGGATACTAAGCCAATTGAGAAGAGCATAGCCGGGTTTAATTGTAAGTTTCCTTTCCACAGCGTTGTAATGTAGTTGAATGCTTTAACCGCCGAAGGGATTGCAATCAACAAAGTTGTAAAAGTAAATACAGAACCTAGGAATGGATTCATCCCTGAGATGAACATATGGTGACCCCATACGATTGTAGATAAGAATGCAATGGCAATGATTGACATAATCATCGCTCTGTATCCAAATATTGGTTTACGTGAATTAGTTGCAATAATTTCGGAAGTAATACCCAATGCTGGAAGTAAAATAATATATACCTCAGGATGCCCTAAGAACCAAAATAAGTGTTCGAATAATACGGGAGAACCTCCCTGATAATGCAACACTTCTCCTGCAATATAAATATCTGATAAGAAGAACGAAGTTCCAAAACTTCTATCCATAATTAACATTAAGGCCGCCGACAAAAGCACAGGAAACGAAATAACTCCAATAATTGCCGTAACAAAGAACGCCCAAATAGTTAAAGGCAACCTCGTCATTGACATTCCTGTCGTTCTCAAATTGATAACAGTAACGATATAATTCAAAGACCCTAATAGAGAAGCTGCAATAAATATTGCCATAGAAACTAACCACAAAGTCATACCTGCTCCCGAACCTGATATCGCTTGAGGCAAAGCACTTAATGGTGGATAAATGGTCCATCCCGCTGAAGCAGGACCTGACTCGACAAACAATGAAGAAACCATGATTACACTGGATAGAAAAAACAACCAATAAGAGATCATATTCAAAAGTCCTGAAGCCATATCTCTAGCACCACATTGTAAAGGAATTAATAGGTTACTAAAAGTACCACTAAGAGCTGCTGTTAAGACAAAGAAAACCATAATCGTTCCGTGAATTGTAATCAAGGAAAGATATGTTTCATTTGACATAACACCACCAGGAGCCATTTTTTCTCCTAAGAAAAAACTAAAAACTTTAAAAGATTCTTCCGGCCATGCTAACTGCATTCTAAAAAGCATTGACATACCAACTCCAATAATACCCATGATGATCCCAGTAAGTAAATACTGTTTTGCAATCATCTTATGGTCAATACTAAAAATATATTTAGTAATGAACGTATCTTTATGGTGGTGTTCGTGGTCGTGACTGTGATCGTGGTTGTGAGCTTCTGCTGACATATAGGTAAACTTTTAAATTATAATATTTATTTCATTTCTGCCGCAGCAATAATGGTAGTGTCTTTGCTTTTCGGTGAAGTTGTGTCATTGGCTATTAAACCTTCTTCTGATCTTTTAGCTTCAGCGGCGGCATTTTTCACAGCAAGCACAATAGTTTTCTCTTGATTTGCTTTTAGCCAAACTCTATATTCTTCTGGTGTATCAACTACAATTTTCATTTGCATATTGTAGTGAGAAGCACCACAAATTTTATTACATAGCAACAGAAAATCAAAAGAATATGGATCTAGAGCAGCTTGTCCTGCAGCTACTAATTCAGCACTTTTTTTTGTTCTAATATCATTAATTAGCGCCACTTTTTCTACCATAGCCGGCTTGTCTCTCATCTCCGCTGTTGTTACAGTTGGAACGAACGAGAAGGTAGTAACCATTCCAGGGACACAGTTCATTTGCGCTCTAAAATGAGGCATGTAAGCTGAGTGCAAGACATCTTGTGAACGCATTTTAAAAATAACTCTTTTACCTTTTGGTATGTGCAATTCCGTAGACGAAAAATCATCTTGAGCATTAGGATCAGACAAATCAACTCCTAAATTATTTACACCTTCAATGTATCTTACATTAGCTTTTCCTAGTTCATTATCTTTACCTGCGTATCTAGCTTCCCATTTAAATTGCTGTGCATATAATTCAATAACGATAGCATTTTCTTTATCCTTTTGATCCACAAACATGATATTCGTCCAAGCATATAAACCATATAGAATAAGACCTGCTAATACTACTGCCGGAATAACGCTCCATATAAATTCCAATTTATTATTATCTGCAAAATAAAGAGCTTTTTGTCCTTGTTTCCCTCTGTATTTAAAAGCAAAGTAGTGCAATAAAGCTTGCGTTATTGTTTGAACTCCAAATATCAAAATCATTGAAATTTCCATCAAGTTGTCAACTTGAGCACCATGAGCTGAAGCTGAATCACCAATCAATGGAAACTTACTGTAGTTCCAAAGACAGAAAATAGTAGTAAGGTAAATGAAACCCAAGAATCCAAACATTAAATAACCATTAACTTTGTTATCGTTATCGTCTGCCACTTGAGTGGTGTTAACATTTCCACCTACTTGAGTTAAGTCGAATATTTTAGTTAACTGCCATAAGGCAACTGCTAACAAAACTACAACTATAAGTACCAAAAGAGTTGTCATTTGAGATTTACTTTAAATATTAATAATGAAAATGTTTACTTTCTTCGATGAAAGGATTACGTTTTGGAACTAAAGGCGCTTTGGTTAATGTAGTGAATACTACAAAAATGAATAATCCAATAAAGAACATTAATGCACTAATTTCCGGCACTCCAATAAACCATTGATCACCTACTGCTGCTGGCATAATCATGTTGAAGAAATCAACATAGTGGCCAAACAATATAATAATACCTGCCATAATTATAATCCAGTAGATACGTTTGAAATCGGTATTGATTAAAAGCAATATTGGAATAATGAAATTTAGAACGAAAGCCCCAAAGAAAGGCAGATTGAAATGCTCAATTCTCATTTTGAAATAAGTAACTTCTTCTGGAATATTAGCATACCAAATCAACATAAATTGAGAGAACCACAAGTAAGTCCAAAATACACTTATACCGAACATGAATTTCGATAAATCGTGGATGTGACTAGAATTTACATTTTCTAAATACCCTTTGGATTTAAGATATATGGTAACTAATTGTATCGTGGTAATACCACTTACAAAGAAACTAGCGAATACATACCAACCGAATAATGTACTAAACCAATGCGGGTCTAATGACATAATCCAATCCCAAGACATAATAGATTCAGAAACAATAAAGAATACCAAGAATGCAGCTGAAATTTTGAAATTCTTTTTGTAGAATGTATTGTCAGTTGCTTCGTCTTGTGCTAAACAATTTTTGCGAGATAAGTAACGATAAAGGTTCCATCCTCCAATAAAAATCGCTGCTCTGATGATCCAGAAAGGAAAATTCAAATAACCTGACTTTCCTGCGATCATGTGATCGTAGTTTTTATTACCAACTTCTGTTACTCCTTCATTCATCCATGTAAATAAGTGATTGAAGTGCAATCCAGAAAGCACAAGGATTAAAAAGAAAATTATTGAACCCGGCACTAAATAAGACGTAACCCCTTGCATCACTCTAAACAATACTGGAGACCATCCAGCCTGAGCCACTTGTTGAATTGCATAGAATGCCAACGCACCCATAGAAATCAGCATTAAAAATATACAAGCCACATATAAAGCAGCCCAAGGTTTATTTTGTAATTGGTGGAACACATGTTCAAGGTGTTCTTGGTGCTCAGCTTCAGCTTTCACGTCATGTTTTTCAACGGTATGGGCATTGTGTGCTGTTCCGTGCTCATGACTTTCAGAAGCAAGAATTGTTTCTACGTCTTGAATTGTTTTTGGTGCGGAAAAGAAACCGTACCCAATTCCTAATACTCCTATGAGCATTAAGACGAAAGAAAGAGTTTTTAATTTACTTGAAAAGGTATACATATCTATAACAATCAGTTTATTCTACAATTATAATTTGCTTCTAAGATCCATTACGTAAGCAGCCACCATCCAACGTTCTTGTTGGCTCAACTGATTCGCATACGAACCCATTGAATTTAAACCGTACGTTTGAACGTGGAAAATACTTCCTTCTGTAATTTGTCTGTCTTTGTAATTAGGAACTCCTAAGAATTTTTGTTGTTTCACTAATTTTCCTTGACCATCTCCTGCTGTACCGTGACAAATAGCACAATATACATCAAACAACGCTTTGCCTTTTTCCATGTCTACTTCCGTAGAGTCAAGTGGCGATTTTAAAGTAGCTTTAGCTAAATCGTAACCCGCTGTTGTGTTTGGAATTTCGTAAGGAATAAAACCTCTTTTAATTGCACCTACTGGAGGTAATTGTCCTTCTTTTCCGTGCAAACCCGTTGGTGAATTAAAAGCATTAGATTCTGAATAAGTTTCATAAGCTACCGATTCATACATGTTTGGCATGTATTGGTAGTTCGGTTTCGATTTATCATGACATGATGAAAAGGAAACAATGATACCTAATAATACTGCTGTTTTAAGTAAACTTTTCATATCTATTATTAATGCTTATCAATTACTTTAACTTCTACTGCACCTGTTTCTTCAAAGAATTTAACCAATTCGGCTTCATTATCTTTCACTGAAACTTCCATTAAAAAATGATCATCAGTAGTTCTAACATCTGGGTTCTCAGCTTGTTTAAATGGCCATAATTTACTTCTCATATAAAAGGTGATTACCATTAAGTGAGCTGCAAAGAATACAGTCATCTCGAACATTACTGGAACGAACGCTGGCATGTTTTGATAGTATGCAAAACTTGGTTTACCTCCGATATCTTGCGGCCAATCTTGAATCATGATATAATTCATCATGGTCGTTGCAACCGATAAACCAATACATCCATAGATGAAGGCACAAATGGCTAACCTGGTTGGAGCAATTCCCATAGCTTTATCTAATCCGTGTACTGGAAAAGGTGTAAAGACTTCTTCAATGTGATGATGCGCAGCTCTAGTTTTGTGAACCGCATCCATCAATACATCATCATCATTGTATATAGCGTGTATAACTTTATTACTACTCATAGCAATTATTAATGTTTATCTGAATGATTATGACCTTCTAATTCTCTTTGTCTTTTATAATTCTCTCCTGACGATTTCAAGATTGTTTTAACCTCTGCCTGTGCAATCACAGGGAATGTTCTTGCATATAAAAGGAACAACACAAAGAAGAAACCTATCGTACCAATGAAAATTCCAATATCAATGAATGTTGGTGAGAACATTGTCCACGAAGAAGGAAGGTAATCTCTGTGTAACGACGTTACGATAATTACAAAACGTTCAAACCACATACCAATATTTACAACGATTGAGATAATAAAAGAGAACATTATACTAGTTCTTAACTTTTTAGACCACATAAACTGTGGCGAAAATACGTTACAACTCATCATCGCCCAATAGGCCCAAGCGTAAGGTCCAGTTGCTCTATTTAAGAAAGCGTATTGTTCATACTCTACACCCGAATACCAAGCTACGAATAACTCAGTAATATAGGCTACTCCAACTATAGAACCAGTAATCATAATTACGATATTCATCAACTCTATATGTTGTATTGTAATATAAGCTTCAAGGTTCGAAACTTTTCTCATGATGATTAACAAGGTATTTACCATTGCAAATCCGGAGAATACAGCCCCTGCAACGAAGTATGGCGGGAAAATCGTAGTATGCCAGCCTGGCACTACAGAAGTAGCAAAGTCAAAGGATACAATAGTGTGTACCGAAAGCACAAGAGGAGTAGCTAAACCCGCTAAAACCAATGAAACCTCTTCAAATCGCTGCCAATCTTTCACTCTACCGCTCCATCCAAAACTTAAGATAGTATAGATTTTTTTAGCAAAAGGAGTCACTGCTCGGTCTCTTAACATTGCAAAATCGGGCAATAAACCTGTCCACCAAAATACTAAGGACACCGAAAGATAAGTAGAGATTGCAAATACGTCCCAAAGTAATGGAGAGTTGAAGTTAACCCAAAGTGATCCAAATTGATTTGGTATTGGCACAACCCAGTAAGCTAACCAAGGACGTCCCATGTGAATAATCGGGAACAAACCTGCTTGGATTACCGAGAAAATGGTCATCGCTTCAGCAGAACGATTGATTGCCATTCTCCATCGTTGACGGAATAACAATAATACGGCTGAAATAAGCGTTCCTGCATGACCAATACCTACCCACCAAACGAAGTTAGTGATATCCCAAGCCCAACCAACAGTTTTATTTAATCCCCATGAACCAATACCAGTTGAGATTGTATATACTATACATCCTATTCCCCATAGGAAAGCTATTAATGCGATAGTAAATACAGTCCACCACTGTTTATTTGCTCTTCCTTCAACAGGAGCAGCTACATCTACAGTTACATCGTGATAAGTTTTATCACCTATAACTAAAGGTTTTCTAATGGGTGCTTCGTAATGAGACGACATAATCCTTTATATTGTTTCTTAATTAATTATTGTTTGTACTAGGTATTTCTAACTTTCACGTGGTAGAACACATTTGGTTTTGTTCCAACATGCTCTAACAAATGATACATTCTTTTATCTTCAGCTAACTTTGCTACTTTGCTTTCTTTGTTGTTAACATCTCCGAATACCATCGCTCCTGTAGTACAAGCTGCAGAACATGCAGTTTGGAATTCGTCAACATTTACTTCTCTTCCTTCACGTTTAGCCGTAAGAATTGTCAATTGTGTTTTTTGGATACACATTGAACATTTTTCCATCACCCCACGAGAACGAACGTTTACATCTGGATTAATTACCATACGACCTAAGTCATTATTCATGTGGAAATCAAACTCGTCATTATTGTTATATAAGAACCAGTTGAAACGACGTACTTTATAAGGACAGTTGTTTGCGCAGTAACGAGTACCAACACAACGGTTATAAGCCATTTGGTTTTGACCTTGACGACCGTGTGATGTTGCTGCAACAGGACAAACTGTTTCACAAGGAGCGTGGTTACAATGTTGACACATTACCGGTTGGAACGCCACCTGAGGATTATCTGCAGGATGTTCCATTTCACCAAATCCACCTAATGACCCTTTTTTACCAAATAAACCGTTGAAGTTCTCTTTTTTCTCATTGTCACCCGCAAACGTATCTTCAGAAGAATAATATCTATCAATACGCAACCAGTGCATATCACGACTTCTTCTTACCTCAGACTTACCAACAACTGGTACGTTGTTTTCAGCATGACAAGCAATCACACAAGCACCACAACCAGTACAAGCATTTAAATCAATTGACAAATTGAAATGATGACCCACTGAACGATCAAATGATTCCCATAAATCAACTTTAGTTGCTTCAACTTCTTTATGGTCTAAAGATACCATTGGAACTTCATTCCATTCTTTAGCCTCTTTAGTATTGAAGATGGTTAAAGTAGTTTCTTTAATAATATCCCCACGACCCATCAATGTTTTTTGAGATTGCACACAAGCAAACTCGTGTTCTCCACCTGATTTTACAATGGAAGCTGATTGTACATTATTGAAGTTGTTATATAAAGCATAGGCATTTACACCTACTTGCATTTCTTCTTTTAAAGCGGCTTTTTTACCGTAACCTAACGCTAAACCTAAAGTCCCTACTGCTTGTCCTGGTTGAACAATAACAGGAACATCCATTTTAATCCCGTTAACGGTAATTGTAGCATTACTTCCGTTTAGACCACCGTTAGCCACAATTTTATTTTCTAAACCTAATGTTTTAGCATCAGCTTGAGACACGGTTACATAGTTATCCCAAGACACTCTCGTGATTGGATCAGGAAACTCTTGTAACCACGGGTTGTTAGCTTGTTGACCATCTCCTAAACCCGTTTTGGTATACAATACTAATTCAAAATCTTTAGAAGCTTTAGATTGTGCTAAGGCATTAGCCGCTGCTAGGTAATCAGCACTTCCACCAGCAACACCGGTTGGAACTCCAACTACCACTCCATCATGTACTGCTTTATTCCAAGCACCATTTGTGTAAGCGGTTGCATTAGCTTTTAAATAATCGTAGTATGTTCCACCATTACCATTCCAAGACAACAATCCTTCTTGGAATTGTTTAGAACTGAATAACGGACGGATTGTTGGCTGCGTTAAAGAATAGATTCCTTTAGTCAACATTAAATCATTCCAAGACTCTAAATAATGAGGCGCTGGAATTGCTATAGAAGAGATCGAAGCCGTTTCATCTTCTTTTAAAGAGAAGGCTATTGATAATTTTACTTTTTTCAAGCCACTTACAAATTTAGCACTATCAGCTAAAGTGTATACTGGATTCACACCGCTCATGATTAAAGTATGAACACTACCAGTATTCATGTCAGAAATTAACTGAGCAACCTGTGTATTAGAACCTTTTCTAATTTGACGTGTTCCTATAGTTGAAAATGCTTCGCTAGCTATAGCAGCGTTAATCGCTAAAACTAATGACTGAGCATTTTTATCTTGTATACCTGACACCAATAGACCTTTAGTCCCAGCTGCCTTTAATTGTTGTGCTGCTTTAGCCACAACTTCTTCGTTTGCAAACTTTCCAGTAGCTATAGAAGCTCCCGTGATTACATTGTAAATTTTTACTAAAGCTTGTTTTTGATCAGCAATTTTCATTGCAACACGTTTATCCGCTGCAGCTCCTGACAATGTCATGTTAGCTTCAAACTGATAGTGCTTAGACATTTTTCCTGCTTGAGGAATTCTCCCTTGTGCGTACCCTGAATCAAAACCGCCTCCTTGCCAATCTCCTAAGAAATCTGCATCTAAAGAAACAATTGTATTGGCTTTAGAGAAGTCGTAATCAACTAAAGCTCTTTCTCCGTAAGCTGCTTCGAAAGCATCTAACGCAGCTGATTCTGATACTGCATCATATACTACATGCTTAGCTGTAGGGTTTTTGGCAATGAACTCAGCGATCAGTTTTTCAGTTGATGGACTAGCCAAAGTTCCGGTCAACAAAACTACTTGACCCCCTTTAGCTTTGGCATCCGCTAAGCTTGCTTTAATCTTCAAATCAGCTTCTTGCCAAGTTGACTCATTTTGCGCCACTTTAGGTTTTTGCAAGCGCATACTGTCGTATAATGACAATACTGAAGCATGTACTCTGGCGTTGGCAGCAAATTTTGCACCAGCTATCGTATTATTTTCAATTTTTATTGGACGCCCTTCACGAGTTTTCACCAACAAGTTGGCAAAATCATAACCGTCGAACATTGAAGTTGCATAATAATCAGCTACTCCAGGAATGATTTGTTCCGGCTGTAAAACGTAAGGGATTGATTTGTGTACTGGACCTTCACAAGCAGCCAAAGTAGCGGCCGCTGTACTGAATCCAACGTATTTCAAGAAATCACGACGAGTTGTTGAAGAAGAAGATAATGATTCTTTATCGGAAAGGAAATCCTCCGTTGGAATTGCTTCCACAAACTCATTATTTCTAAGCGTCTCAACAATAGAACTATTTTCGTTTAGCTCCTCAACACTTTTCCAGTATTTTTTGTTCGATGACATCGTATATAAATATTAGCTTCTTAATAATTTTATTAGTAGTGACACTTACCACACTCTAAACCTCCCATTTGTGCTGCAGTCAATTTGTCTACACCATATTTTTTAGAAAGTTCTTCGTGAATTTTTGTGTAATATGCATTTCCTTCCATTTTAACATCGGTTTCACGGTGACATTTGATACACCATCCCATAGTTAAAGGAGCAAACTGCTTTTGGATTTCATACGTTTGAACTGGACCGTGACATTTTTGACACTCAATACCAGCCACTGTTACGTGTTGCGAATGGTTAAAATACGCAAAATCCGGTAAGTTGTGAATACGGACCCATTTCACTGGACTTGATTTACCTGTATATTTCATAGTGGTTTTATCCCAACCTACTGCATCATATAATTTTTGGATTTGCGCATCGTAGAATGCTTTAGAATAATCTGGCGTAGCGGTAGTATCAGATACTTCAGAAATATTTTTATGACAGTTCATACAAACATTCAATGAAGGAATGCCGGCATTTTTACTAACGCGTGCTGCAGAGTGACAGTATTTACAATCAATACCATTACTTCCTGCGTGAATTCTGTGTGAATAATGAATTGGTTGAATTGGTTCATAATCTTGATCCACTCCTACTTGCATCATCCATCCGTACACGAAGAATCCGCTCGCTAACAATAAGAATATTGATGAAACCAAAACCAAAAATTGGTTTTTAACGAAAGCTTGCCATATTGACAATCTTGCTTCTTTTGGCGCTACTTCAATACCGTTAGATTTTGCTACTTTGGTCAACACATTGTTCACGAAGAACAACATGATTACTAACATCAACAACACTAAAGATAATGCCCCAAGAATTACTTCATTCGAGATTCCGCCTTCACTTCCTTGAGTTCCCGGAGGTCCTGAAGTACCACCTCCAGCTATTTTAATAGGTTCCTCTTTTGGAGTATCCGTATAAGCCAAGATATTATCAACGTCTTGTTTAGACAATTGAGGGAAAGCCGTCATCACAGATTGGTTGTTTTCTGCAAACAATTTCACTGCATCCGCATCGCCTGATTTTATCAAGGCAGAACTGTTTGCAATCCATTTGTAGAACCAATCTTTAGCATGACGCCCGGTAACACCTCTCAATGCTGGTCCGGTCATTTTCTTATCCAAGTTATGACAAGCAGCACAGTTAGTATTAAACAAAGCTTTACCCGCAACAGCATCACCTCCAACAGTAGCGGCCGGAGCAGCTGTTGCTGTAGCAGGAGCAGCTGCAGGAGCAGCCGGTGTAGCGTTTTGAGATAATGAAGTTAAGGAGAATGTTAGCGACAAAGCTAAACCGAAGAGTATTTTCCTTGAAATCGAATTATGGTTACCCACCTTTTTCATATAGTATAATGATTATCGACTAATATTGGCACAATTTAAAAGGTATAGAATACCAATAAAAATTATGCTCTTTATTAAAAACTTGCACAAAAATACGACTTATGAACTATTCTCAAAACCTTAAATATATCTTAAATTCAATTTATATTAATTCTAAATAATGAATTCTCTTTAGTTTAATTTATTAAGTTTTACATTTGTATTAAAATCAAAGTCTTATGAAATATTTACCCGTAATTAAACTTGTTTTAGCGCCCTCATTATTATGCGTTTTATCTCAAAAAATGGTTGCTCAAGAGGAAAAAGTCACGATAACACAAGATCCTAAATTTGAACAACTTCTCAATGAGAAAAGAAAGATAAACAGCTCAATCACCATCAATGACCGTTATAAAATTCAGATATTCAACGGAGATAGTGAAAATTCAAAAAAAACGTTGCTGGACTTTAAAAAAGAAAACAAAGAAATGGACGCCACTATAGTTTTCAGTACGCCCATGTACAAAGTATGGGTGGGCAACTTCAAATCCAGAATTGAAGCTGAAAAAAACCTGAACAAGTTGAAAAAGAAATTTCCAAATGCTTTTTTAATTAAGCCTAATAAATAAAAAAAGCCTCGCAAATTGCGGGGCTTTTTTTAAGTAATCTTATTTCAATTTTTTCTTCACTTCCACCTCTTGGAATGCTTCGATGAGATCTAATTGTTCAATGTCATTGTAATTTTTAACCTGCATACCACAGTCATATCCTTTAGAAACTTCTTTAACATCATCTTTAAATCGTTTTAATGTCGCTAATTCACCCGTGTAAATCACAACACCATCTCTAATTAAACGTATTTTAGAATTTCTAAATATTTTTCCGTCGGTAACCATACATCCTGCAATGGATCCCACTTTAGATACTTTAAATATTTCTCTAATTTCTGCAGTACCCGTAATCTCTTCTTTCATTTCAGGAGACAACATGCCTTCCATCGCATCTTTAAGGTCATTTATAGCATCGTAAATAATCGAATAGCTTCTGATGTCTATTTCTTCCTTTTGAGCTAATTGACGAGCATTACCAGCAGGACGAACATTAAATCCAATGATAATAGCATCCGATGCTGAAGCCAACATTACGTCAGTTTCAGTAATGGCTCCTACTCCTTTATGGATAATATTGATTTGGATTTCTTCTGTAGATAATTTTGCGAATTCACTTGATAAGGCTTCTACTGAACCATCTACGTCTCCTTTAAGAATAATATTTAATTCTTTAAATTGACCTAAAGCAATACGACGGCCAATTTCTGCCAAGGTAATATGACGCTGCGTTCTAACTGTTTGCTCGCGCATTAACTGTAGACGTTTTGTGGCAATTTGTTTAGCTTCTCTTTCGTCTTCAAAAACATTAAATTTATCCCCCGCGGTAGAAGCCCCATCCAAACCTAAAATAGAGATTGGTGTAGACGGTCCCGCTTCTTTAACAGTATGACCCCTTTCATCATGCATGGCTTTCACCTTACCGTGATTTTTTCCAGCCAATACATAATCCCCTACTTTCAAGGTTCCTGACTGTACTAATATAGTGGAAACATAACCTCTACCTTTATCCAATTGTGCTTCCACAACTGTTCCAACAGCAGGTTTGTTAGGATTAGCTTTCAAGTCAAGAATCTCAGCTTCTAGTAATACTTTTTCTAATAATTCTTTAATGCCCGTTCCTTTCTTAGCAGAGATATCATGAGATTGGTATTTCCCACCCCAATCTTCTACTAGTAAATTCATTGCTGCTAATTTCTCTTTGATTTTTTCAGGGTTAGCTCCTTGCTTATCAATTTTATTGATAGCAAAAATCATTGGTACGCCAGCTGCTTGTGCGTGACTGATAGCCTCTTTGGTTTGTGGCATTATGTCATCATCAGCCGCTACTACAATAATTGCAATATCTGTTACTTGTGCACCACGTGCACGCATTGCGGTAAACGCCTCGTGACCTGGAGTATCTAAGAATGTAATTCTTTGACCACCCTCTAATGTAACAGCATAAGCCCCAATGTGCTGCGTGATTCCCCCAGATTCTCCAGCAATTACATTTTCTTTACGGATATAATCCAATAAAGATGTTTTTCCGTGATCCACGTGTCCCATTACTGTAACAATAGGCGCACGTGTTACTAAATCTTCAAGTCTGTCTTGAACTACTTCTAGATTTTCTTCAATATCAGTGGTAATGAATTCAACTTCATAACCAAATTCATCTGCTACAATTGATAAGGTCTCGGCGTCTAAACGTTGATTCATCGTTACCATGATTCCTAAAGACATACACGTTCCGATTACTTTAGTGATAGGCACATCCATCATGGTAGCAATCTCACCAACAGTTACAAACTCTGTTACTTTGATTGTTTTGCTTCCTTCTTCAAGTGCTTGCATTTCATCTTCCGTTCTTTGACGGTGGGTATCACGCTTGTCTCTTCTGTACTTAGCAGCTTTGGATTTGTTTCCCTTTCCTTGAAGACGTTCTAAAGTCTCTTTAATTTGATTTTTAACTTCTTCTTCAGTAGGCTCAACTTTTTGAACGATAGCTGGTCGGTTACCTTTTTGGAATCCGCCAACTGATTTATTGCCGAATTTATTTGCCCCTCCAGATTGATTACCACCACCACTTGTTATAGCCGGTTTGTCTCCTGGTTTAGGCGGTATTCTTTTACGTTTATTTTTATTAGCGTTGTTGTTAGTTGCTTGGGCAGCATTTTGACCAGCTGCCGGTGTAGACGGCTTACCAGCATCTTTTTTAAATTCTTCCTTTTTCTTTTTCGGTTTGTTGAATTGAGATAAATCAATAACTTGACCAGTCAAAGTAGCTCCAGAGAGCTTTTGATATTGCGTAGTGATTGTTTCATCTGCTGGAGTTTCAGCAACAGGTGCTTCAGTTATTGCTTCTTCAATCTTATCAATCTTTTCAACCACTGGAGTCGCAATTACCTCTTCTTTCTTTGGAATAACATTTTCTTTTTTGTCTGTAGCAATCTTCGGAGCATCTAAAATAGGTCCCGCTGTCCCTTTAGGGTCTAAATCAATCTTTCCAACTTGTTTTGGAGCAGTAACAATTGCTTTAGCTTTGATTAATTCTAATCGTTGACGCTCTTCTTCAAGTTTACGCTTATCTTCAATTTCTTTTTCTCTTTCTAAACGAAGCGCTTCTTTTTCTTTACGGATTTCTTCGCTTACGCCTTTAGAAGCTTCTTTGTTTCCTTTGTCTCCAGCAAATTGACCACAAAGAATATTATACACATCATCGGAAATCTTTGTGTTTGGACTTGCTTCTATAGCAACTCCTTTATCTTTAAGATAATCCACAGCTCTTTCCAAAGAAATATTTAATTCCCTTAAAACTTTATTAATTCTAATATTTCCTTCAGACATAAAATCTTTTTAATGTTATCTATTATCGGTGAAAGAATTAGTCCTCAAACTCTTCTTTCAATATTTTTATTACTTCTAAGATGGTTTCTTCTTCCAAATCAGTTCTTCTAACTAAATCAGCAACATCTTGATTTAAAATGCTTCTGGCTGTATCTAATCCAATTTTGGCGAATTCGTCAATTACCCATCCGTCAATTTCATCAGAGAATTCCGTTAATTCAACATCATCCTCTTCAGCGGTAATTCCTTCACGGATTACATCTAATTCATATCCTGTTAAATGACCCGCTAACTTAATGTTGTGTCCACCACGACCAATAGCTTTTGAAACTTCTTCTAACTTCAAAAATACTTCAGCCCTCTTCTTTTCTTCATCAATTTTCACAGATGAAACCTTAGCAGGACTAAGTGCTCTTGTTATGTATAACTGTAAATTAGTGGTGTAATTAATTACATCTATATTTTCGTTTCCTAATTCACGAACTATGCCGTGTATACGAGATCCTTTCATACCTACACAAGCTCCAACTGGATCAATTCTGTCATCATAAGAATCAACTGCCACTTTAGCTTTTTCACCTGGTATTCTGACTACTTTTTTAATCATTATCAAGCCGTCAAAAACTTCAGGGATTTCTTGTTCAAATAATTTCTCTAAAAACTTATCTGCAGTTCTTGACATGATGATTTGAGGCTTATTACCTTTTAATTCAACACTTTCAATAATTCCACGAACATTATCTCCTTTACGGAAAAAATCAGAAGGTATTTGTTTTTCCTTTGGCAAAACGATTTCGTTTCCTTCATCATCGACCAAAATTACAACTCTTGGACGAACATGATGCACTTCAGCGGTATAAATTTCACCGATTAAATCTTTAAATTGTTTGTAAAGGTTAGTATTGTCGTGTTCATGAATTTTCGAAATAAGATTTTGACGTAAAGCTAATATTGCTCTTCTTCCTAAATCTATCAATTTCACTTCTTCAGAAACTTCCTCTCCTATTTCGAAATCAGGTTCTATTTTTCTTGCATCAGTCAACGTGATTTCTTCATTTTCTAAATCTAAATCATCATCCGCTACTACAATTCGTCTTCTCCAAATCTCCATATCTCCTTTATCAGGATTTATGATGATATCAAAATTATCATCCGAACCGTATTTCTTTTTTAACGCGTTTCTAAATACATCTTCCAAAATCGCCATAAGCGTTACTCGATCAATAAGTTTGTCATCTTTAAACTCCGAGAATGATTCGATTAATGCAATATTTTCCATGCCTAATTTTAATTAAATATTATAATAACAATTGCTTCTTTTATCTCTGAATAAGGAATCTCACGACTATGTTCTACCGTTTCTTTTCCCTTTCCTATTTTTTTTGGTTCCCTTGCGGTCCATGTGAGTAAAACACTTTCATCTGTTGCTTGAACTAATTTAGCCTCAATAGTTTCAGCATTTGTCTTCACCTTAAGAGTTCTTCCAATATTTTTTTTAAATTGTCTTACCAATTTCAAGGGTGATGAAACCCCGGCCGAAGCTACCTCTAGAGAATAATCTTGTTCTTCTCTATCTAGATTATTTTCTATAGAACGACTAACGTCAATACAATCTTGCAAATTTACACCGCTATCACCATCCAAAGTAATTGTAATTTTATAATTCTCTGAAATTGTTATATCTACAAGAAATAATGATGTTTTAACTTGTAATTCTTGTTCTAATAATTGAGTAACTTTCTCTTTAAATGTCATAGTTGTATAAAAAGAGGGAAGCAGTGCTTCCCTCATTATTTATTTTGAATGCTAAATAACGATGCAAATATAGTTAATTTTTTATAAATCAAAAAAGCATTGCTGAATCAAAAAAAAATAATATCTTTATTGTTCGAAAATTACAACCCTATATTTACTTATTATATTATGAAAAAAATCTTAGTCCCAACGGACTTTTCAGATCACGCCGGATACGCATTAAAAGTTGCCGCACAAATTGCTAGAAAAAATGGTGGAGAAATTTTTCTTCTACACATGTTAGAATTGCCTCACCAAGGAAGCGATGCAGTAGGAAGCGGGCACGATTTACCAGAAATCATGCTTTTCAAAAATGCAGCCATCGATAAACTTGAAGACATTATGGATGACGAAAACTTGGCTGATTTAAAAGTTTCAGAGATTATACAATTTGAATTAGCTTTTGATGGCATCATGAATATCAGCAAAAAAAATGGCGTTGATTTAATTGTAATGGGATCTCATGGAGCAAGCGGATTTAAAGAAATGTTTATTGGTTCCAACGCAGAAAAAGTTGTGCGTAATTCAGACATCCCTGTACTTATCATCAAAAAAGAAGAAGGTGATTTTGACGTAAACAAATTCGTCTTCGCATCCGATTTTTCAGACGAAATCAAAGGCCCTTTCGCTAAAGTGGTAGATTTTGCCAATAAATTTGACACCGAACTACATTTAGTAATGATCAACACCCCAAGTAGTTTCAAACCAACTCATGTTGGTGAATCAATTATGAATGATTTTATTTCAAATTTTACAATCAATAAATTAACTACTCATATCTACAACGATATTAATGTCGAGAGTGGCGTATTGAACTTTGCCAATCATATTGATGCAGATTTGATTGGTATGAGCACACATGGAAGAAAAGGCTTATCACACTTCTTCAACGGAAGCATTAGTGAAGATTTAGTAAACCATTCGAAAAAACCAGTAGTAACTTTTAAAATCTAAAAGTTAATCATTTAAAACAAAAAAGCCTCTCAATTTGAGAGGCTTTTTTCGTTGGTCTACTAGGACTCGAACCTAGAAAGACTGCACCAAAAACAGTTGTGTTACCATTACACCATAGACCACTTTATCAAAACAAGTACTGCATTTAAATGGATTCAACAAAACCAGCGTTTTGCTTAATGCGAGTGCAAATTTAGAACAAATTTTATTTTACACAAACAATTAGCCCAAAAATTTAGAACAACTCTAGAAATCTTTTTTATTTATTAAGATAATAAACTTGTATTTAATTCGTTACCTATTTAAGAAAATTTTGCTGCAACGGGATTAATTGCTTTAAAAAAAATAGTTTCTTTGTAACTTCAAAACAAAACCTTTCATTTCATACTTTATGATGAATTTTAACTTTAATAAATGGAACAACATCCTTGGATGGTCCACTTTTACAATTGCTTTAGTAACATATTCTTTGACCGTTGAACCCACAATGAGTTTTTGGGATTGTGGAGAATACATTGCCACGGCAGCTAAATTAGAGGTAGGTCACCCACCTGGCGCTCCATTATTTCAATTATTAGGTGCCTTTTTTGCTATGTTTGCAACAAGTAAAGAAACAGTAGCCTTAATGGTAAATATGCTGTCTGTCTTTTCTAGTGCCTTTACGATATTATTTATGTTTTGGTCTACTACAATACTATTGAGAAAGATTATTTCAAGTTATAACGAAATTGACAAAAGTAAAACAATAGTTATTCTAGGCAGTTCATTTGTAGGGTCACTAGCCTTCACATTCTCTGACAGTTTTTGGTTTAATGCTGTTGAAGCAGAAGTTTATGCTATGGCAACTTTATTTATTGCACTTTTATTTTGGCTAGGATTAAGATGGGAGCAAGATATGCATACTACGCGGGGAAATAGATGGTTATTGCTTATTTCTTTGATTGTAGGTCTATCTTTTGGGGTTCATTTCATGGCGTTATTAACCATTCCAGCAATTGGGTTTTTGTATTTCTTTAAAAACTACAAGAAGGTTACTATCAAAACTTTCATTTTAGCAAACATAATTATAGTTGCAGTTTTATTATTCATTTTTAAATTGCTTTTGCCATACACTTTAGCTTTTTTCGGAAAGATGGAAATCTTTATGGTAAACAGTCTTGGTATGCCTTTTAATTCTGGAACTATTTTTTCAACCTTGTTAATAATTGCTATCTTCTATTTTGGTTTAAAGTATACACGCGAAAAAGGACATCCTAGTTATAACACAATACTATTAAGTATTCTTTTTGTTTTAATCGGGTTTTCAACTTGGATGATGTTGCCTATTCGTGCCAATGCAAATGTAGTAATTAATGAAAATAAACCCTCGGATGCCGCAGAAGTCTTAGCATACTATAATCGTGAGCAATATGGTGTAAACCCATTGTTTTACGGCCCGCAATATACCGATACTTTTGCAGGACTGGACAAAGACCAACCCTATTTAGACAAAGCTCCCAATTACGAGCGCGATTATAGAACCGGTAATTATGTAATTGTAAATAATTACCAAAATGCTGAACAAAATACGGATGACAATCAAAAAGCTTTACTTCCTAGGTTATGGAGTACGGAACATATTGAGAATTATATTCAGTTCACTGGTGTTCCAAAATTTAAACTAAATGAAGCATACCCCTATGAAGAAGATTTAGCTCAATATGGAGTAAATATTGATAGTTTAAGCGAAGAACAAGTTGGCCAAGCTGTCGGTCAATTAAAAGGAGAAATTCAAAAAAACATTGATGATTTCAAAATGGCTTATGCGCAGAAAAAAGTTGACAATGAAGATTATGTCTCGTTCCTAAAAAAGTACAGCGACTATATCACAGTAGAAAAGCCCTCTACATGGGATAATATTAGTTTTATGGTTGAATACCAATTTGGTTATATGTATGGCCGTTACCTCTTATGGAATTTTGTTGGAAGACAAAATGATGTTCAAGGCAAATATGATAATCTTGATGGAAACTGGATTAGTGGTATTAAATTTATCGATGAAATCCATTTAGGTAAAAACACGCAAGAAAATCTTCCAGATGATGTAAAGAATAATAAAGGAAGGAATGTTTATTATTTCTTGCCATTCATAATTGGTCTAATTGGCTTAATGTATCATGCTCAAAGAGATTTGAAAAGCTTTTATGTTTTGTTGGTATTATTCTTATTTACGGGATTGGCACTAAAAATATACTTGAACGAAAGACCATTCGAACCAAGAGAGCGCGATTATGCCTTGGTTGGTTCGTTCTATGTCTTTGCCATATGGATAGGATTTGGAGTATATGCGATCTACGAGATTATAACTGATTATTTTAAATCAAAATTAACAGGCCCTGTCGTTATTATGGCTTGTTTAGTAGCCGCTCCAATTATAATGGCATCACAAAACTGGGATGACCATAGCAGAGCTAATCGCTATACAGCTATTGCAATGGCTAAAAACTACTTAGATTCTTGTGATCCAAATGCCATTTTATTTACCATAGGTGATAATGATACCTTTCCTCTGTGGTATGCACAAGAAATTGAGGGATTTAGAACAGATGTTAAGATTGTGAATACTAGTTTATTTATGACTGATTGGTATATTGACCAAATGAAATTTAAAACTTATACATCTGAAGGTCTACCGATTTCATTTACTCATGATGAATATGTTGGAGACAAACTCGATTATGTGGCACATATACCCAAAACGGATGCTAGATGGATGCTTAATGATTTTATTAATTTTATTAAGATTCCAAAATCGACAATCGAAATGCCGAATGGTCAAACCATCCATTTTTATCCAACAAATAAAATTAGGATTCCGGTAGATAAAAATGCCATAATCAAAAACAAGGTAGTTAGTCCCATCTTCAATGACTCTATTGTTCCTTATATTGACGTAGACATTAAAGGTAGTGCCATGTATAAAAATCGTTTGATGATGTTTGATGTACTATCTAATAATAATTGGAAACGACCAATCTATTTTACAGGAGGAAGTTTTGGAGATGACGATTATCTATGGATGAAAGATTACCTTCAATTGGATGGTTTAGTTTATAAATTAGTACCCTTAAAAACCCCTATTAACAAAGAAAACCCTTATGACATGGGCAATATTGACAGTGAAAAGATGTTTAAATTGATTAATAAATGGGATTGGGGAAATGGTGACTTGACTACGATTTATCATGACCCAGAAACTCGTAAAAACAGCATTTCATATCGCACTAATATGGCCCGCTTAATGGAGCAGTTAATCAATGAAGGTCAAAAAGATAAAGCTAAAAAAATAATTGATGCTGCACTAAACAAAATGCCGATGGACTATTATGGTTATTATACAATGGTAGAGCCATTTGCCGCCGGTTATTACGAAATTGGTGAGAAAGCAAAAGCTCATGAGGTATTGGAACGATTGATGA
This sequence comes from Bacteroidota bacterium, assembly GCA_046051865.1. Lineage (GTDB taxonomy): Bacteria > Bacteroidota > Bacteroidia > Flavobacteriales > Flavobacteriaceae > Flavobacterium. Next base: position 1,499 of record JBJONL010000074.1, on the reverse strand, counting down.
CCAAGTACAAACAAAGTTTACTTTATTTCTCAAACATTCAGCCTTCAATACAAAATGGTATTATAACCGATATCATCACTGATATTGAACGTTACCGAAGCCTATTGATTGTGATGAAAGATCATAACGATATCGAATTTTACAATAAGAATAAAGCCATCTTCAACTCCTTTAACAAACGACTGGCCCGTTTTGGAAGGGATATGGAATAAACTCATTTTAAAATTTTGAAGATGTGCCAATTTGAAAGTTCTTATTGGCACATTTTTTTTATCTTTAGCCTATGAGTTTTTGGGTAAAGACAAAATGGATAGTAAAGGTACTGTTTCCAAAGTACATTTGGAAAATTCCAGTTAGAAACAAAATAGTCTACTTAACATTTGATGACGGACCAACTCCTGAAATAACAGAATGGGTCCTAGAGCATTTAAACAACTATAGTGCGAAAGCTACTTTCTTTTGCATTGGAAATAATATTGAAAAGCATCCTGAAATATTTGAGAAGATAAAGTCGGCCGGCCATTCCGTTGGCAATCATACATATAATCATTTAAAAGGATGGAATACCCCTAATAGTATTTATTTAGCCGATGTAAAAAAATGCAACGAAAATCTTGATTACTATCGAGGAGGAAATGACAAACAAAAACTATTTAGACCCCCTTATGGAAAAATAAAAAGAAAACAAGCAAATGCAATTCTTAAATTGGGCTATAAAATTATTATGTGGGATGTACTAAGTATGGATTTTGATGAAAGCATCACTTCTGAACAATGTTTGGCTAATGTATTAAACAATGTATCATCTGGAAGCGTTATTGTTTTTCATGATAGTTTAAAAGCAAAAGCACATTTACAATTTGTTTTACCAAAAACTTTAGCCTATTTACATGAACAGCAATATGTTTGTAATGCGATAGGGAATTGACAAAATATCTTCGTAGAAAAATTAAAACCATTTAAAAAAAAGACGAACCCTATTATGATTCGTCTTTTTATATGAATTAAGTGAATTTTTAAATTTGATCTTGGACCAACGATATAATGGTATTGGCATCTAATTCGCCTGATTGTCTCCAAACCATTTGACCTTCTTTATATATCATTAGAGTAGGTAGTCCTTTGATTCGCAATGCATCTGCTAATTCCTGATTCTTATCAACATCAATTTTTATGACTTTTGCTCTGTCACCTAATGCAGCTGCTACATCTCTAATAACCGGGTGCATGGAAACAGAAGATTCATTCCATTCTGTGTAAAAGTCAATTAACACAGGTACTTGAGCGTTGATTAATTCTCCAAATTTTGACATAAAACCAAAATATTTTTGTTTCTTTTACCTTGGAAAAAGAACTATTAAACCACAAATGTAGCATTTTTAACTAATTATGCTACTTTTTCCCCTTTTTTTAGTTCAAAAACCGTGATTTCAGGCCAAATTCCAACTCGCCCCGGATAGGCATGAAACCCAAAACCGCGATTTACGTATACATAACGT
>JBJONL010000073.1:0-24480 GCA_046051865.1 Bacteroidota bacterium | reverse complement strand
GAAGAAATAGAATGTTTTTATAGCGAAAATAAAGGGACCTATCTCCATACACTAGATAACCGCAATTACTTGCTAGACTTGACACTTGAACAATTAGAGACCGAACTTGATCCAACCGATTTTTTTAGAGTAAGCCGCAAGTTTATTATACCACTTAAGACTATTAAAGAAATCCAACTTTACAGTAATTCGCGGTTGAAAGTGATACTGCCAACCTACCACGAAGATGAGGTAGTGGTCGCTAGAGAACGGGTGAACGAATTCAAAGAGTGGTTGGGCTAGCGGATAAGCGCTCTTCGAATCCCTATCAAAGGGAAAATAAGTAAGGTGTAAGCAATAAAAAAGGGAACAATGTACTCAATCCATCCCATCGGTAACATCACTGCCATAATTAGCAATTGAAACCCTAATCCATACAGAGAAAGTAGGGTCATAAACCAGTTCGGAAAAGTTTTGACTTTATAGGCATCAGCATCCATCCAATGGATTATCTTGTCAAATAATCCATAAGCCAAAGTATAAAGTCGAAATAGTATTGTAACTGTCCGCTGCTGCTCACCTGCCATAGCTTTAGGGGTCTTATATTCAAATACCTTACTGGTGCAGTCACCTCCAACCGACTTAGTCCTCAAAATCACATAGTAATAATTGTATAAAGTGCCTTGCAATTGTAGTCCCACAAAGGCCAGCAAAGTAAACCATACAGTCGTTCGTGAAACATAACAGATGGTCATCAAAAAGATAAAGTTAAGAACAATATCAAACAAACTGTCCAGGTACCTCCCACTATAAGAAGGGGTTTTCTTTAGTCGTGCCAATTCCCCATCAGCTGCATCAATCCCCGATTTCAGTAATAGAAAAAAGGCAGCGAAATAGTATTGTTCTTGAAGGATACAATAAACAGCTATTAATCCTGACAAGCCAAAAAGCAAAGTGACATGAATAGGGGTGAAACGGGTGTTTTTTAATTGTTGGGCCATAAATCTCCCAAAAGATCTTCCGTAATCAGATAAATCTAAGAATTGGTCTTGAGCGGCAAGTTTAGACATTTAAAGGGGTAAACAAGGATCTGCGACAATATAGTCTCGGCATGCGTATTATTTAGAAAACCGGTGTAAAGTGAACGTCATCGCACTTAATAAAAAGAATGCGACTACTTGATGCGTCAATCCTAACCACAAGGGCACACTGTATAATAGCGTGAAAACACCCAACCCAAATTGCAAGAATACAATAAAAACCAAAGCATTCAAACCATTTTGTTGAGATTTTGATAAAGTGAATTTTCTACTCTTATAATAAAGGAATAAGATCAAGCCAACTACCACGTATGCCATTGTACGGTGCACAAATTGTACGCCACTTTTGGCTTCGGTAAATCGGGCCAACCATCCTTCCTTCTCTAAGACAATGCTTTCATGAAAGAACTGTCCATCACTCATTAACGGCCAATGATTATGAACCAAGCCAGCATTCAATCCTGCTACAAATCCACCGTAAATGATTTGGAGTAATAGGAAAACTAAAGTAACACGGGCTAACTTCTTTAAAGGAAGGATAACAGCTCTTTTCTCGGGATAAAGTAAATCTAACGCTACCCACAAGGTATAGGCAAATGTGATAAACGCAAAGGTCAAGTGCAATGATAATCTAAAATGACTCACATCGGGATCGTTTACCAATCCGCTTTTAACCATAAACCATCCCAAAAAACCTTGGAAAGCTCCCATGCCCAAAAGTAAATAACATTTCTTCAAAGTAGCCGCATCCAATTTTTTCTTAAGAAAGAAATAGACAAAGGGGATGATAAAGACAAAACCTAATACACGCCCAATCAATCGGTGAAACCACTCCCAGAAATAAATGAATTTATAATCCGCTAGTTGGAAATCATTATGAATATTTATTTTCTGATATTCTGGAAACTTCTTATATTCTTCAAAAGCTTGTTGCCAAGTTGCATCACTTAATGGGGGAAACGTATCGGTAACCAAATGCCAATCGGTCATCGATAAGCCCGAATTCGTTAGTCGGGTAATACCACCCACTACCACCATAACAAATACAATAAAACATCCTGAAAGTAGCCAAATAATGACCGATTTATTATTTTTCATAACCTAGAGTAGCAGCGTTACTTTGAATGCGTAACTGAGCTGCAAATTTATATTGTTTTATTTTTTTAAGGACTTAAACAATTTATAATTATCTATTAATTCGGTTCACTTTATTCATGGCCGATCTCATCGATTTCCAAAGTCGGTTTTTGAGCTAGTTTTTTAACAATTATAGTATAACTGAAATAATATAAGACTAAAATTGTTATCGTAATGGCGGATAATATATATAAATTTTTATTTATGGATAGGATAAAGCCATTTTCAAATAAAGGACTAATTATGTAAGAATCTAATAGCGCAAATACTACTAAAACAACAAAATAAAGTACGAGTGCTATGGCTAATCCAAGAAACATACTTTTTAATTTGTTGCGTTTAAATCGAGAAGCAATCTTAAAGGAAAAATAAACGGATGCTAAATAAATAAGCACTAGTAAAACAGCGAATATTTTGCCAAAACTACTCATAATTATTCCACTTTCTTCAAGCCCATCTTAGCCGCTTTAGCCATTACAAAATCATAAGCTGCTTGATGCTCATTAGGAATGTCACCCTCAAGAATCGCTTCTTTAACTGCCTCCTTCAAGACGCCAATTTCTCTAGAAGGCTTTAAATTAAACAATGCCATAATCTCCTCTCCACTAATGGGCGGTTGGAAGTTTCGTACATGATCGCGCTCTTCTACTTCTATAATTTTGCGACGAACGATATCAAAATTGTTGTGGTATTTTTTAAACTTTGCTGGATTCTTAGTAGTAATATCCGCCTCACATAAGGTCATCAGATTGTCCACATCTTCCCCAGCATCAAAAACCAAACGGCGTACAGCCGAATCCGTAACGATATCCTCTGATAGTACAATTGGCCGCGAGCTCAACATCACCATTTTGGCCACAAACTTCATTTTTTGGTTCAAAGGCATGTGCAAACGCTCAAAGATTTTCTTCACCATTTTACCGCCTAAAAACTCATGACCGTGAAAGGTCCATCCTTGCTTTTTGTTAAATCGCTTCGTTGGTGCCTTTCCTATGTCATGCAATAAAGCAGCCCACCGCAACCACACATCTTCAGTGTTTGGACAAATGTTATCGACTACTTCTAAGGTATGGTAAAAGTTGTTTTTATGGGTATGCCCTTCTATTTCTTCTACAGCATTCAAGGCGGTAAGTTCAGGTAATATAAGTTCCAATAATCCCGTTCGGTACAAATGCAAAAAGCCTATGGATGGTTTGTCGGTAGCAAGGATTTTATTTAATTCATCCACAATGCGCTCTCCCGATATGATGGTAATACGTTTTTTATTGCGCGCAATGGCTTCCAAAGAATCAGCTTCAATAGTGAAACCCAATTGGGTCGCAAAACGAATAGCACGCATCATTCTTAAAGGATCATCTGAATACGTTATGTCCGCATTTAAGGGCGTCTTAATGAGTTTGTTTTTCAAATCAGTCAAACCGTTAAAAGGATCAACTAAGTTGCCATAGGTGGCGTCGTTCAATGAAAAGGCCAAGGCATTAATCGTAAAATCACGTCGGTTTTGATCATCTTCCAAACTTCCATTCTCGACGATTGGATTTCGGCTGTGGGCGGCATAACTTTCCTTGCGGGCACCCACAAATTCAATGTCTATTTCTTTGTAGCGTAACATGGCCGTACCATAGTTTTTAAAAACCTGTACTTTAGGTTTGTGCGGCAACAGTTCTGAAACTTTTAAAGCTAAGTCTATCCCTGAGCCGATCGCTACAATGTCAATGTCTTTCTTGAAATTACGCTGCAATAAGTAATCCCGAACAAAGCCTCCAATAACATAACTCTCCAGGTGTAAATCCTGTGATGCTTTGGAAACGATTTCAAAGATTTTATGGTCTAATGCTTGTCTGTAATTGTTAGCCACGAATGCACAAATGTTTTTTATTAATTATAAAGCTAAGCGTTTGTATTCTAAATTGTCTTTAGTGAAATTAACTATAATAGCCAATTTGTTATTGGATACTTTTAAATAATTTAAGCACTGTGCAATATGATTATCATTAATGCTTTCACAAGACTTTAATTCTAATATGATTTTGTTGAATACTACAAAATCAGCGTAGAATTTATGTTTTAAAACAATGTCTTTGTATTTTACATTATATTCTTTTTCTCTTTCAAACGGTATACTCTGATTATGGAATTCATATTCTAAAGCATCCTTGTATACAATTTCAGAAAATCCACTTCCCAAATTATTATGTATATCAAATAAAATCCCCATAATTAAATAGCTCTCTTCTTGATATATAATTTTTGACATAATTATTTGTGTATTCGTGGCGTCCGAGGTTATTTGCGAATAATTTTAACCTGATTATCTAACGTTAATTTAATAATGGTTGAAGGTTTATCGCATATTTTTTCGTGTTGCAAATTTACTACATAGTCTACACCTTTTATAATTTCAGGACTAATTTCTTTGAAAGATTTTGGCGTAAACATCCCCGTAATATTTGCTGATGTGGAAACCAATGGTCTTTTCATACGCTCCATCAATTTATAACAAAAAGGCTCTTTTACTATTCGCACGCCAAGGGTTTGGTCTTCTGCAATAAGATTAGTTGCCACATTTCTTGGTCGGTCAAGTATTAAGGTAGTGGGTTTTTCAGATAAATCCATAATCTGCCAAGCGGCCTCTGGTATATCCTTGAAAACAGTATACATCATCTTCTCACCATTCATCAGCACAATCATGCTTTTGGTTTCTTCACGCTGCTTTAATGAATATATCTTTTTTACGGCCTCTATATTTGTAGCATCACATCCTATTCCCCAAACGGTATCCGTCGGATAGAGGATAATGCCACCGTTCTGAATGACTTCAAATGCCTTGTGCACTTCCGTGTTTATATCGCTCATGATTTTTTGTTTTTAAGGAATTGCATCATTGGCAATTCAATGTATTTAAAAGTTAACTGACTAACAAGTAATAATGGGATTACGGTCAGCGCAATTAAACCCCAATATTCAGTAGTGCTCAGTTGGGAAGCTCGCTCAAGTCCTAGCACGCCATAAAAAAGTACAAACAATAAGGTGCCATGAACTAGATACAAGCTATAAGTGATCTGCCCAAACTTCCTAGAGAGGCTTCGGTTCAATACTCCAAAAAGTGAATTCCCCGATGCGATTATCATGAAAAATAAGGACGAACAAATAAGGGGCACAGGCTTTCTGCCACTATCAAAAAACAGTATCGGGACCACTAATAAAACAATAGCAATCAAACTGTAAACAGGTCGCCCTAAAGTCGCACGAATGTTCGTATTTTGCAGTAATACCGCAGCCACTATCCCCCCAATAAAAGGCATAAAGTGACGGATAGAAGCTTGGTTTATCCACAAGATGAGTAAAAATACTAATGTAAAGATAAGGACCGTGAGATAAGGCACTTTTTTTCGAAGTAGTAAAGCAAAGATGGGCAATAAAAAATAAAACATCCACTCATAAGGTAAGGTCCAACTCACGCCCGAATTCATTAAAAACGTACTGTTGAATCCATTTAAGTCTTGCGCACCGTCTACCGTGAAAAACAACCATGATAGTCCGCTTTTCAGGAGCCCAATTGCACTGTCCCATTGTTTGAAATTACTATAATACCCCACCATCGTAAAAATGACCAGAACCAAACAAAAGTACATAGGAAACAATCTAAAAAACCGCGCTTTGATGTAAGCCCTCCAATCAAAATCCGATTTGGACTCCACTACTTTTGTGATGAATAAAAAAGCAGTGATGATAAAAAACAACACCACACTCGTTTGACCAAAATGGGTGAATAGTACTGATTTAGGGTCTTCCCAAGTTTTAGTCTGAAGGTACTGTTCCCAAATATAACTGTGATGCAAGAAAACAAAAAAGGCCAAGTATCCTCTAATGCCATCTATTTCGGGATATCTCACGGGAACCAATTCCAACGTAATAAGCTTGTTTATCGCCCATAAAGTGACAAACAATACCAAAAATATGGGCAGCAGATTTAAGACTAACGTGGTATCCATACTTATAATTTTTTACCAAAAACGACTTGGTCTACCCAACCACTCATTGTATATTTATAATAGAGGGCTTCGGGCAAGGGCCCGTATTCGTTTTCAAAAAAAGACACTGGAATGTTAGGATGTTCTTCGTCGATCACCAAAATGTTATTCGGATTATAGAAATCATAAGTAACAATGTCGGCATTCGTGGTAATCAATTTTTTCTCTAATCCCAAACTCTCAAAAACCCGAAAGGTTAACCCCTTTTGTCCAAACCGATTAATGTCTAGTAAGGTTTTAGAAGCAGCAATCATGTCCATGACTTCGTTCAAAGGGATTTTGTTTTTGATAAATTCAATCCCCTCACTTGCTTCCGGAGCTCCTTTGTCCAAGACCATGAATTTTCCATGAATATTTTTTGATCTCAAATCCTTAGCAATGTTTTTTAAGATGTTTATGCGCTTGCCTTTCGAACTTATATTGAAAACATCATATTGGAAAGGTACTACTACTGCGGGTTTGGAGGTATAAATCCAATTGGGAGCAAAGCCCATGTTATAGGTAGCCGAATCTTCTTTTTCAAATGAAAACGCCTTATCAAATGAAGCATAGACTCGTTTGATCTTAGGACAGCGATAAATGTTGTCGTTGAAAAAACCAAGGGATACATCCGTATACTCCTTTAGCTCCTTTATGTATTTAGCATCAATAAAATCGCCTTTGATGGTTAAAATGATGTCCTGACGCTCGCCAAGGGCTCTTACTTTTTTCACAACTTCCTGGCCATAATACAAGTTCTTTAGGTTCTTCTTCATAAACGCCTTCAGGAAGAAATTGTATATTTTGTATAGTACATTAGGATAACGATAACTAAAACTATGAAAATCAATATGGTGTACTTCATGCCCTTTTTGCTCTAAAGTCGCAGCAATGTGCTTGTTTAATCCCCAATTGTCAAAGCTTATCAATGTAATTTTCATCGGCTATAGTTAGAATAGCTACAAATATAATTGATTATCTCCGGCTTACCGAAACTTCCTCCCATTTTTGAAATCACGAAAAGGCATGATTGAATATTTTAAAATTATTATATATTTGAAAAAAAATAAAACAAACCATGGACTATAACAATAAACCCAGCCACTATTACAGTAAAGTTCGTTACGAAATGTTGAAGTATTTGCCCAGTGATGCTGAGAGAGTCCTAGAGGTAGGTTGCGGTAATGGTTGTTTTATTGCAGAAATTAAAAAAACACACCAAGGGGAATTCTGGGGAATCGAAATGATGCCTGATGAAGCAGAAGCTGCCAAAAGCATACTTGATAAAGTGTTTACCGGCATGTGTGAAGACTTTATTGACCAGTTACCCGATAATTATTTCGATGCCATCTACTTCAACGATGTGCTCGAACACATGTTTGATCCCGGTAGCTTTTTGGATAAGTTAAAAAACAAGTTAACCGATAAAGGGGTTGTGATTAGTTCGATACCCAACATGCGTTACCATAACGAATTATTCAAATTGTTAATTGGTAAAGATTGGAAATACTGCGATCATGGCATCATGGACTTCACCCACTTAAAGTTCTATACCCAAAAAAGCATCCGTCGCATGTATGAAGAGGCAGGGTATAAGGTTCAAGTCAATGAAGGGATTAATAGGACCAAATCCATTAAGCCGATCTTGTACAACATTCCGTTTTTCTTTACGCAAATGGATATTTTCTACCTGCAATATGCTACGGTAGCTTCAAAGAAATAAACCTATTTTTTAACGAAAAACCGATTCATCTCACTTAAGCCTTCAGTGACCAAATCGTAGTTGATGTTCTCGTCTTTCAGAGGATTCAGCATACCATCCGTCACATCAAATAAACCAGAGGGATAGATGTTGGTGATTTTGTTTTTTTCTATGATAGCAAACTTCTGGTTGTATCCACAGATAAAATAGTCGCGTTGAATAGGGGTGTATAAATCCTTCCCAAAACTAAAGTCCTTCAAGTCGTTTTGCACGCCCAGATAGTCTTTTAAGATCGTAGCGGTAATGTCGTAATGTATGGTTTGGTGGTGATAGGTCTTCGGTGCTTTAGTAGGATCAAATACCATCATTGGTGTTCTAATTTGGAATTTAGAAAAATTCCCTCCATGCTGCCAATACCCTTTTTTACAATCGTTAAATTCTTGCCCGTGATCGCCCGTGATGACAATTATGGTATTTTCTAGCATCCCTTTTTGCTCTAATTGGACCAACACTTTACCCAGCAACTCATCGATGTAGTGCAGCGAATTCAAATAACGGTTATACAATAAGGTTGGATCATAATCATCATCCATTTCCAAATAATTCACTTCCGCCAAGGAAGGCTTGAATTTCAATTTATAATCCTTCGGTAAATCAAAACCATGGGCCGAATCATAAAATAAATACCCAAAGAAAGGCTTCTTAGGATCTTGCTTTTCCAGCGCTGCCATCCATTCGTTATTAATCGTCAAATCCCTGTCCGACGGGTTCTCTCCTTTAGAAAACACCCTTAAATTAGGAACTTTAGCAAATACATTTCGGTTGAAGGGCGGATTTTCTAATCCCGAACTACCATAAATCAATAAATCATACTGCTGTTTCTGCAATTCGTTCATAAATACAGGTGCGATTTCTTGCCCAGTGAACGTGTCAAAGTAGGTTGCAGGGATTCCATAAAACAAAGAAAACACACCTCCTGTTGTCATGTTCGAACCACTAATATGATTGTCAAAGACTTGACAGCGTTTCGAGAAATTATAAATGTTAGGCGTAATAGCCTCTGTCATGCAATTATAACGCCAAGTATCGATAACCAAATACAGGATGTTTTTACGAGATCCTTTAGAAGTAGAGACGATTGGATGCAAGGGATAGTCAACGGTCTTATTGCTAAAATCAGTACTAGTCAATTCCTTATTGCGCTTAGCCTTTTCCTCATCCACTAATCCCATAGAAGCCAATAAATCATCCGCAGTCAAGGGGTAAAATACAGGGAATACATTGCGAACCTGCGTCACAGGGCGGTAGTAATTGGCATCCGACCAAGCATATACAAAATGACTAAAGAGCGTGGCAAAAATAAAAAAGGCAAACGTCGCCTTCACCCGTAACGGAATTTTCTTAGCGATGATTTTTTTAGACAAATAGAAAAAGAGAAACTGTATTCCAATCAAACCTCCCACAAATAAAGCGGAAATGATAAGGTTCACAGCCGAAAACTGAAAGATATCCCCCGAACGTTTTCCAAAGACCAGTTTCAATACGATAGGCGATAAATGATACCGAAACTGCCCAAAGATGGTAGCGTCAATTTGTACAATCAACAATACGACTACCGAAAAGATCATGTGAACTACTTTACTAACGCGGTTGGATTTAGTCAACAGCAAAGTCGTCATACTCAATAATAGGGGTAAGGTACCCAAAAAGAAAAAATGACTAAAGGTGGTTATCGTCAAGTAAAATTTAGTGAATAATGTGTCGGCATTCTCAAAAAAAGCACTGTACTTATTCGACAGGATTAGCAGGATAACGACATTAAATATAAAAACAATGTAGAGCTGTTTTTTCTGGTTTTGGCGGGCATTATCCATGTAACGAAATGGTTATGAAATCTTTAAATTTAATTTGCAAATCTAATTAGTTATTTTGAAAATTATCTAATTAAATTTGTAAAAAAATGACCCATGGAGTTTCGCCTAAATTCAAAATGTAATATACCTCAAGCTGAGGTGCTAACACTATTGCAAAACTTCAATACTACAGGTGAAATATTCATTGATGGCAAACGAAATAAAATCAAATTATTTAAAGTAGAAGGCAAAACCCTAAACGTCAAATCATTCAAAGTCCCGCACCTGCTCAACCGCATTATCTATCAATACTTTCGCAAATCTAAAGCCAAACGCTCTTTCGAATTTGCCAATAAGTTGCTAGAAGACGGCATTGGAACGCCAGAGCCTATTGCTTTTTTACAACAAAGTAATCTCCTAGGACTTAAAGATAGTTATTATGTAAGCGAACACTTGATGGCCGACTTGACTTACCGCGAATTAGTTGAAATCCCCGACTTTCCCGAGGCGGATAGCATTCTGAGACAGTTTACCCGTTTCTCGTTTCTGTTGCACCAAAAAGGAATCGAATTCAAAGACCATTCCCCAGGCAATACTTTAATTAAGAAAAAAACAGACGGTACTTATGCCTTTTTTTTAGTGGATTTAAACCGGATGGAATTCCACGACACCATGCCTTTTGAATTACGCATGAAAAACCTTTGTCGTCTAACACCGCACAAAGAAATGGTAGCTGTGATGAGCAACGAATACGCAAAAGCTTCTGGTGAATCTGAAGAAATGATCTTCAATACGCTCTGGAAAATGACAGCCGATTTCCAATACCGCTTCTACCGCAAGAAAAGAATTAAAAAGAAATTAAAGTTTTGGAAGTAGTATAAAGTAAAAAATAGTATTTTCACTTCTTAAACCATAGAATGAAACTAGTAAAAAATAGGGGTGTTTGGGTAAAAAATTTGTTCCAACCTATCGGCTATAAGCTAGTTATGAGCATCAGATGAAAGTTTCCGTTATCATTACCACCTACAATGCCGAAGAATGGTTGCGCAAAGTCCTCATTGGATTTAGTGTGCAAACGGTATCCGACTTTGAGATGGTAATTGCCGATGACGGTTCCTCGCCCAAAACTAAAGCACTAGTAGAGCGCTTTTCCTCCAAATTTAAATATCCCATCGTACACGTCTGGCAAGAAGACGAGGGTTTCCAAAAATCCAAAATCCTAAACAAGGCCATCCTAAAATCCAATTCCGATTACCTCTTGTTTACCGATGGCGATTGCATCCCAAGACAAGACTTCATTGCGATTCATCTAAAACACAGAGAAGAAGGCTATTTCCTTTCGGGGGGGTATTTCAAATTGCCTATGGCCCTCTCTGAAACTATCTCTGAAGATGATATTCTACAGCAAAACTGTTTCAAAGTTTCTTGGTTAAAACACCAAGGCCTGAAAATGAATTTTAAAGTGACTAAACTTACCCAAAGCAAGCTCTTAGCGAAGTTTATGAATTGGATTACGCCTACCAAACGCTCGTGGAACGGTCATAATGCTTCTGGATTCAAAAAAGACATCCTCGCAGTAAATGGGTTCAACCACGAAATGAAATATGGAGGGCTAGATCGAGAATTGGGCGAACGATTATTCAATCACGGACTCCTCTCCAAACAAATTCGGTACAGCGCCATCTGCCTGCACTTAGATCATGCTCGAGGCTATTCCAGTCCGGAAATATGGAAAAAGAACAATGCCATTCGCAGCTATAACCGCAAACACAAAGTGATTCAAATCGAACAAGGAATCAACACCCTTTAGATTTTTGGAACGCCTAAAGTAGTGAAGTAGTGGCCCAATTTTTCTAAAATCAACGGTAACGGATACTCGTCAAAGTATTTAAAGGTATGCTCCTTTATGTATTTCTCATCGTACTGTTCATAAATTTCAGGCTTCAAATCTTTTAAATGAATCGAAACATTTCCCGGCTCATGTTCAAAAATCTGCCAAGTCTCTTTATCGACAGAAGGAGAAAATAAGGAAAAGGTAGGGACCTCCAAAGCCTTTGCCATATTCACCGAACCGCCTTCATTGCCCACCAACATATCGCATTGCGATAGCAATCCTAAAAACGGACGCAATCCCTTGGCATACAAATCAAAATGGATGTTTTTTTGCGTCTCAGGTGTACAAAACGCAAAGACCTGCTGCGCTTCCTCTAATTGGTTAGGGATATAATTAAATAAGATATCGGCATCCAATTGCGCCACGATAAAATCGATAATCTTAGCCATGTTTTCTAAAGGGTAGGTTTTATACCATTCACTCCCCAAAATACCCATCATCACTAAAGGCCGTTTGCCGAGAATGATGCCATGGCTGCCCAGTAAATCCTTAGCGGCTTGAATTTCTGTTGGGGTTAAGAACAACTTGGGTTTGTAATCGGTTATAGGTTCCTTAATCAAGGGTTGTAACAGTAACAATCGATTATCAATCGCCAAGCCCAACGTTGATTTAGTTCCATTCGGTAAACGCTTCATGTTATAATTGTAGAATAACTTGGAGTACCCTTTGTCATAAGAAACTTTATACTTGGCGCCAGAAAAGAAGGTGATGAGGTTGGTTTCTAATTTGCTGTAAGCATCGATCACTACATCATAACGTCGTTTTCTAATGCTGAAGATAAATTGCAATAACTTAGGATAGGATTTACGAACTTCATTCGTCAAGACTAGTACTTCATTAAGGTTTGGATTCTCCGTCAGTACATCCACACAATTGGGATAACACATATAATCAACAGTGGAATCTGGATAAAACTTTTTCAAGTTGTTAGACAAGATTGTGCTAGTGAGCACATCGCCAATTCGTTTTTGTTGAATAACCAGTATTTTCATAAATGACAATCCTTTTATTAAGAAGGCTAAAATACAAAGTATTTGAAGATGCATTTAACCTTGTGATGAAATTAGTGGCAAAAGTTATATTTTTGCTACCTATAAATCCAATTTACTATGGCAATCAGCGGTCTGGTTATTACATTTAATGAAGAAAAAAATATTGGCAAATGCATCGATGCACTCTTTAAAGTGTGTGACGAAGTCATTATAGTCGATTCTTTGAGTAAAGATAAAACCGTAGACATCGCCAAAGCCAAAGGGGCCAAAGTAATCGAACAAGCGTTCCTTGGGGATGGACCCCAACGCACCCACGGTTTACCCTTTTGTAAAAACGACTGGATCTTAAACCTCGACGCGGATGAGTTCTTAGATGCCGATGCCCAAGAATTCATCTTAAAAGAGAAATACCTAGTAGGCGATTATGATGCCTTTAGTTTCCGAGTGAAGAACTACCTAGCCGATAAACTAATTGATTTTGCAGGCTGGTACCCCGATCATAAAGTGCGCTTTTTCAATAAAAAGACAGCCGGTCCTTCAGACTCCAAAGTACACCAAAAAATCATCGCCCAGCGAGAAACGAAAGTCCCCGTTCACATCCTACACTACGGTTGGGATTCCTTAGAACAAATCATCGCCAAAAAGAACCAATATTCCGGCTGGCACGCCCTGCAATTATACAACCAAGGGAAAAGAGTCAATGCCTTAAAACCTGTGCTCAACGGTACGGTTTCGTTTGTACGTTGTTATTTCTTCAAAAAGGGATTCTTAAACGGAATCGATGGCTTAAGCATTTCCATGATTCAGGCCTTCTTTTCCTATATGAAATACGCCAAACTAATCAAGATTCAAAAAGCCAACCGCTAGAAGCTACTGAGTGGTCAATTGATCAGCGATCATCCGTTCGTTAAACGATTGCACATAAGCCTTGATGAAACGAGTTAGCGCCGCTGCTCGCTTCGGATCTTTGTTCATCAAATTCTCCTTTAACAAGGCATCTTTTTTGAAATTGTACAAGCCGATCGCTTTTTGTCCATCAAAAGCCAAATAATAGTCGTCTTGAACTAAATGGTAAATGTTGTCCAAATAGTAAACCACATAGTTCTTCGAAGAGGTAAAAGGTTTACCATAAGTAACCACCTGATCATTGATTTTTAAGTAATCTAAGATACTTGGCAACACATCTATTTGCTGAAAGTTTTTCTCCTGTACGCCCTTAAAACTTGGATTTGAAGGGTCAAAGAATAAGATTGGGATTCTAAATTTACCCACATTGGTTCGGTATTCATCTGCCGTTGGCTCGGAACAAGTATGGTCTGCCACAATCACAAACAACGTGTTCTGATACCAAGCTTCCTTTTGAGCCGATTTGAAAAATTGACGCAACGAATAATCAGTGTAGCCAATGCTTTCTTGTATTTTCCGACTCCCCTTTAAAAATTTCCCCTTGTATTTAGCGGGTACTGTATACGGGTTGTGGGAAGAAATGGTGAATAACGTACTAAAGAACGGTTGCTTAAAGCCAGTGAGTTTTTTATTGAAAAACTGCATGAAGTCTTCGTCAAAGATACCCCAACTCCCGTCAAAAGCCTCAGGACCCACATATTCATTCTTACCGTAGTACTGGTCAAATCCTGCTACCTTGCAGTATTGATCAAAGTTCTGGCTACCATTAAAGGCACCATGGAAGAACGAAGTGGTATACCCTTGCTTCTTCATGATTTTAGGTAAACCATACACCTTATTTAGCGAATAGCCTGAAGAAATAATCGAAGTGTTCATCAAACTGGGGATACTAGAGAGGGTAGAAGGTACCGCATCAATAGATACTTTCCCATTAGCAAAGCCATTTTTAAAATAATAGGATTGGGTTGCCAATGAGTCTATAAAAGGCGTAAAGCCTCGGTGCAAATTCTCATCTCCAAAACTTTCCAAGATAAAAATCACTACGTTTTTCTTTATAGGAGCTCCGTCGGGTGCCGAAGTATATACCGGATTGAAGATTTGATTCAGCTCAGCAGCACTATAAAATTTAGGATCGACCAACGCTTCTTTCTTACCCGCCGTCTTCATAATGCTAAACGGAGTATTCAAAACTAAAGCCGAATTACCCAAAGAAGAATAGTTAATCGCATCGACAATACGCAACGGTTTTTCTCCCCAACCGCCACGTGCCATCAACAAGCCAACGCCTAGCGATAAGATCATAATCCCCGTTTGCTTCAATACAATGGTTCTAGTCAAGCGTTCCAGTGGAAAAATAATCCTCGGTTTAGATAAAGCCCGCCAAAGAAGGATGGCCAAAAGGATGAAACCAACCAAGACATACCAAAACTCTTGTAAAAACGAAATAATCAAACCACCTATTTCATGCTCCATGCCCTTAGCCGTAATCAGTCCAAAAGAACTGCGACGCCCCGTGAATTTATAGTATTCTAAATCTACAAAGTTGGTGGCAATAAAAACAAGATTCACTACATAGAAGCCTACTTTCAAACCAAATTGATACTTCTTGTGGTATTTAAAATTCCCCGGAATTAAATGGAGCAGAATGAAAAGCAAATTGATAAAACCAATAGCCGACAAATCGAATAGCGCACCGCCTAAAAAAGTTTTGACATCCAAATTCGTAAAGTTCCAACGGTTAAACAAAAGGAACAACAAACGGCTGAATTGATAAACTACAAAGAGTATCAACAGTCTCCGAAACAGTAAACGTAATAATTGCTTGTAGTTAAACATCTTCAGCGTTAAGGAATGAATTAAACAGCTACATCATATTCTCTTAAAGCATTGTTCAGAGAGGTTTTTAAATCGGTGGAAGGTTTACGAGTTCCAATAATCAAAGCACAAGGGACTTGGTAGTCTCCAGCGGCAAAACTTTTTGTATAACTGCCCGGAATCACTACAGAACGTGCCGGTACAAATCCTTTATATTCAATAGGTTCACTACCTGTAACGTCGATTATTTTGGTGGAGGCGGTCAAACAAACATTGGCACCCAATACCGCTTCTTTCTCCACGCGTACGCCCTCTACTACGATGCAACGCGAACCAATAAAGGCTCCGTCTTCGATAATAACGGGGGCCGCTTGTAAGGGTTCTAATACGCCACCTATACCCACACCTCCTGAAAGATGAACGTCTTTTCCAATTTGGGCACAACTACCTACCGTCGCCCAAGTATCCACCATCGTACCTTCATCCACATAGGCGCCAATGTTTACGTAACTTGGCATCAAGATAACACCTTTAGAAATATAAGCACCATAGCGCGCTGTAGCCGGTGGCACCACACGAATACCCTTGTCGGAGTATCCTGTTTTCAACAACATTTTGTCGTGGTATTCAAAGATTCCTGCTTCCCAAGTCTCCATTTTTTGAATAGGGAAGTACATCACTACAGCCTTCTTTACCCATTCGTTTACTTGCCAGCCATCTGCCGTAGGTTCAGCCACTCGCAAAGTGCCCGAGTCCAATAGAGCGATAACTTCTCGAATCGCATTGGTCGTAATTTCTTCTTGCAACAAGGCACGGTTATCCCAGGCCGATTCTATTATATTTTGTAGTGTAATCATGATTTTTGAATTTAAGCAAATATAGGGGCATTTTTAGAAAGTAACAAAGCATTTGTATCCCGACTTTACATTCTCAAAATATTGTTAAAACGCAAAGGTTTCTGTTTTAGAATAAGTAAGTTTGTCCATCGACTGTCCTAACCAATTGATGTTGCATATGTGTAAAAAATCCTTTCTAATCCTAGCCCTATTGGCAATAGCAACGGCTTGCCAAAAACAAACCAAGTCCCCAAACCAAGACAAGGCCGCTTCCACAACCATCGGAGTACCCCATGCTAACAAAACACTCAATTACGAAGGGACTTATCAAGGGGTGTTGCCTTGTGCGGATTGCGACGGACTCGAAACAACCATCTCCCTGAACGAAAACAATACCTATGCCATCCAGTCACAATACTTAGGGAAAGGCAACAAGATATTCGAACAACGCGGCACCTTTACTTGGAATAAAACCGGCAGTGTAGTCGTTTTTGACAACATCGATAATGCACCTAACCAATACGCTGTGGGGAAAAATACGTTGACCCAACTTGACCTAGAAGGCAACCTAATAACGGGAAGTCTTGCTAAGGAATACATCTTGTCCAAACAAGAAAAGAAAAAGTTGGAATCATCAGGTTCAGGCCAACTGGAAAAACCTGTGATCAATCTCAATAACAAAATCGTGGCGCAAACCGTCATTAAGAAAATCAATCCAGCAGTGGGCAAAGTTACCTTGGCCGAAACCAAATGGAAGTTAACCCTACTCAATGGTAAAACAATAAAACACCAAAAAAAGACCCTTTATTTTCTTAAACTCAACTCAAAAGATGGCCGTTTCAATGCCTTTGTAGGCTGTAAATCGTTAAGTGGAAACTACATAATGCCTTCACCAGCCGCTATAGCGTTCACGAATATCATCTCGACCATGAAAGCCTGCGACAATACGGATACCGAAAAACGCTTCACCAAAGTACTAGAAGAAACCGATACCTATGCCATCGAAGACAATATGCTATACCTCAAAAAAGGGAAAAAGAAAGTTTTAGCTACCTTTGAACCGTTTAATTAAATCCTATGCCGCGCATACTAGCTATTGATTACGGAATGAAACGAACAGGTATAGCCGCCACAGATGAATTACAAATCATCGCGTCAGGCCTTACTACCATTCCATCAGAGACCGCTATAGCCTTTCTTAAGGACTATTTCAAAAAGGAAAGCGTTGCCAAGGTATTGATAGGGGAACCCAAACAGATGAACGGGCAACCTTCTGAAAGTACCCCTGTAATCGAAAAGTTTGTGGCTGATTTTACCACCGCTTTCCCGGATATGACTATCGTTAGGGTAGACGAACGCTTTACCTCTAAAATGGCGTTCCAAACCATGATCGATAGCGGACTCTCCAAGAAACAACGTCAAAATAAAGGACTGGTAGATGAAATTGCCGCGACCATACTCCTCCAAGATTATTTGACGCGTAAAATGATTTAATTTCCTTATTTTTGCCACCCGAGACCAGCGGTCGAATTGTATGAAATAAAAAAAATACCTAAAATGATTATTCCTATTTTCGGATATGGGGAACCGGTTTTGAGACAAGTAGGTGTCGATATTACACCCGAGTATCCTAATTTAAAAGAAGTGATTGCCAACATGTACGATACCATGTACAATGCCTATGGCGTAGGACTTGCTGCCCCTCAAGTTGGGTTGGCCATACGTTTGTTTGTGATTGATACGGAACCCTTCAGCGACAGCGATGACCTTTCAGCAGAAGAACAAAGCCAATTAAAAGGCTTCAAGCAAACCTTCATCAATGCCAAAATGTTGAAAGAAGAGGGTGAGGAATGGGGCTTCAACGAAGGCTGCCTTAGCATCCCCGACGTGCGCGAAGACGTATACCGCAACGAAAGAATTACCATAGAATACTGCGATGAAGATTTCAACAAAAAGACCGAAGTCTACGAAGGACTTATTGCTCGCGTAATCCAACACGAATACGACCACATCGAAGGGATTTTGTTTACAGATAAAATCTCCATGTTGAAGAAAACACTCATCAAGAAAAAATTACAAAACATCATGGACGGAAAGGCCCGCCCGGATTACAAAATGAAATTTGCCAATAAAAAAGGTAGATAATTGACCAGCCAACTAAACATTTAAATATATTTGTCCCCTTAAATTACCTTAAATACAATGAACGTAGAAAAAATTTTAGCCATTGCCGGTAAACCAGGTTTATTCGAATTAAAATTACAAACCCGCTCAGGGTTCTTAGCAGAGTCGTTACTAGACGGCAAAAAAATTACCGTAGGGATGCGAAGCAACGTAAGTTTACTTTCTGAAATCTCCATGTACACCTACAGTGAAGAAAAGCCCTTAGTGGAAATTATGAGAGCCATTGCAATCAAAGAAAATGAAGGACCTACCGCCGTTTCTCCTAAAGAAGACAACGCTAAACTAATCGCCTACTTCAAAGAAATCTTACCGGATTACGACGAAGACCGCGTTTATGCTTCGGATATCAAAAAACTACTAAATTGGTACAACATCTTGCAAGCTAAAGGTCTTGTTTCTAAAGAAGAGCCTAAAGTAGAAAACGCCGAAACCGTAAAAGAACAAGTAGTGGAAGAGGTGAAGAAAGCCGCTAAAGCGCCCAAATCTCATAAAGCCGTAGTAGAAACTCCGGCCGAGAAGAAACCTAAAACTAAAAAATAGTTAATTACTTTCTAATAAATTACAGTCCTATTACCCTAAACCGGTAATAGGATTTTTTATTTTTACACAAATCTCATTGCTATGAACACACGCCAACAACAATTACAAGCCTTCGATCGCCTACTAGACATCATGGACGAATTGCGCGAAAAATGCCCCTGGGATAAAAAGCAAACGCTAGAGAGCCTGCGGCATCTCACAATTGAAGAAACATACGAGTTAGGCGATGCCATCCTAGACAACGATCTGCCCGAAATCAAAAAGGAATTGGGCGACCTCCTCCTACACATCGTCTTCTACGCGAAGATAGGAAGCGAAACAAAGGATTTTGACATCGCAGACGTGGCCAATAGCATTTGCGACAAACTAATCGACCGCCACCCACACATTTATGGCGATGTCGTGGTAGCCGACGAAGAGGAAGTAAAGCAAAACTGGGAGAAACTCAAACTCAAAGAAGGCAAGAAATCAGTACTAGAAGGAGTGCCCAAAAGCCTTCCAGCCCTAGTAAAAGCATCCCGCATCCAAGATAAAGTGAAAGGGGTAGGCTTCGATTGGGAAGAACCACACCAAGTCTGGGACAAAGTGCAAGAGGAATTAAACGAACTCCAAGTCGAAGTGCAAGCTGGAAACCAAGATAAAATCGAAGCCGAATTTGGAGACGTGCTCTTCTCCATGATCAACTACGCCCGCTTCCTAAAAGTAAACCCCGAAGACGCATTGGAACGCACCAACAAAAAGTTCATCAAACGCTTCATGTACCTAGAAAGCAAAGCAAGCGAACTCGGTAAACCCTTAATGGACATGACCCTAGCGGAAATGGACGTTTTCTGGGAAGAAGCCAAAAAAATGTAACACAAGTACAAGTCTAATTGTCTATCATCTATCATCTATCCGTCTATCATCTATCCGTCTATCGTCTATTATCTATTGTCTATCAGTCTATTAACTAACCAACCAAATACCAAATGTCAGAAGTAAAACACGAATTAAAACGCTCCCTAGGTCTCATTGACGCCACCAGTCTTGTAGCCGGTTCCATGATTGGTTCCGGTATCTTTTTAGTAACCGCTGCGATGGCACGTGACGTGGGTTCAGCCGCTTGGATCTTAGTCATTTGGCTCGTAACAGGTTTGCTTACCATGTCGGCCGCCCTGAGTTATGGCGAACTAGCAGGCATGATGCCTAATGCCGGCGGACAGTACGTTTATATTCAAAGAGCCTACGGCAAACTCATCTCTTTTTTATACGGCTGGACCGTATTTACGGTAATTCAAACGGGTACCATCGCCGCCGTAGCAGTTGCCTTTTCGAATTATACAGCGGTTTTTTTTCCTTTTCTAGAAAATAAGATTCTAACGCTTGGCGAAAGCTTTGTGTTTACCAACAAGCAAGTACTTGCCATGGGAATCATCGTCTTGCTTACCTTTATCAATACCAAAGGCATCAAAAGTGGTAAAATGATCCAATTGATTTTTACCTCGGCCAAATTAATCGCCTTGTTTGCTCTTATCACACTAGGCATCTATATTGGTTTCCACACCGATACTTTCGCTCAGAACTTTTCCAACATGTGGGAAGCCGGCAAAACTACGCTGGAAGCAGACGGAACCCTTACGTTTACCAAACTCTCAGGGGTAGCGTTACTAGGCGCCATGGGTGCGACGGTAATCAACTCCTTGTTTTCCAGCGACGCGTGGAACAACGTAACCTTTATCGCGGGCGAAATTAAAGACCCCAAAAAGAACATTCCAAGAAGTTTGTTTTTAGGTACCTTACTAGTAACGGTAATTTACATCTTGGCCAATATAGCTTACTTAGCCCTACTACCGCTGCACGGCATACCGGGAGATACGGGCACGGTGGCCCAACACGGAATCATGTTCGCCGCCCAAGATCGAGTAGGAGCTGCCGCCGCTAGCGCGATTATGGGGAATATCGGGGTGTTTATGATGGCAGGGCTAATCATGGTTTCCACTTTTGGGTGTAACAGTGGTTTAATTCTGTCGGGCGGACGCTTATTCTACGCTATGGCTAAGGACGGCTTGTTTTTCAAAAAAGCAGCCCAACTCAACGACAATGACGTTCCATCAAAAGCACTTTGGTTGCAATGCCTTTGGGCGTGTTTCTTGTGTCTTACAGGGCGCTATGGAGATTTGTTAACCTATGCCACCTTCGCTTCCCTCTTGTTCTACATCTTAACCATAGGGGGCTTATTCATCTTGCGTAAAAAAGAACCCTATGCCGAACGTCCCTACAAAGCTTTTGGCTACCCCATCATTCCGATGCTTTATATTCTAGTCACCAGCCTTATTTGTATCGACTTACTAATCTACGATACCCGAAACACCGGCATGGGATTAGGCATCGTAGCCGTAGGAATCCCAGTCTACTACCTCTTCATGAAGAAAGAAGAAGTGTAGTAGGACAACATAAAAAAAAGTCTGACTGAATAAACAGTCAGACTTTTTTATTTCATAGCAATAAGTAGCTTGCTTAGGCTACAATAAATACTTAACAGTATCTCCTCTTCGCGAAACTTATCATTCCAACAATCGTGGACATAAGTATAATCCGACTGATAGAAGATAGCATAATAAACACTTCAACTTAGGTAAGTATAAATGATAAGTTCAAAAGTAGTACTACTGTTCGTAGCCACCTTTGTCATGCCGACGAAGGAGGGAACATATCAACCTTGACAGGTATAAATGATAAGTTCTAAAGTAGTACTGCTGTTCGTAGCCACCTTTGTCATGCCGACGAAGGAGGGAACACATCAACCTTGGCAAGTATAAATTATAAGTTCAAAAGTGCACTTCCTTTCGGTATCATCTTTGCCATGTCGGTGCAGGAGGGAGCCTATTAACATCTGCAAGTATAATTGATAAGCTCTAAAGAATACCAAGCGCTGCGCAAATGTCTCCTGACTTTGCGCCATAACATATCACTCGCCATAACTATTATACTTAGTAAACGAACTTGCATTCAATACATTTACAATAGGATTGTGAACAATACCGCTCCAACATCCAATCTCTTCTGCTTTCTGGTTCTACTTTAATATTATCTAATATAGTTTTGGCAGTAAATTTTTTAAAATCTCTAATCAAATCTGATAATTTCCTATCGTCAGATTGAATAATAAAATGGATATGATTACTCATTAATTACATAGCTATACAATAGCATTCCTTTTTTTTTAATGCAAAAAGTTAAACATTCCATAATTACGTCACGATAATTTTTTCTCGAAAAAACATCAACCTAATCCACGACAGTCAAAGTGAAAAAATGAGGTAGTGATTGGTCTCTAATTACATATCCTTCTTTCATTGGCTCCCTAAATCAATCGAATATAGTAATAAAATTCCGCAAAGTCAGGAGACATTTGCGGAGCATGTTGTTTCTGTTCATGGAGTGTTTTTTTTATATTTCATCAAAAAGAATATCCCATTTTGGATACACACTTAAAGTCATTTTTTCTTCTTTTCGTTTTCATAAAAACGTTTTGGTAATAATTATAATTACACGAAGCGCTGCGCAAATGTCTCCTGACTTTGCGCCATATCACATCACTCATCATAACTATTATATTTAGTAAACGAACTTGCATTCAATACATTTACAATTGGATTGTGAACAATATCCACTTCAATAATACCCCTCCTATTAACATAATTTGATGCGCTTGAATAGATATAATCTTGCGGACTTAAAACTAATCCGGCACGAACTGGATTAAAGTGTATATAATCAATCTTTGACCACATGAATTTTTCTGAATGTATCTCCTCAGCATGATTACTCAACTGCCAAAACTGATAATTTTTATTTCTGGAATGGGATTCAGTTGCTAATTTAAACCGCTCCAACATCCAATCTCTTCTGCTTTCTGGTTCTACTTTAATATTATCTAATATAGTTTTGGCAGTAAATTTTTTGAAATCTCTAATCAAATCTGATAATTCCCCATCATCAGATTGAATAATAAAATGGATATGATTACTCATAATTACATAGCTATACAATAGCATTGCTTTGTTTTTAATGCAAAAGGTTAAACACTCAATAATTACGTCACGATAATTTTTTCTCGAAAAAACATCAATCCAATCCACGACAGTTAAAGTGAAAAAATGAGGTTTTGATTGGTCTCTAATTACATATCCTTCTTTCATTGGCTAACTAAATCAATCAAAAATAGTAATAATATTCCGCAAAGTCAGGAGACCTTTGCGGAGCATTTCTATTAAATTCTATGCGGAGCTGGGGCATAAAGACATAAAAGTAATTCCTGAACCCTTCAAAAGTGTGACTGTATGTAACTTTAAAATAAAGGAAAAACATCAATAAAAATATAGGAGCTAATCGCTTGAATAAGCGCAAGTAAAAAGGAACAAAGTCGCCCTTAAAAGTTTTGTTCATAGGGGTGTTTTATAAGTGTTGCTGATTCAATAAAGTATTGTAATTAGCTGCTTTACATTTCTCTTTTTAAAAATCAGACCATTGCATTGCATTGTTTTCTATTGGATTCCAAATAACGCAGTTCGAATATTTCTGTTTCTCAAAATTTATATTTAATCTCGGTATTTTGTCAAAATACTTGATGTTGCCGAGTTCAAATTTAAGTATGAAATACGATGCATTAAATGCTTCGTTTTGATTTGAAGACCAAACTAATTCCAATGTCGTAAAGTTAATTTCAGATATTTTTTTTACTTTTTCTCTGGGAACCGCGACGTCTTTTTCTTTGTATGATATTTTTATAGAAGTCCAATTTTTACCATTGTGGATTGCTGTAAAAATCTCTCCACTTTTAAATGTTATTTTAGCTTTACTTACTTTTCGTTTTCCGGATACAATTTCATTTGAATAAAATTTTAATTTAGAATCATTTGCATCTAACGTAATAACCTCCTTATTTTCATAAGTAAACTCAAAAGTTTTGGGCAAGGACATTCTGTCTTTGTTTGCATAAATATTAATAAAAGAGAGTAAAGCAATAACGATAATTTTTAGATGCTTCATAGGATACATTATTTATTTGGTGTTTTTTGAATGCTGATGGAGCGCATTAATACACAAATCAGCGATTAAATTGGAAATCTAAACCTATATTATTTTTTTTACCTTTAATACTAATCTCAAATATAAGAAAATTAGTTAAATACCAACATTCGTTTTAGTAATTATTACCCAATTTTTCGCACAGGATTACCCTCAAAACAGCACAAATCATCCGCTTTTTTAGGCCATAAAATGCTGTTTTTAAAGGAAAAATTACCCGTTTTCAATTCCATGCCCATGAGTCAATCCGTTTATGCCTATCCGTCAATTGGTTTATGCCTATGAATCAATCAGTTTATGCCTATGAATCAATCAGTTTATGCCTATGAATGAATCGGTTCATGCCTATGAAAATTAGCCTAAAGGGCATAATAAAAGCCCCGCGAAGGGCTTCACGAGGCTTTTATTAAAGGGTTGGATTGTTAGATTAGTAGAGTGTTGAAGGTTACAAGTAGTAATTAGTACTGTTGCCATACCGAGAATCCGTGTACAACAATGCCTAAACCAACAATCCTATAT